>CAUZWC010000262.1:0-4266 GCA_963583595.1 Alphaproteobacteria bacterium | reverse complement strand
CCTCGCAGCCTTCGGTGTCGAGCCTGAGGATCGAGATGTCGCCGAGTTCCAAGACATCCAGGGCCGGGCCGGCGGCGGCCCGGCGGATCGTCTCGCCATGTTCCTCCCTGCCGGGGCTGATCACGACCGAATTCTGGGCCGGCTGGCCGTGGCCTTCATAAAGAACCGTCTCGTAATCCCGGTCGTAGAGCCCGAGGTGATGGGCATGGAGCCCCGGAAACCCGTCCGTATTCCTGTCCAGGCAGCCATAGCAAAGGCTCGACGGCTCGAAACAATGGATGGTCTCTTCTGGATAGTGGGAGTGAAAGAACAGCGCCGTCGCGCCGACATTGGCGCCGATATCGACGATCACGGTAGGCCGGAATTCCGGCAGCGCCAGAACGGGATACTCCTGTCCCGAGAGAATCCAGCCGACCAAGTTACGCAACAGGTCGCCCTTGGGAAAGGCGAAGGGCATTTGCCGTCCCAGAATCTGGATATTGCCGGTCTCGATCGACCCGTCTGTCATTGCCTGGCCTGCCTAACGTCCTGCTCTATCGACAAATCATGGGAGAGCCGCGCGCCGGTCTTGGTTCGGGGCAACAGGACGGAAAGGCCGGTTTGAAGCCTGCCCCGAATCACCGGGTCGAAAGCGTGCGCGCGGCAAGCGCCGGCATGGTCAGGCACAGACCGAGCATGAACATATTGATGCCGAGAAGCAGGCCGGTCGCCCAATCCGCCGTTGCCGGCCAGCCCCGCCAGATGAGATAGGCCAGGACGAGATTGGCCACCCCGCTGACCAGGGTCCACCCCCAATTGGCCAGATGCCGCCGGAAATCGAACGCGATCAGAATGCCCGCGATTCCCTCGGCAACGAAGATGAAGACGAGAACCATCGTCAGGGTGAGAACGCCCTCGAGCGGCTTGGCGATTAGAAGCAGCCCCAGCGCCATAAGGAAGACACCCTGAGCCAGGAATATCTTCCAATGCGCCTGAATAGCTTCGGTCGCCAGTTTGTTTAGCCGCTCAACCCGCTGCGATGCCGATTCACTCATGAATTCCGTTCCCAAAATTGGCCCTGACCAGGACCCAGTATCCCGCATGAGGCCGGCACATAACAATGTGAGGCGGCGCGCCGCCAGGCCGATGAATCGAGTCCCGTGTTTCTGCTAGGTTGGATGCGGAAACCTTTCACGCGTCATTAAGAACGGAGCGATACAGCCATGGCTGAAGTCACCATATCCAATTTCGAGAAACGCCGCCTGCAGGCCCAGGTGATCGCCCCGATCTATGACGAGATGGTGAAACAGCTGGGCGAGGAGAAGGCCAAGGATATCCTGTCCACCGCGATCCAGGATAGCGCCATCCGCGAGGCCCAGTCCTTTGCCAAGCAGGAGCCGGGCGGCGAGACTTCGATGGCCTCTTTCCTCGCCCTCTACAAGGAACTCTACAAGAACTGGGGGCCGGATTGCGGCCTCGATGTCGAGGTCCTGCGCGAGGACGAGAACCATTACGATTTCGACGTCACGCGCTGCGGCTATGCCGATCTCTATAGCTCGATGGGCCTGGGCCATCTCACGCCGATGCTGGGCTGCAACCGCGATGGCACCTTCTGCACGGGCTACGACCCCAAGATCAAGCTCGACCGCGCCCAGACCATCGCCCAGGGCGCGCCCACCTGCACCTTTCGCTACACCTACGAGGAAAACGAAAAGGCCGGCAAGTAGGCCCTACTCCCGCTCGAATTCCGCCAGCAGCGAGGCCCGCGTGGCGATCTCGTCGGCCGGCCAGGGGTCAGGCCGGGCGTCGAAGGCGGCCTGGCCGCGGCGCACGGCCAGCTTGCCGCCCAGATAGACCCGTTCGACCTGGCGGGCTTCGCCGACGTCGCGGGTCGGATCGCCGCGCACAACGACGATATCAGCCAGCTTTCCGACCTCCAGACTCCCTACTTCCTTTTCGCGCCCCAGGGCTTCGGCCGAACCGTAGGTCGCGGCCTCCAGCGCCTCCTGATGGGTCCAGCCCGCGCCGACCAGGCATTCCATTTCGTTGTTCATGGCTTCTTCGAAGCGGGCCATGGAGGCCCCGGCATCGGTACCGGCGATCACCTTGACCCCGGCCTCGCGCAGCCGCGCCGCGTTCTTCTGGCGGATATCGATGGGAATGGCGCCCTTGCGCAGCCCGACCTTGGCACCCGCCGCCTGGCACTGGAAGGCGCGGTAGCTGGCCGCGAAGGTTGGCGCGGCATGGACACCGCGATCGGCCATTTCCTTGGCCAGTTCGTCATCGAACTCCCATTTTCCCGGCGGCACTTCCATGCGCGAATGCTCGACCCCGTGGACTCCCGCGCGCACGGCGGCGCGGATGCCCTCGACCCCGCGCGCATGGACCGTGACCTTGAGGCCGTTGGCATTGGCCACATCCACCGCCCGCTTCATTTCCGGAATGGTGAACTGGGCCTTCAGGGGATCCGACGTGGTGGTCATATTGCCGCCGGTCGCGATCACCTTGATCACGTCGGCCCCCTCCTCGACCCGCTTCTCGGCCATCTTCTGCACACCGACCTCGCCATCGGCGACGCCGCCCAGGAAGTTCAGATGCCCGCCCGTGCAGGTGATCGGCGCACCGCTGCTCATCACCCGCGGGCCCGGGATGATCCCCTTGGCGATGGCGTCACGCAGCTCGTAGATGACATGGCCGCGCGAGCCCAGATCGCGCAGGGTCGTCACCCCGGCCTGCAGCGCCGCCCGTGCATTGGCGGCCGCGCGCAGAAGCTGGGCCGAATCGCTGTCCGTCTGGATGTCCTGGAAGGGAACCGGACCGGCGCTGAAGGTCAGATGGACATGGCCGTCCACCAAGCCCGGCATGATCGTGGCATCGCCGAAATCCTCGCGCGGGATCTCCCGGGGATAGCGCTCCTCGGTCGCCGCCTCGGCGAGCCCGACCTCCAGGATCCTTTCGCCCTGAATGGCGACATAGCCGCGCGAGATCGGCTCCCCGCCCCGACCGTCGACAACCCGGTCAGCCAGCAGCAGCAGCAGCAATCCGTCCGTCATCCGCCTTTCCCCCATCCTTTGTGTCTTTCGTATCCTTGGCGAAGGCCGGCATAACCCGCTCCGCCATCAGGCGGATCGATTTCGCCGTCTTTTCGTGATCGAGCGGGAAGCCCGCATACATGATGAATTCGTCCACCCCCAGGGCCTCATAGGCCTTGAGCTTCTCGATGACGGTTTCCGGCGAGCCCGCGACCAGATTAGCCAGCAGCTTATCCTCGGAATACTCGCCCTCCACCGGGTCGGCCTGGACGAAGCCGCCCTTGACCGTCGCCGTGTTGGTGAAGAGCCGGGTGAAGGCCCGGTGGTTGACCGCCACGTCCTTCATGGCGTCCAGCGCCTCGCCGTCGGTCTCGCCGACGAAGGACATGCGCGAAATGCCGTATTTCGGCGTCTTGCCCTCGGGCGCCGCCTCGTCGCGGATGCGCGAAAACTGGCCGTAGCTCTCCTCGACATAGGAAAAGGGTTCGCGCCAGGGTGTGGCGAGCTGGTTGTAACCCCGGCTGGCGATCCAACGCATCGATTCGGCGTTACGGCCCGAAATCCAGATCGGCGGGTGCGGCTTCTGGACCGGCCGGGGCACCGAGGTCGAGGGACCGAAGGAGACGGTCTCGCCGCGATACTCGAAATCCTCCTGGGTCAGCAGGCCCTCAATCACATCCATGCCCTCGTGCAGGCGCGCCGTGCCGGTCGCCGGATCGATGCCGTAGCGGTCGAACTCGTACTGGAAGGCGCCGCGCCCCAGGCCGACTTCGAGGCGCCCTTCGCTCAGCACATCGGCCATGCCGATCTCGCCCGCCAGCCGGCGGGGGTCGTAATAGGGCAGCACGATGATCGCCGTGCCGACCCGCACCCGCTTGGTTCGCTGGGCCGCCGCCACGGCCAGCTGCAGGGGCGACGGGCAGGCGATGTATTGCACCATATGGTGCTCGGGAAACCAGACTGTCCGAAACCCGCCCTCGTCGGCCATCTCGGCCGAGCGCAGGGCAAAGGCCATGACCTCGCTTTCGCTCACCGCATTGTCGAACCGATGGCACGGCACGAAAAGACTGAAATCCATTGCCCTTCGACCTCCCTCGAGCGACTGCTGCCGCGCGACGCAACCAGCCACCGCCGGCGCGCAATGCTCTCGCATTCGAGAGCGGGAAGCATCCTATGAACACTACTGTAATTTAGATCTCAAATTCTATGTTTCATAGAATTCGCCAACATTCGAGGTTTCAGCCTCAGCAATCAG
>CAUZWC010000261.1:0-4326 GCA_963583595.1 Alphaproteobacteria bacterium | reverse complement strand
GAACCGCTAGGTATGTACCATGCCTGCTCGCCCCGAAGATCTGTTCGCCCGTCTCGACGCCCTGGGCATCGCGACCGCGACCCATGACCACCCGCCGCTCTTCACCGTGGAGGACAACAAGCGTCTGCGCGGCGACCTGCCCGGCGGTCATTGCAAAAACCTCTTCCTCAAGGACAAGCGGGGCGAGCTGTTTCTCGCCGTGGTCCTGGAAGACCGGCGCATCGATCTGAAGTGGCTTTCCAAGCGGACGGGCGCGCGCAACCTGTCCTTCGCCAAGGCGGAGCTGTTGGAGGCGGTGCTGGGCGTGACCCCCGGCGCGGTCACGCCTTTCGCGGCGATCAACGACACGGAGGGTCGCGTGCGCATCCTGCTCGACCAGGCCATGCTGGCCCGCGCGCCGCTCAACTATCACCCCCTGACGAACGACCGGACGACGGCGATCGAACCGACCGATCTGGTGCGCTTTCTCGAAGCGACCGGCCACCGGCCCGAGATCGTCGATTTCGACGCGCCCTACCCGGAGGGCGGGGCCGGCCCCGCACCCGCTTCGACCGGCTAGGCGGGCTTGCCTCCGAGGCAGGGAACCGCCATTTAAGGGGCTTGGGAACCGCAAGGGACTGCGAAGAACATGGAAACGATCATCGGCGGCGGCGCGATGGGCGCGGGCGGCGGGCCGAACGGCGCCGTCATCAAAGACAGCGATACCGAGAACTTCCTGGCGGACGTCATCGAGGCGTCGAGCGTGACCCCGGTCATCGTCGACTTCTGGGCGCCGTGGTGCGAGCCCTGCAAGCAGCTCGGGCCGACGATCGAGAAGGTGGTCAAGGCCGCCGGCGGCGCGGTCCGCCTAGTCAAGGTCAACATCGACGAGAACCAGCCTCTCGCCCAGCAGATGCGCATCCAGTCCATCCCAGCGGTCTATGCCTTCGTGGATGGCCAGCCGGTCGACGGCTTCACGGGCGCCCTGCCGGAAAGCCAGATTCAAGCCTTCGTCGACAAACTGACCGCCGGCGCGGGCGAAGCCGGCCCCTCGCCCGTCGAAGCGGCGATGGAGCAGGCCAAGGGCGCGCTGGACGCGGACGACGGCGCCACTGCCGCCGCAATCTACGGCCAGGTGCTTCAGCATGAGCCCGGCAATCTGGCGGCCGCCGCCGGCTTGGCGCGCTGCGCCGTCGCGGCCGGCGATTTCGAGCAGGCCCGAGCGGTTCTGGATTCCTTGCCCGCCACCGCGGCCGAGGACGGCGACGTTTCCGCCGCGCGGTCGGCCCTCGATCTGGCGGAGAAGGCCAGCGCGGCGGCCGGACAAATTCCCGAGTTCCAGGCCCGGCTGGCCGCCGACGAGAACGACCATCAGGCGCGCTTCGATCTCGCCGTCGCCCATTTTGGCATGAATCAACCGGAAACGGCGATCAACGAGTTGATCGAGATCGTGCGCCGGGCCCGGACCTGGAACGAGGAGGCGGCGCGCAAGCAGCTCGTGCAGATCTTCGAGGCGCTGGGCCATACTCATGAACTCACCATCGAGGGGCGGCGGCGCCTGTCTTCCGTTCTGTTCTCGTGACCCGCATGGACCTGCCGGCGCAAATTCCGATTTTCCCTCTTCCGGGGGCGCTGCTGCTGCCGAACGGGCGGTTGCCGCTGCATATCTTCGAGGCGCGCTATCGGGCGATGGCCCGGGATGCCCTGACCGGCGATCGGTTGATCGGCATGATCCAGCCGCGCGACGAGGGGGATGCGGATGAAGGCGAGCCGCCGATCTACGAGACCGGCTGCGTCGGCCGCATCGAGGAAGAGCGGAGCACCGATGACGGTCGCTTCTATTTCACCCTGGTCGGTCTGTGTCGGTTCCGGGTCACGGAGGAACTGCCGATGCGCGACGGCTATCGCCGCGTGGTCGCCGACTACACCCCTTTTGCCGACGACCTATTGGCCGACGATACCGCAACGCCGGCGGGCGGCGGGATGGACCGCGACGGCTTGATCGCAACCTTGCGCCGCTATCTCGACACGCGCGGCCTGGCCGCCGATTGGGAAGAGGTGGCGAAGACGCCCGATTCCGCCCTGATCGCGGTTCTCGCCCAGACCTGTCCCTTCGAGGCGAACGAAAAACAGGCCCTGCTCGAAGCGAGCAGCCTGGCCGAGCGCTGCGCGATGATGACGGCGGTGATGGAAATGGCGCTCGCCGGCGGCGACGGAAACACGCAATTTTCGGCACGCCACTGAACGGCGGGCCGCCACGATAAATCTGCGGCAAATCAAGGAGGCCCCATGGCTGAGGACACTGTTGGAGTCGATCCCAAGCTGCTCGAAATTCTGGTCTGCCCGCGGACCAAGGGTCCGCTCGAATACGATCGCGGGCGCAACGAACTGATCAGCCGCCAGGCCGGTTTGGCCTATCCGATCCGCGACGGCATCCCGATCATGCTGGTCGACGAGGCCCGCAAGCTGGACGGCGCGGCCGGGGCCTAGCCCGGCCATGGCCCCCGCAACGCCTGACGCCGTGAACCCGCGACCGACCGAGATCCGCGTCCGCCTGGCCGAACGGCGCTTGGACATCGCCTTCGATGACGGCTCACAGTTCGAATTGCCGGCGGAATTGCTGCGAGTCGAGAGCCCTTCGGCCGAGGTCAAAGGCCATGGTGTCGGGCAGAAGAAGATCGTTCCCGGCAAACGCGCGGTCGCAATCCGCGAGGTCGAACCGGTCGGGCGCTATGCCATCCGCCTCCTGTTCGACGACGGCCATGACACCGGGTTGTTCAGTTGGCCCTATCTCTACGAGCTGGGCCGGGATCGCGACGCGCGCTGGCAGACCTATCTGGATGCCCTGGCCGAACGCGGGCTGTCGCGGGACACCTGAGGCCGCAGGCCAATCGGAAACCCCAGTCTATCGGAAACCTAGGCCCGCTAGAGAGGCTCGCCCCGCGCCAGACGCGGCAATTCCCCCACCACCCCCATGGCATGGCGCATGAAAAAGCGGCGCAGGGGCGGTGTTCGATTGACCGCCGCCAGGCCCAGATCCCGCATCAGGCGGACAGGCGCGAGATCGTTGGAAAACAGCCGGTTCAGGATATCCGTCGCGGCCGAGAGGGCGACGCTGTCGAAACGCCGCCAGCTTTCGTATTCGCGCAAGGGTTCTGGCCCGCCGATATCGAGGCCGAGCCGAGCCGCATCGACCACCGTCTCGGCCAGGGCGGCGACATCGCGCAGACCGAGGTTGAAGCCCTGTCCGGCGATCGGATGGATCGCATGGGCGGCATCGCCCACCAGGGCCAGCCGTGACGCGACATAGCGATCGGCATGGCTGAGCGAGAGCGGATAGCTCCACCGCCCGCCGACGATTTCCAACCCGCCGAGGGAGGGGCCGAAGCGCCGGGCGATTTCGACGGCGAAGGCGCCATCGTCGAGGCCGAGAAGATGGACCGCGCGGTCACGCCTTTCGGTCCAGACGACGGAAGAGAGATTGCCGCGCATGGGCAGCATGGCGAGGGGCCCGGCGGACAGGAATCGTTCATGGGCGATGCCGCGATGGGGCTTCTCGTGGCGCACCGTGCAGACGATACCGGTCTGGGGGTAGTCCCAGGCGGTGACCGGAATGCCGGCCGCCCGGCGCAGGGGCGAGTCCTTCCCATCCGCGGCCACCGCGAGCCGGGCCCGTATCCCGCGATCGTCGCTCAGCCGGGCCCGGATAAAAGGCTCCTCATGGGACAGGTCCTCGACCGAACCCGGCGCGATCAGCCGCACGTCGGGACAGGCCGCCAGCCTGTCATGCAGGGCGCGGCGGATATGCCGGTTCTCGACGATATAGCCGAGCGGTTCCGTGCAGACTTCGCGGTGGTCGTAGTGCAGGAACATGGGCGCGCCGCCATCCGAGACGCGAATCTCGCGGATCGGTTCGGCGTCTTCCACCATGCCGGCCCAGGCGCCCAGGCCGTCCAGCACGCGCTGGGAACCGAGAGCCAAGGCCGAAGTCCGCCCGTCGAAAGCGGCGTCAAGCACGTCAGTCGTCGGGCGCCGGTCGACCAGAACCACCGAAAGCCCGGCCACGCCGAAGGCTAGGGCGGCGGTCAAACCGGCCATGCCGCCGCCCACGACCAGGACATCGATCGGCGTTTCCTCCGCGGGCATATCGGGCGTAAGCATTTCGGGTGACGTCGGTCGATCCGACGGATGCGTTTCGGTCATGGAAGGAGATTTGCCCCTGGGATGAAGTGAGTCCAGCGGACTTTCGCCACCATGGTGATGGGAAACGAGGCGAATTCCGCGATGACGGAAATTCAAGCATCGTTTCGCTCGCCCGCCCTTCCCGGATTTAACCCCGGATTCAGT
>CAUZWC010000260.1:0-4338 GCA_963583595.1 Alphaproteobacteria bacterium | reverse complement strand
TGGACCGGCGGGGCAAACCCGGAGCGGGACGGAGACAAATATGAAGGCGGATGTTGGAGTGAAACGCGGAATTCTGCACAGGACTATGCTGGCCGCTTGCGCGCTGGTGGCGGGCGCCACGGGTTTCGATGCCAGCCGCGCCGTTGCGGCGGACGAGGTCAATGTCTATTCGACCCGGCAGGAATATCTGATTTCGCCCTTCCTCGACCGCTTCTCCGAAGAGACGGGCATCAAGGTCAATGTCGTCTTCATCAAAGAAGGGTTGATCGAACGGCTCAAGGCCGAGGGCAAGAACACCCCGGCCGATGTCGTCCTGACCGTGGGCGTCGAGAACCTGGCCGCCCTCAAGAGCGGCGATCTGTTGCAGCCGATCCGTTCCGATGTCGTGGACGCGAACATCCCGGCCTCCTTCCGCGATCCGGGGGGCGAATGGACCGGCCTGACCACGCGGGCCCGGGTGATCTATTTCGCCAAGGACCGTGTCGACCCGTCCGAGTTGTCCACCTACGAGGATCTGGCCGATCCGAAATGGAAGGGCCGCATCTGCGTGCGCACCGGCAACCACGGCTATAACGTCGCTCTCGTCGCGTCCCTGATCGCGGCCCATGGCGAGGAGAAGACGGAAGAGATCGTGCGCGGCATCGTCGCCAATTTCGCCCGCAAGCCCCAAGGCAACGACCGCGCCCAGGTCAAGGCCGTGAAAGAGGGCGAGTGCGATATCGCCATCGGCAACACATACTATATGGGCAAGATGGCAACCAACGACGAGAAGCCCGAGGAGAAGGAATGGGCCGCGGCCACCTCGATCTTCTTCCCGAATGGCGACGATCGGGGAACCCATGTGAACATTTCCGGTGCCGGCCTGACCAAGCACGCGCCGCACCCGAAGGAAGGCATTGCCTTGATCGAGTTCTTGACCGGGGACGAGGCCCAGGAGATGTATGCCCGGGACAATTTCGAATACCCGATCAAGGCGGGCGTGGCGCTCGATTCCATGGTCGCGTCCTGGGGCGAGTTGACGTCCGACACCGTCAATATCGAAAAGATCGCGGCCCTGTCCCCGGCGGCTCAGAAGCTGATCGACCGCGCCGGCTGGCAGTAGGGCGGGACGCCGGAGTTTCGGCGTGAGCGCTCAACAATTCACTATCGATACCGCCGGGCGCGGGCATGGCGGGACGATGTCCCGCTCCGCCCGCGCCTCGCGTTTCTGGACCGCCGGACTTGGACTGCTTTGCCTTTTGCTCGCAGTCCCGGTGATTGCGGTGGTGTGGATGGCGATGGCCGAATCGGACGGCGCCTGGACGCATCTGCTGGACACGGTCCTCGCCGGCTATTTCAGGAACACCGTCCTGCTGATGGCGGGGGTCGCTATGGGCACCACCCTGCTCGGTGTGCCGACGGCCTGGCTGGTGACCAATTGCCGTTTTCCGGGCGTCCGGGTCATGGAATGGGCGTTGCTGCTGCCCTTCGCCATGCCGGCCTATATCCTGGCGTTTCTCTATACCGACATCCTGGAATTCGCCGGACCGGTCCAAGGGGCCCTGCGCGAGATCTTCGGCTGGCAGTCGCCGCGCGACTATTGGTTTCCACAGATCCGCTCCCTGCCGGGCGCGGTCATCGTGCTGTCCCTGGCGCTTTATCCCTATGTCTATCTCCTCGCCCGCGCCTCGCTGATCGCCCAGTCGGTCTGCGTGCTCGAAGCCAGCCGCACCTTGGGCTGCGGGGTCTGGGGCTCGGTCTTCCGGGTCGCCGTGCCGTTGCTGCGGCCGGCCGTGGCGGTCGGCGTCGCCCTGGCGCTGATGGAGACGGCGGCCGATTTCGGCACGGTCAGCTTCTTCGCCGTCAATGTCTTCACCACCGGCATCTACAAGGCCTGGCTGATCATGTATGACGTGCCTGCGGCGGCACGCCTGGCCTGCATGCTGCTGATCTTCGTGCTTGGCCTCGTCCTGGTCGAGCGCTGGTCGCGCCGGCGGTTGCGCTATCAACACACGACCGGCCGCTACCGCAGCCTGGCGACCCTGCCTTTGCGCGGCGGGGCGGCCGCGCTGGCGGTCGCCTGGTGCGCGGCGCCCATCGTTCTCGGCTTCCTGCTGCCGGCGACCGTGCTGCTGGTGAACGCCCTGGGGGTGATCGATTCGGATCTTCTGGCGGGGTTCTGGGGCGACGCGGCGATCAGTCTAGGCCTTGCCGCCGCCGCCGCCGCCTTGGTTGTCGTCGTGGGCGTCATTCTGGCCTATGGCGTGCGGCTCGACGGCTCAACTCCCGTGCGGGCCCTGGCGCGTTTCGCCAGCCTCGGCTACGCCTTGCCGGGATCGGTGATCGCCATCGGCGTGCTGATTCCCTTCGGTGCCCTGGACAATTTCGTGGACGGCCTGGCGCGCCAGAATCTCGGGATCAGCACGGGCCTGATCCTTAGTGGCACGGTCGCGGCGATGCTCTTCGCCTATCTCGTGCGCTTCGTCGCGGTGGGTTATGGCGCGGTCGAGGCGGGGCTTGCGCGCATTCCGCAGAGCATCGACGGCGCGGCCCGCCTGCTCGGCGAACGGCCGGTCTCTATGCTGCGCCATATTCATGCGCCGATTGTCAGCGGCAGCATCCTGACGGCGGGCCTTCTGGTCTTCGTCGAGGTGATGAAGGAATTGCCGGCCAGCATCATCCTGCGGCCCTTCGGCGTGAACACCCTGGCGATTCGGGCCTATGAATACGCGATCGACGAGCAATACGAGGAGGCCTCGGTCTGGGCGCTGCTGATCGTTGCCACGGTCATCCTGCCGGTCATCGGCCTGTCCGCGGCGATCCGCCGGACCCGCCCCGGCGCATCGGCCCAGATCGGCGAATCGGTCCGTCTCTAGACAGACTCAGCGTCAGGCCAGGCGGCCGGTGAGAGCAGCTTCGAGCATGGCGCGGTGTCCGGCATCGTCGAGCGGCACGGGATTTGTCCCCGCGCTGGGATCGGCCGTCGCCATGGCGGCGATTTCGTCGATGCGGCGGTCGTCCACGCCGATTTCGGCCAGGGTATGGGGAATGCCCAGTTCCGCCCGCAAGTCGAGAATCCAGCGGCGGATGCCGGCGAAGCCCGGCTCGGGCAGATCCAGCCAGCGCGCCAGGCGGGCGCATTTGTCCTCGATGGCCGGGCGGTTGAAATCCAGCACATAGGGCATGACCACGGCATTGGTCAGGCCGTGATGGGTGTCGTAGACGGCGCCCAGGGGATGGCTCAGCGAATGGATCGCGCCCAGGCCCTTCTGGAAGGCGACGGCGCCCATGCTGGCCGCCGCCATCATATTGCCGCGCGCCTCGATATCGGCGCCGTCGGCCACCGCGCGGGGCAGGAACTCCTTGACCAAGCGCATGCCCTCGACCGCGATCCCTTCACCCATGGGATGGAAGGTCGGCGCGCAGAAGGCTTCGAGATTATGGGCCAGCGCGTCCATGCCGGTCGCGGCGGTGACATGGGCCGGCAGGCCGATGGTCAGTTCCGGGTCGAGGATGACCAGGCCCGGCAGCAGGCGCGGGTGGAAGACGATGACCTTGGTATGGGTTGCCTCGTTCACGATGACGCCGGTCCGGCCGACCTCCGATCCGGTGCCGGCCGTGGTCGGCACGGCCACGATGGGGGCGATGGCATCGGCCTTGGCGCGGGTCCAGTTGTCGCCGATATCCTCGAAATCCCAGATCGGCCGGTCCTGGCCGACCATCAGGGCGATACCCTTGGCCGCGTCCATCGGGCTGCCGCCGCCGAAGGCGATCACGCCGTCATGGCCGCCGGCCCGGTAGGCCGCGACGCCCGCTTCGACATTCGCGCCCACCGGATTGCCGCGGACCTCGCTGAACAGGCCGGTCGGCAGGCCGGCATCGCTGTTCTGGGTCAGGGCCGCCGAAATCATGGGCGAGCCGGCCAGGCCAGGATCGGTCACCAGAAGCGGCCGGGCCATGCCCAAGGCCTCGCAGGCAGCCGGCAGTTCGGCGATCCGGCCTGCGCCGAAGCGTATGGCGGTGGGATAGCTCCAATTGCCCATGAGCTTGATCGACATGCCGTTTCTTTCCTCTGAAGGCGCGAAGGTCATTTCTACGAATCCGGCGACGCGCAGGCAATGAAAGTGTGGCCCCGGCCGGGGGGGGAACTATAGTCCGGCCATGGCTTTCGGGCACCGCCACAAATTCCTTCGCTGCTTCGGACGGCGCTTCAATCACACGCTGGCGGTCGGCTTGATATTGATCCAGGTCGCGGCCGGTCCGTTGCACGCCTCGCCGGTGCCGGCAGCGGCGCACGGCGCATCGAGCGCGGTGGCGATCGCCGGTTTACTCGAGATCTGCACGGGGCAGGGCCTTGTC
>CAUZWC010000259.1:0-4433 GCA_963583595.1 Alphaproteobacteria bacterium | reverse complement strand
AGAGGGTCGAATCGTCGACCGGTGCGCCGTCCGAGATGACCATCAGGATGCGCCGCTGCTCGGTCCGGGCGACCAGTCTGTTATGGGCCCAGAGCACGGCCTCTCCGTCGATATTCTCCTTCAGGATCCCTTCGCGCAGCATCAGGGCCAGGTTCTTGCGGGCCCGTCGCCAGGGCGCGTCGGCCTGCTTGTAGACGATATGGCGCAGGTCGTTGAGCCGCCCGGGATTGCCCGGCTTGCCCTCGGCCAGCCAGCGTTCGCGTGATTGCCCGCCCTTCCAGGCGCGGGTCGTAAAGCCGAGGATCTCGACCTTCACGCCGCAGCGTTCCAGGGTGCGGGCCAGGATATCCGCGCTCATCGCCGCGACGGTGATGGGCCGGCCGCGCATCGAACCCGAATTGTCGATCAGCAGGCTGACCACCGTGTCCCGGAACTCGGTATCCGACTCCTGCTTGTAGGACAGGGGCGTGTCCGGGTTGACAACGACCCGCGACAGGCGCGCGGCGTCGAGCATCCCTTCCTCGAGATCGAAGTTCCAGGACCGGGTCTGCTTGGCCATCAGGCGGCGCTGCAACCGATTGGCGAGGCGCGCGATGACCCCCGTCATATTGGCGAGCTGCTGGTCGAGATGCTGGCGTAGCCGCGCGAGTTCCTGAGCATCGCAGAGTTCGACCGCCTCGATCGTCTCGTCGAACTCGCTGGTGAAGGGATGATAGGCGGGCAGGCCTGGTACGTTGCGGCCGTCCTCCTGGGGGCGGAAGGGCCGGCCCGGACGGGATGGGTCGTCGTCGCCGCCGCCGGGCACGAATTCGGCGTCCATGTCGTCTTCGGCCGCGCCGCTCTCGCCCTCGACGCCGTCCTCCATGCTGCCTTCCTGCATGTCGTCGCCGGAGGCGGGAGAGGAACCGGTCTCGTCGGCTTCGCCGCTCTCGCCGTCGGCGTCGTCGCTGTCCTCGTCCTCGTCGAAGGAATCGATTTCGCTCGAATCGTCCGAGGCGTCTTCATCGGCTAGGTCCAGATCGCTGATCATGCGCCGGGTGATTTCGGCGAAAGCGTCCTGGTCCTCGATATGACGGGTCAACTCCGACAGTTCCTCGCCGGCGCGGGCCTCCAGTACGCTGCGCCAGAGATCGACCATGTTGCGCGCCGAATCGGGTGGCGCGATGCCGGTCAGCTGTTCGCGCACCATCATGCCGATGACCTCGGCGATGGGCGCGTCGTCGCGCTCCTTGATGCGGTTGTAGCCGCGGCTGCGGCTGCGCTCTTCCAGGGCCGCGGTCAGATTGGCCGCGACCCCGGCCATGCGGCGGGCGCCGATCGATTCGACCCGGGCCTGCTCGACCGCCTCGTAGACGTCGCGAGCGATCTGGCCGCGCGGCATATGCCGAGAATGGGCTTTCGGATCGTGATGGCGTAGGCGCAGGGACATCGAATCGGCCTCGCCCCGCAGGTTCGAGACTTCGTCGTAGCTCAATTCGCGCGAGGGCAGGGGCAGATGCGCCGTCTCGCCCTCGATGCCGGGCGGCTCGCCGGTGAAGCTGACTGTCAGCTCGTGCCGGCGAGCCATCGCTCGCATCGTGGCGCCGGTGACCCGCTTGAATTCCTCGACCGGATTGGAGCCGTCGCTCATGCCACGTTCACCTGGGCAAGCTTCACGAGATGGTCACGTTGACGCCCGACTCGGGCAGGTCGGTCCCGAAGCAGCGCTGGTAGTACTCGGCCACCGTGGTCCGCTCGATCTCATCGCATTTGTTCAGAAAGGTGACGCGAAAGGCGAAGCCGACATCGTTGAAGATATCGGCGTTCTGGGCCCAGGTGATCACCGTGCGTGGCGACATCACAGTCGACAGATCGCCGCTGACGAAGCCCGAACGGGTCAGATCGGCGAGAGCGACCATCGCGGTGATCGTCTTGCGGCCTTCCTCGGTGTCGTGGCTCGGGCATTTGCCCAGGACGATCTCGACCTCGGCCTCCTGCGACAGATAGTTCAGGGTCGCCACGATGTTCCAGCGGTCCATCTGGCCCTGATTGATCTGCTGGGTGCCGTGATAGAGGCCCGTGGTATCGCCCAACCCGATGGTGTTTGAGGTCGCGAACAGCCGGAAGAAGGGATGCGAACGGATGATCTTGTTCTGATCGAGCAGGGTCATCTTGCCTTCGGCCTCGAGCACGCGCTGGATCACGAACATCACGTCCGGCCGGCCGGCATCGTATTCGTCGAAGCAGAGCGCGGTGGGATGCTGCAGGGCCCAGGGCAGGATGCCCTCGCGGAACTCCGTCACCTGCTTGCCGTCGCGCAGGACGATGGCGTCGCGCCCGATCAGATCGATACGGCTGATATGGCCGTCCAGATTGACGCGGATGCATGGCCAGTTGAGGCGCGCGGCGACCTGTTCGACATGGGTCGACTTGCCGGTGCCGTGATAGCCCTGGATCAGGACGCGCCGGTTATGGGCGAAGCCGGCCAGGATGGCCATCGTGGTATCGTGGTCGAAACGATAGGCGTCGTCCGCCTCCGGCACGTATTCGTTGGGCCGGCTGAAGGCTGGACATTCCATGTCCGTGTCCAGGCCGAAGGTCTGGCGTACCGAAACCTTGATATCGGGGGCATCGGGGAAATCTGCGTAGGCGTTGTTCGCCTGCGTCGCGTCCGTCATGGCTGAGTTTCCTGCTTTTTATCGTGCGGCGCCCAGGAGGGCGCAACTCTTCAGGGTTGCGTAGGCTTCATTGATCTTCTTGAGGCGTTCCTCGGCGTGCTTGTCCCCGCCATTGGTGTCGGGGTGGTGACGTTTGACCAGTTCCTTATACCGCGCCTTGATCCGGTCGACCGTAATCGGCGGTTCGATCTCCAGCACCGCCAGCGCGCGTTCTTCCGGCGTCTTGCCGTTGAGCGAAGGCCGGTAGCGGGCCTTCTCCTTCTCTTCACGGTCCTCGCGGCGCCCGGGCTCGCGGTCGCCCTCGGAGAAGGTGCCCAGCGGATCGGAGAATCGTCCTTCGGCGAAGGCTCGCGCCTGCTGGCCCGCGAAGGGCCAAGTCGGACGTTCCCATACCGTGTCCCTGCGGACCTGGTTCTCTATCTCGCCGTCGTCCATTCCCTCGAAATAGTTCCAGGCCCTATTGTACTGGCGAATATGCTCCAAGCAGAACCACAGATAGGACCGCAGATCGTTGCGTGAACGGGGCGCCCGAAACTCGGCCTCGGCCATGCAATCGGGATGATCGCACGGGCGCAGCGCCAAGCTCGTTTCAGGCTCCTGGCGCCTGTTCGGTTGCGACCGCCTATGATGCATCGGGGGAGTATGGTGAACCCGGTTCATCGTGACAAGCGGCCCAAACCGCTCTCTGCGCCGGTTCGATTCGGCTTCGATCGGAACGCTGGGTCACGCCAATTCGGATTGCTCAAAGGACGGCAGATGCAAATCATTCGCAAAATCGAAAGCAAGCTGCAAGCTGCGCTCGCTCCCCAGTCGCTCGAAGTCATCGACGAGTCCCATCTGCATGCCGGGCATGTCGGCGCGCGGCCCGAAGGGGAGACCCATTTTCGCGTCCATGTCGTCTCCACCGCCTTCGCCGGCCTTGGGCGGGTCGAGCGGCAACGTATGGTTTATGCGGCCCTGGCCGAGGAGTTGGCCGGTCCGGTGCACGCTCTGTCGATCCGGGCGGAGACCCTGGACGAGGCCTGACGCGCCCGAGAGCATCGGCTAACCGCCGACGAACGGTCGGCCGAAGTCAATACCCGGCTATGGTATAATATTTGCTCAAAAACTCGTGGGCGCGGCGGGAGTCGTCGCTGTGCTGTGGGGTCGCAAACGCCGATGCAGGCGATATGAGAGGGAACCAGGGGCAATGATGTCAATGACACCGGCGCGTATGACCAAGAATATCAACGTCGAAGGCCACCGCACGAGCATGCGGTTGGAAACGGAAATGTGGAACGCGCTCGAGGATATCTCTCAGCGCGAGGGGCGGAACCTTCACGAAATCTGCAATCTCGTGCATCGGCGCCGTTACAAAACCAACTTCACCGCATCGATGCGGGTATTCATCGTGGCGTATTACCGGTCGATCATCGCTGGCGGCCAGCCGCTCGAAGCGGCCATGGACGCGGTTGGCGTTGGCCGCTCCTGAAGCGGCGCCATCAGGCGTCGCCGTTGGGTGGGTTTTCCCGGGCCGCGAAATAGTCGGGCCATAGCCGGCGCGAGATCGGGCTGTTCTCGGCATAGGCGTGGCAGCTGCCCATGAGGGGCGGGCGCTTTCCTTCAGGGCGCTTGCCCCGCCGGTCGATCAATGGCCACAGGGTCTGGAGCGCGGTCGTCGCCATCGGCCCGAGCAATTCAACGAGATGGGTGCAGCCCTTGGTGCCGCCGACGGTCGCCTGCACGCCGCGCCGCCAGCCGGGGCCGATCGTCAGGCCCTTGAGGGCGGTAAAATTC
>CAUZWC010000258.1:0-4461 GCA_963583595.1 Alphaproteobacteria bacterium | reverse complement strand
GTGCCCGGTGTTGAGCCAGAAGTTCTTGTACTTGGCCGTGCCGAAGATGGGCGGGCCGTCCGGCGTCATCGGCCGCACGCAGGCCCAATAGTTCGGCTTCGTCCAGTCGCAACTATTGGGAAAAATTGCCTTGGCCGTGTTCAAAATAGCCGTGAAATCCGACGGCTTGTAGCTGGTGTCATAGCCCGTGAAGACGGCCTTGCCGCCGACCCGGAAGCGTTCGCCGAACTTGCCCCAGGCGACCAACACATCCTCGTCGACGCCGCCGATCTCGGGAGTCTCGTGGCCATCGCCGCAGGGGAACTCGGCTGTGTAGCCCTTGACCGGATAGATCGGCAGGGGCACGCCGACGGTCTTGGAAATCAGGGGGCTGTAGGCGCCGCAGGACAGCACGTAATTGTCGGCCGTGAACTCGCCCTTGTCGGTGACCACCGCCTCGATCTCGCCGGCATTGGCGCGCAGGGCCTTGATCGCGGTGTTGTATTCCATCCTGGCGCCCTTCGCCTGGGCATGCTCAGCCATCTTCTCGGTGAAGATACGGGCATCGCCGCTGCCATCGGTGGGGCAGTAGAGCGCGCCGACGACCGTGCCCTTATAGGGCGCGAAAGCCGGGTCCAGGGCGATCATCTCGTCCGGTGTCAGGACCTGGATTTCGACCCCGTTCTCGGCCAGCAGGTTCGGACCCTTGGAGACCTCGTCGAAATGGGCCTGGTCGCGGAAGCAGTAGAACAGTCCCTTGGTCAGGTGATGGAACTCGATCCCCGTCTCGGCCGCGACCTCCGGCATGAACTGCTCGGAGTACTTACAGATGCGAAGCTTCCTGAGGGTGTTCACGCGGAACCGCTCTGCCGTGCATTCGCGCAGAAACTTGAGGCCCCAACCCATCATCTGGAAGTCGAGGCGCGGCTTCATGACGAGCGCGGCGTTCTTATCGAACAGCGAACGGAACAGGATGCCAGGAGAGCGCGGGCTGGCCCAAGCATTGGAATGCGCGGTCGCAATCAGTCCTGCGTTCTGAAAGCTGGTTTCGCGCCCAGCCGCCTCGTTGCGCTCGATGACCGTGACCTCGTGGCCGTCCTTGGCCAGGAAATAGGCCATGGTCATGCCCACGACCCCACCGCCCATGATAATCGTCTTCATCGCGCATTCCCCCTCAAGACGCCTGCCCGGCCACGGACCGATCCCGCGCCGCAACCCTCTCGTAACACACCAAATTCGGAAGCCCGCGGCAAGGTAGTGAAAGGCCTCTTGACCGGCCCCCCCGAAGACCTGGACTATTCCATCGGGAACAGGGAATGGACCATGGCGGCTGGCACAACGGAACGCGATCCCGACCTCAAGGCCGCCCTTGTGCCTTTCCAGGCATTGCCTGTGATCGATGCTGGCGCCTTGCGCGGCCCGCCCGGCATCGCACGGGATACGGCCGTGGCGGCCCTGACCCGCGCCGCGCGGCAGATCGGCTTCTTCTACATCGCCAACCACGGTGTGCCCCAAACCCGCATCGACGGCTTCTTCGACGCCATGCGCGCTTTCTTCGCCCTGCCCGACGAGGAGAAGCGGCGCACCGCGTTCGGCCGTGAGGGCAAGCGCATGGGCTATATGGCCTTCGGCCAGCAGCGCACGGATGACGATGCCGAGGGCGATCTGGTCGAAGGCTACGAAATCGGCCTGGACCTCGCTGCCGACGACCCAGATGCCGATTTCCCTTTCTACGGCCCCACCCCCTGGCCCGCCGAGCCGGCCAGCTTCCGCAAGGCCATGCTGCGCTATATGGCCGAGATGCGGCCCCTGGGCGAGGCCGTGCTGCGCGGCCTGGCCGAGGGGCTGGGCCTGGGGCCGGCGGCCTTCGCCCCTTTCCTCGACAAGCCCATCCTGCTGTTGAGCCCGCGCCACTACCCTCCCCAGGCCGGGCATATCACCAAGAAGCGCTTGGGCGTGGGTGCCCATACCGACTACGGCTTCCTGACCTTCGTGCTGCAGGACGCAGTCGGCGGGCTGCAGGTCCTGGGGGCGGACCGACAATGGATCGAGGCGACGCCGCTGGAGGGCAGTTTCGTCTGCAATATTGGTGAGCTGCTCGAGAATGCGACCGGCGGGACCTTACGCGCCACGACCCACCGGGTGATCAACGATTCGGGCCGTGAACGCTATTCCTGCCCCTTCTTCTTCAATCCCTCGCGCCATGCCCGGGTCGCCCCCCTGCCCGCCCTGACTGGTGCCGAGGCCAAGGCCCGTTACGCCCCGGTTGAGGTCGGCCCCCATTACGAAGCGCGCATGCGCTACGAGTATTGATGCTCGCCCCGACAGCCGCTTGCTAACTGTCCAACAATCGCCAGGAGAAACCGATGAGCAACGCCCCCACCCTTCTCGCCGGCGATCTCGCTTTTGTCACCGGGGCCGGCCAAGGCAACGGCCAGGCCATCGCCATCGGCCTGGCCCGCCACGGCGCGACGGTGATCGCGACCGATATGGACGCGGCCAGTGCCGAGGACACGGCGGTCGCCATCCGCGCCTCGGGCGGCGAGGCCCATGCCTATCCCCTGGACGTAACCGATTCGGCCGCCTGCCGGGCCCTGACCGCAGAGACGGAGAAGGCCCATGGTCCCGTTTCGATTCTGATCAACAACGCCGGCATCCTTGTCCGCGGCTTGATCACGGACGACAACGCCGACGAGGCCTGGCGCCGCACCATGGACGTCAATCTGGACGGGGTCTACGCCGTCACCAAGGCCTGCCTCAATCAGCTCAAGAAGACCAAGGGCCGCATCGTCAATATCGCCAGCGTGCAGGTCTATGTTCACGCGCCGCGCAATTCGATGGCCTATTCCGTCTCCAAGGCGGGAGTTGGTCTGCTGACCAAGGCCCTGGCCCTGGAACTGGCCGAGGATGGGGTCAGGGTCAACGCCCTGGCCCCCGGCATGATCGCAACGGCGATGAGCGCCGTGACCCGCGCCGATCCGGCCCGTCTGGCGAATTATCTCAAACATGTGCCGATGAACCGGCCGGGCGAGCCCGAGGAATTGGTCGGCCCGGTGGTCTTTTTGGCATCGGAAATGTCGAGCTACGTTACCGGCGCGATCCTGCCGGTCGATGGCGGCTATCTGACGATGTAGCGGACGGGAGCTTTCGCGGCCCGCCTACCGCCGTCACCGCCCAGCTCCGTCCGGGCGGTCCAGCCGATGCTTGGATCCCCCGGACTTCGCCAGGGCATGACGGATGAAAGCGAAGGAACCCTCCCCGCCCTATTCGGCCGCCTGGGGCGTGTCCTTGAAGCTGAACACGGGCTCGGCCTTCGCCAGCTCATCCAGCGGGATATGGCAGAGGATCGAATGGCCGCTTTCGGTTTCCTGGCGCGGCGGCGGAATCGTGCCGCAGATCTCGCCCAGACGGTGCTGGCATCGGGTCGAAAACGGGCAGCCGGCCGGCGGGTCGAGCGGGCTGGGCACATTGCCCTCAAGGATGATCCGCCGCTTCTCGACATTGGTATCGGCGACCGGCACAGCGCTCAACAGGGCCTCAGTATAGGGATTGTAGGGCGGATTGAAAATCTCGTCCGTCGTCCCTTGCTCTATGATCTGGCCCAGATACATGACGATGACCCGGTCGGCGAGATAGCGCACGATCGAGAGGTCGTGACTGATGAAAAGCAGGGTCGAATTGTTGCGCCGCTGAATGTCGAGCAACAGTTCCGTCACCGCCGCCGCCACGGATACGTCGAGCGCCGAGACCGGCTCGTCCGCGATTACCGTTGCCGGTTCGCCAGCGAAGGCGCGGGCGATGCCGACGCGCTGCTTCTGCCCGCCGGAGAGCTGGCGCGGCCGCCGCCGGGCGAAATCGCGCGGCAGCTTCACCGTGTCCAGGAGCTTCAACATCATGCTCTGGGCCTCGCCCTTCGAATCGGCCTGGCCGAAGCGGCGCAGCACCCGGACGATCTGGGACCCGATGGTCTGGCTCGGGTTCAGGGTGTCGAAGGGGTTCTGGAAAACCATCTGCAGGGCGCCGATCTGCTTGGCCGAGCGGTCGCCGACTTCCGTCTTGCTGATATCGTCGCCCTCGAAATCCAGGGTGCCGGATGTCGCCGTCTCCAGCCCCATCAACACTTTGGCGAAGGTCGATTTTCCGCAGCCCGATTCGCCAACGATGGCGATCGTCTCGCCTTCATGGGCGACGAAGCTCAGATCCTCGTTGGCCTTCACATGCCGGACCGCCTTGCCGGAGATCAGGGCGGATAGCGAGCGATCGTGCACTTCGTAGTATTTTCTCAGAGAATCGATGCGCAGGACTTCTTCCCCGACCTCCGTCGGAATATTCTGCACACGCTCGGGCTCGTGTTCCGCCCAGTCGATCTCGTTCCAGCGCAGGCAGCGCGCGGTCTGGCCCGGCACATCTGTCTCGCGCATATGGATGAAACCCTCATCGCAGCGCCCCGCCTGGAAGAAATCGCAACGCGGTCCGAAATTG
>CAUZWC010000257.1:0-4493 GCA_963583595.1 Alphaproteobacteria bacterium | reverse complement strand
GACCGGCATCGTGGGCGCCGTCGAAGTGGTCATCGGCCTGATGGCGATCCCCGCCATGATGACCTACAACTACGACCGCGACCTGATCGCCGGCACGATCTGCGCCGGCGGCTCCCTCGGCACGATGATTCCGCCCTCCCTCGTCATCGTCATCTACGCCTCCGTCGCGCAGATGAGCGTCGGCCAGCTCTTCTCCGCCATGCTGAT
Source organism: Alphaproteobacteria bacterium (assembly GCA_963583595.1). GTDB lineage: Bacteria > Pseudomonadota > Alphaproteobacteria > CADEGL01 > CADEGL01 > JABIRQ01. Next base: position 4,286 of record CAUZWC010000257.1, on the reverse strand, counting down.
TCCGGGCGGCATCATGGTCGCCCTGTTCCTCGGCTACATCATTCTGCGTTGCCTGCTGCGTCCCGAGGACGGCCCCGCGGCGGTCGAAATCGCCGACGTTCCGTTCTGGAAGAAGGTGGGAATCACCTTCACCGCACTTGTTCCCGCCACCCTGCTGATCGTCGCGGTGCTCGGCTCGATCATGCTCGGTGTGGCCTCGCCCACCGAAGCCGCCTCGGTCGGCGCCGTTGGCGTCTTCATCCTCGCCGGCCTCTACGGCAAGCTAAACTTCAAGATGATGGTTCAGACACTGCGCTCGACCCTCATCGTCAACAGTATGATCATGATGATCGTCACCACGGGCACGATGTTCTCGAACATCTTCCGGGTTCATGGCGGCCACCGGATGGTCGACGACACTCTCAACTATCTCGAGCTGGGGCCGAGCGGCACGATCGCAATCTGCCTGTTCATCGTCTTTCTGCTCGGCTTCATCCTGGACTGGGTCTCGATCGTCCTGATCTGCCTACCCATCTTCCTGCCCGCCTTGGCCGGCCACGGCGTCGACCCGATCTGGTTCGCCGTCCTGATGATGATCGTGATCCAGACGTCCTATCTGACTCCGCCGATGGCACCGTCGATCTTCTATCTGCGCTCGATCGCGCCGCCGCAGATCACCTACAAGGACATGTATCTGGGGGTCGCCCCCTTCGTTGCCTGTCAGGTCGTAGTCCTGCTGCTTGTGCTCGCGCTACCCTGGCTGGCGACCTATCTGCCGAAGGCCCTGGTCTCGATGTAGCTGGCCCGCCTGCCCTTACCTTCAAGAGAGATCGTCATGCGCCAATCGGACCCTTTTCCCATTCCCTATCAGGGCCTCGAGCCGAGTCACGAGCTGGGCTGGGAAGGCATGGCGAAGCGCGTCATTCGCGATTCCCTCAAGCTCGAGCGGCACGAGCGGGTGATCCTCTCCGCCAACCCCTATTGCGGCGGCGCGATGCTCGACGCCATCCGAGTTGAAATCCAGCGCGCCGACGCCATCGAACTGGCGACCATCCTGCATTGGACCCCCGATATCGCGCCGCAGCGCGGCCCCGGCGGCTGCAAGGCCGATCCGGAGTCGGAGCGGCGCGAGGACGACGCCATGCGCGCCATGTTCGCCGTGGCCGATGTCTTCATCTGGCTGCAAAACGACTGGCGCCCGGACCATTCGACCCATGCCGTCGGACAATCGGAAAAGGTGCTGGAGGACTGGCCCGGCCGTTCGGTCCATTTCCACTGGTTCCACGATCCCAACGACCCCGATCCCGACAGCGCGGCCAACAAGGCCCTCAACCTGGTCTATCAGCGCGCCGTGCTGGACCTGGACCAACCCGCCGTCCGCCGCACCATGGACACCCTGGTCGCCAAGACACGCGGCAAGTCCGTGCGCGTGACCGACCCCGCAGGCACCGATCTCAGCTTCCACATAACCGAGCGTTTCTGCCTCAACGACGGCGATGCCTCGCGCGCGAAGATGGCTGCCGCCGAAAACGCGCGCGACCGCGAGGAGGAAATCCCCTGCGGCGCCCTGCGCACGATCCCCGATCAAGACAGCGCGAGCGGCGTGATGGCCTTCGATACGGATCCCGGCTATCCGGTGCTCGGCTACGGCCTCGATTTCCGGCCCTTCATGCGCTCCGGTCTCCGCATCCATTTCGAGGCCGGGCGCATCACCCGTCTCGAAACCGATGGCGATCAGGCCGAACTCGATCGGCTCTGGTCCGAACAGACCGGTGACCGCGACCGGCTGGGGGAATTCGTGCTCGGCTGCAACCCGCTGCTGACCGAGGTCGAGGGCAGCAGCTTCCTGCCCTATTGCGGCTTCGGCGACGGCGTTCTTCGCCTAGCCATCGGCGAAAACATCGAATCGGGCGGCACCAACACGTCGAACCTGCATCGCTGGATGATGTTCCGCCAAGCGACGATCTCGGTCGATGGCGAAGAACTGGTCTCGAACGGCCGGCTCACCCCGGCCGGCAAGGGCGTCTGAGTCAACCGATGCCGGAGATCGAGGAAAACGGAGTCCGCCTTCATTACGACGAATATGGCGAGGGGCCGCCGGTCATTCTGGTGCACGGCTTGGCCTGCGGCCGCCGCATGTGGTGGCGCCAGCGCATGAGTTTCGCCGGGCGGTATCGGGTCGTCATGCCGGATCTGCCGGGCCATGGTCTGTCCGAGACGCCGGACGATCCCCGGGCCTACGCCGAGGATGTCTTCGCCGACGATCTGATCGCCCTGCTCGACCGGTTGGGGATTGGGAAAGCAGCCTTCGTCGGCTTCTCGATGGGGGCGGGCATTTCCCTCAACCTGGCGGTCCGCCATCCCGAAAGGGTTTCCGCGCTCGTCCTGGTCGGCGTCGGCTCGGGGTCGGAGAATCCCTGGACCCTGGCGCGGACGGCGGACGAATGGGTCCGGGTTCTGCGCCGGAACGGCCTCGCCGATTTCGCGCGGAAACTGATGCGCAGCGCTTTGTTCCGGCACTACGCGCGCCAGCATCCCCATGGACGCAAGCATATCCACCGCCTGATCCGCCAGCATTCCCCCAAAGGTCTCGATGCCGTTCTCATGCATCTTCTGGCCCGGCGAAAACCAGTCTATCGGCGCGGCCATGCCCTGGGACGGATGCGCATGCCGGCCCTCACCCTGCTCGGCCAGCTCGATTGGCCTTGCCGGAAATCGACCCGTTTCGTCGCCGCCGGCATCCCCGGCGCGACCCTTGTCGAGTTCGAGGGCGTGGGCCATTTCGTGCCCCTGGAAGCCCCGGCCGAGTTTGATGCCGCCGTGCTCGATTTCCTCGACCGCGCCCTCGAAACGAAAGCTGCCTAGGCCGCGCGGAATTCCAGCAACACGCCATGGGCCTCGGCCGGCGGCACGAAGAGCGAATCGCGCAACTCGACCGAACCGGCGCCGGCCGCCGACAGGCAACGGTTGGCGGCTTCGATGTCGTCAGTCTCCAGAGCCAGGCCCAGAACCCGCGGCGCGACGATATCGCCCAGGTCAATCTCGGGATAGGAGGCCTTCATAGCGTCGGCCGTGACGAAGCGGATCGGCGCGTTGCCGGTCTCCACGATCAGGGTCTCGGCCTCGATTCGGGCGCTGCCCTCTCCGAATACCTTTTCATAGGCCCCCGCCAGGGCGGTCGGCTTTTCGACCACCACCGTCACCCCCAGGATACGCTTCGCACCATTGGCGTGGCGCTGGAGTTCGGGCAGCCAGACGACTTCGGGCGTGTGATGCTTGCAGCCGAACATCGCCGTGCCGGGCGTGTCTTCCGCCGCGATATGCGCCGCCTCGAAGGCCGCCATCGCCTCGCCTCCGCCGGGAAGGGTGACTGGCCGCTCGAAATAGACCGGATCCGAGATCGTGACGCCGGCCGCGCGAAGCTCCTCGACCGCCGCTTTCGAATCGTCGATCCGGAAGGGAATCATCGCCAGCTGGTCGCCGCTTTCGAGCAGAGTCCGCCAACGGGTGTTCTGCGGCGTCGGGTTGATCGGCGAGAGAACCTCGAAATAGTCGTCCTGCAGCATGATCGTGTGATTGGCCGTGCCCATATGCTCGCTGTGGAAGCCGCGCGGTGACATGGTGAAGCCGAAGGATTCGTAACGGTCGCGGGCTGCGTCTAGATCGCGCACCAGAATAACCGCGTGGTCGATGCCGGAAATATGCTTGGTCATGGATGTGTCCCTCTGTCTTCTTCGGTCCGGACCATGGCGCGCGTCCGGATCGCTTGCAACAGTCATGCGGGCTTGGCACTTTCCCTGCGGCCGTTTTCGCAGACATCACCGCGTAGAGGAGATTCAGGCATGAAAGTTGCCGCAATCCACCAACATGGCGACCTCGACCAGATCAAGATCGAAACCTGGGACGAACCGGTGCCCAGCAAGGGCGAGGTCCTGATCGATATCGCGGCCTGCGGCCTGAACTATCTCGACGTCTTCGTGCTGGTCGGCATGCCGGGCCTGCCGGTCGCGATGCCCCGTATCCCGGGCGGCGATATCGCAGGCACCGTCGGGGCGGTCGGCGCCGGCGTGTCGGAGGACTGGATCGGCAAGCGGGTGCTGCTCGATCCTGCCGTCCGCAAGGGCCATACCCTGGGTGCCCTGGGCGAGGACATGAACGGCGGCCTGTGCGAGAAAATCACCATCGCCGAGACGAATCTGATTCCCCTGCCCGACGACGTGAGTTTCGAGCAAGCGGCGGCCCTCCCCATCGCCTACGGCACGGCGCATCGCATGATGCTGACCCGCGGTCGGGTCGCGGAAGGCGAT
>CAUZWC010000256.1:0-4568 GCA_963583595.1 Alphaproteobacteria bacterium | reverse complement strand
CAAGCTCGCCAAAGTCCGGAAGCTGGCGGCGGTGGAATAGGCCGGGCCGTGCAGCCGCTCAGATTGGCCTTCATGGGCACGCCGGATTTCGCGGTGCCGAGTCTGGCTGCCCTGGTCGAAGCCGGGCACGAGGTTGTGGCCGTCTATACCCAGCCGCCGCGCGCCGCCGGGCGCGGCAAGAAAGCACGGCCAAGCTCGGTCCAGCGCTGGGCCGAAGAGCGGGGCCTGCCGGTGCGCATACCGGCGCGCCTGCGCGACCCGGCCGATCAGGCGGATTTTGCCGCCTTGGCGCTCGATCTGGCGGTGGTCGTCGCCTATGGGCTGATCCTGCCGAAAGCGGTTCTGGAAGCCCCGCGGCTGGGCTGCGTCAACGCCCATGCCTCGCTGCTGCCGCGCTGGCGCGGCGCGGCGCCGATCCAGCGGGCGATCCTGGCGGGCGACCGCGAGACGGGCATCACCATCATGCGGATGGCCGAAGGGCTCGATACCGGGCCCATGCTGGCGGTGCAGACGACGCCGATCGGCGATGCAGATACGGCGGGCAGCCTGCACGACCGCCTGGCCGGGATGGGCGCCGCCCTGTTGGTTGAGACGGTCGAGAATCTGGTGGCAGACCGGGCTGAGGCAGCGACGCAGGACGATGCTCTTGCCACCTATGCCACCAAGATCGAGAAAGCCGAAGGGCGCATCGATTGGGGCGCGCCGGCCGGGGCGATCCATCGCCAGGTTCGCGCCTTCGCGCCCGTGCCGGGCGCCTTCTTCGATCTGGCGGGGGAGCGCATCAAGCTGCTGGCTGCCGCGCCTGAGGCTGACTGCGATGGAGACGCGCCTGGAGCCGTGCTCGACGACGGGCTTCTCGTGGCCTGCGGCGAAGGGGCGTTGCGCCTGCTGCGCCTCCAGCGCGAGGGAAAGGCTGCGATGGATGCGGAGGCCTTTCTGCGCGGCCGTCCGGTGCCCCGGGGCACGGTTCTGGCCTGATCATGGCGCGCTACAAGCTGACCATCGAATATGACGGTGGACCCTTCGTCGGCTGGCAGCGCCAGGAGAACGGCGCCAGCGTGCAGGGCGCGATCGAAGCGGCGGCCGAAGGGTTCTGCGGGCAGTTCGTCACGGTCTTCGGCGCGGGACGGACCGATGCCGGGGTCCATGCCTGGGCCCAGGTCGCCCATCTCGACCTGCCGCGCGAGGGGCCCGAGGCGACCGTGCGCGACGCCCTGAACTTCCATCTGAAACCGAATCCGATTTCGATCCTCACGGCCGAAAGGGTCGCGGAGGATTTCGATGCGCGGGGCGATGCGCGCGAGCGCCGCTACCACTACCGCATCGCCAATCGCCGCGCGCCGCTCGCCATCGATCGGGGGAGGGCTTGGCTGGTCACGGTGCCCTTGGACGAAACGGCGATGGCCGAGGCCGCCGCGGCCCTGCTGGGGAAGCACGATTTCACCAGTTTCCGCAGCGTCCATTGCCAGGCAGATTCGCCGGTCAAGACCCTCGACGCCCTGGAGGTGACGCGGGCGGGAGAGGAGATTCATATCGCGGTGCGGGCCCGTTCCTTCCTGCACAACCAGGTTCGCATTTTCGCCGGGACCCTGAAGATGGTAGGGGAAGGCAAATGGACGGCGGAAAGAGTTCGCGCCGCGCTGGAGGCGCGCGACCGCTCGGCGGCCGGCCCGACCGCGCCGCCCGACGGGCTGTATCTGACGGCCGTCATCTACCGCTAGAAAAGGCGCTTCCTAAAGGAAGCCGTTGGCAAGTTGGTGAACGGTCACAGCCAGGACAATGCCGAAAATAACAACCGCAATGGCGGGCGGAATGCCGATGGCCAGGGCGCGGCGGGCAACGAAAATTTCCAAGCCGATGAAATAACCATAGACGACGATCTGGACGAAGACGGCCAGGCCTTCCGGCAATAAACCGCTGACGCTGGCCGCCGCCACGGGCAGGAGAATAGCGATCTCGAACAGGCTTACCCAATTCAGGGCGACGATATAGCCGATATAGCGATCCCGCCATCCGGCATATTCGCAGATGGCATGCATGGCGAGGGGAAGCGCGGTCCAACCGATGACATAGGCCAAGGCTTCGACCAGGACGGTATGGCCGAGGCCGTGGGTCAGGGGCTGTCCGGCCTGGGCGGCGAGGCCCCAGTCGATCCATATCAAGATGGCCATGGCCGGCGCGGCCAGCACGGCGGCGATGAAGGAGCGCCAGAAGCCTTCAACGCTGTTGTTGAAATAGGCCAGGCCGGTGGCATCGAAATGCGCCAGGCGATAGGCGCCGAAGATGGCACGGACGATCTCGGCCCCCACCATGCCTCGGGGCGGCGCGCTCATCCCGGGAAGAAACCGTCCAGCACCGTTTCATAGATATCGGTCAGGACGCGGATATGGGCGACCTCCGCCTGCTCGTCGACCTGATGCATGGTGCGGCCGACCAGACCGAACTCGACCACCGGGCAATGATCCTTGAAGAAGCGCGCGTCGGAACTGCCGCCGGTCGTGGTCAGGTCCGGCTTGCGCCCGACATGGCTCTGGACCGCCTGGGTGACCAGGGTCGAGAGATCGCCTGGCAGGGTCAGGAAGGAATCCGAGCGGGCGTCGTATTTGAACTCGTAGGAGGCGCCCCGTTCCTTGGCCACACGGTCCAGGCGTTCGCGCAGCAGGGCGGCCAGGGTTTCGCCTGTATGGCAGTCGCTGACGCGGCTGTTGAAGGCGGCGGTGGCCTTGGCTGGGATGACGTTCATCGCCGGGTTGCCGACATCGATCGTGGTGATCTGCAGCACCGTGGGCTGGAAATGGTCCGAGCCATCGTCGACGGGTGCGTCGGCGATGGCGCTGACCATGGCCGCCAGATGGTGGATCGGATTATCCGCCAGATGGGGATAGGCGGTATGGCCCTGTTTGCCGTTGACCGTGATCCAGCCGTTGAACATGCCGCGCCGGCCGATCTTGATCATCTCCCCCATCTCGTGGGGGTTGGTCGGCTCGCCGATCAGCGCGGCGTCGAGCCTTTCGTTGCGCGCGGCCAGGGCATTCAGCATCTTCTCCGTGCCGTTGACCGAGGGGCCTTCCTCGTCATTGGTGATCAGCATGCTGATCGTGCCGCCGAAATCGAGGCCCCGGGCCTCGACGAAGCGGGCCGCGGCGGAGGCGAAGGCCGCCACCGCGCTTTTCATGTCATTGGCGCCGCGGCCATAGAGCACGCCATCCTCGATCACCCCGCCGAAGGGGTCGTGGGTCCAGGCCTCGGCATCGCCCACGGGGACGACATCGGTATGGCCGCCGAAACAGAAATTCGGACTCTGGGTGCCGAGCTTGGCGTAGAGATTGTCGACATCCTTCTCACCCGGTGCGCTGAAAACCATGCGCTCACAGACGAAGCCGATGCCCTCCAAGGTCTTCTGCAGGAGATCCAGCACGCCGGCATTCTCCGGCGTGACGCTGGGGCAGCGGACCAGCGCCTGGCTCAACTCGACCGGATCGGGAATGCCGGCCATTACGCCCTCAGGAGGTCGTTGATCGAGGTCTTGGAACGGGTGCGCTCGTCCACCCGCTTGACGATGACGGCGCAATAGAGCGACGGGCCGGGCGTGCCGTCGGGCAGGGGTTTGCCGGGCATGGTGCCGGAGACGACCACGGAATAGGGCGGCACCTTGCCCATGAAGACCTCGCCGGTCGTGCGGTCGACGATGCGGGTCGACTGGCCGAGATAGACGCCCATGGAGAGGACGGAGCCCTCGCCCACGATCACGCCCTCGGCGACCTCGCTGCGCGCGCCAATGAAGCAATTGTCCTCGATGATGACCGGATCGGCTTGGAGCGGCTCCAGCACGCCCCCGATGCCCGCGCCGCCCGAGATATGGCAGTTCTTGCCGATCTGAGCGCAGGAGCCGACGGTCGCCCAGGTATCGACCATGGTGCCGGAATCGACATAGGCGCCGATATTCACGAAGGACGGCATGAGGATGACGCTGGGCGCGATATAGGCCGAGTGGCGGACGACGCAGTTGGGCACGGCGCGAAAACCGGCTTTCTGAAAGCGCGCCTTGTCCCAGCCCGAGAATTTTGACGGGATCTTGTCGTACCAGACCGAATCGCCGTTCCAGGGATCGGCCGGGCCGCCCGTGATGATCTCGGAATCGCGCAGTCGGAAGGACAGCAGAACCGCCTTCTTGAGCCATTGGTTGACGTGCCAGCCCTCCGCCCGCTTTTCCGCCACCCGCGCCTCGCCCGAATCGAGGGCGTCGAGCGCGGTGAGGACCGCTTCGCGGGCATCGCCCTTGGTGTCGGGATTGATGGAATCGCGTGCTTCCCACGTGGAGTCGATGACGGATTCGAGCTGTGCATTGTTCATGGTGGCGGCCTCCCCATCCGGTTCCGAACGGGGCGGAGGATGGGGGCGGGCCCGGCCCCTGTCAACGCGAGGGTGCGGCGGGTGGCGAGGGATCGTGTTCAGGCGGGGATAGCGCTCGCTATTGCCCGGGAATCGCGGTTCCGCGCGCGGCGATGGTGGCTTCCAGCCAGTCCAGCAGATCGTCGGTGACATGATGGACGTGATCGCCCTCGGCG
>CAUZWC010000255.1:0-4573 GCA_963583595.1 Alphaproteobacteria bacterium | reverse complement strand
CAGGCCGTAGCTTTCGCTCAGCATCGGATCGACGACGATCTCGACGACCTCTTCCCGTTCGCCCGCGATGCTTGCTTCGAGGACGGAGGGAATGCCCTCGATATCGCCCTTCAATTCGTCGGCCAGGCGCTGGAGGGTCCGCTCGGGCACCTCGCCGCTCAGGGTCACGACGAGGACGGGGAACAGGCTCAGATTGACTTCATGGACCGTCGGCTCCTCCGAATCGTCGGGCAGTTCTGGTCGCGCGTCGTCGACGGCTACGCGCACATCGGTCAGGGCCTGGTCGACATCAAAGCCGGCATCGAATTCGAGGATGACATAGGCGCCGCCTTCGTAACCGGTCGCCTTCATCTCCTTCACGCCCTCGATCGAGCGCATTTCCTCTTCCAGCGGGCGGATCAGCAGACGTTCGGAATCCTCCGGGCTGATGCCTTCATGGATGACCGAGACATAGACGATCGGAATATTGACGTCCGGGTCCGATTCCTTGGGGATCGAGACATAGGCGAAAGCCCCGGCCGCCAGGATCAGGACCAGGGTCGCTATAACCGTTCGCGAGCGGCTGAGTGCGGCGTCGATAAGGCTCATGTTCAGCCGTCCCCGCGGGGCGCGATGGCGGCGACCGGTTCGACCTTCATACCTGGACGCACATATTCCTGGCCGACAACGATTAGTCGGACGGTCTCTGGCAGGCCCGATAGCCAGACATGGTCGATTTCGTCCGCGGCAATGCCGACCGGGTGGAACTGGACGATGCCGTCCACGTCGACCGATTTGACGCCGATGCGCCCGTCATCGGCGAGGGTGAGAACCGCGGGCGATACCTTATGAGCGCGGATCGAACCGATCGGCAGGTGCAAGGATGCGGTGACCCCGGAGATGATGCGGCTGTCCGGGTTCGGGACTTCGAGTTCGATGCGGAAGGTCCGCGTCTCGGGATCGGCGACGCGGCTGATATAGGTGATGGTGCCGGTGATCGTTTCGCTGGTGATGACCTTGGCCGTGCCGACTGCGCCACGCGACAGCTTACCGACCTCACGCTCGGAGACTTGGGCGACCACGATGATCGGGTCGAGATCGACGATCTGCGCGATCTCGTTGCCGATATCCAGGAAGTCGCCGAGCTCGACGTGGCGGAAGTCGAGAACACCGTCGAAGGGCGCCTCGATCACCGTCTTGCCGATATTGACTTCCATTGCCTGAACCCTGGAGCGCGCGGCGTCGTAGAGGGCCTTCGTTTCGGCCACGCGCGTCTTGGATGCGAAATCCTTGCGCGCCAACTTGCTGGCAGCCTCGTGGTCGATGCGGCGCTGTTGGTAGAGCGCGCGCGCCTCGGCGAGGCGCGCGGAGCGGTCGTCCAGGGCGATGCGGGCGATGACATCGCCCGCCTTGACCATATTGCCCTCCTCGATCGGGACGTCGACGACGGAGCCTGCCGTTTCCGCACGCAGCACGACCGCGCGCGAGGCTTCGGTGCGGCCGGTCAGCACGATGTCGGAGGCCAGGTCCTCGGCATGCAAGACCTGGGTCTGGACGCGGGGGATGGCCCGGTCCGGCGCCGCGCTCGCGCTTTGCGGGTCACCGGCATTGGCGGGCGGGCCGGACTCGCCGAATTGGCCGGAGATAATCCAGCCGCCGGCTCCGATGGCCAAAACGATGGCAACGATATGCGAAGGTTTCATCAGTCCATTCCGCTGGTGCGCGGCGCGCGCCTAATCGGCGGCATCCATGCGCTTGAGTTTCAGGGCTTCGGCAACGAGTTCATGGCCGTGATCTTCGAGAAATTGGGCGGAAGCGCGGTAGATGGCTAGGCCTAGGCCATGGGCGAAACGCTCTCCCGCCGGGCGATCGGCGGTGCAGAGGGTTTCTTCGCAGCGCGCCATCCGGTCGATGTTTTCGCGGTACCAGGCGAGCCGATCCTCGATCAGCTTCTCGACCTGGCGGGCGGAGAGGAGATGCGCGAAGAAGGTGGTGAAGAGGAACTCGGAGCGCACCCGGTCCGGACTCGGCGGGGCGGAAAGAGCGTCGATCAGCGCGAACCGGCCGTTCGTCGTGATGCTGTAGATCTTCTTGTCCGGCCGGCTGTCTTGGCTTTGGGCCCGGCATTCCACCAGACCGCCTTCGAGAAGCTTGCCCAGGGCGGGATAGATCGAGCCGTAGCCGGCCTCGAAGAAATGGTTGAACGAGCCTTCCGTGACCTGCTTGCGAATCTCGTAACCCGTCGCGTCGTCACGCGACAGAATCCCCAGACACAGCGTTTTAACGTTCATATTTGGCGTCCTCTTAATCGATATATAGCAAATCGATATATCAGCATCAAGAGTAAAGCGCGAATTTATCGCATGGCACCACAGGCGGTCGCCAGGGAAGATGGGGCCGGAAAAGCCTTAGGGGGCTTGCGGATCAGGCCGGTCGGCGGCCGATGCCGATACGGATATGGGCGGCCAGACGATAGACATCGCGCTCGCGATAGGGCTCGAGCCGGGCGACGATTCGTTCCTCCAGGGCCGCCCGCACCGAGTCGGGTTCGTTTTCCAGGCGATGGCCCAGGGTCATGGCGACATTCGGGCGCCAGAATTTGACCGTGGCCGGAATTTCGGGGGCGAAGCGCAATTCGCGTTCCTCCGCCTCGGCGAAACCCGCTTCGGCGAAAAGCGCCTTCAGCGCGCCTTCGGCACCCAGGCGGAAGGGGATTTCGAAATCGGGGGCCTCGTCCGGAAAGAGGTCGAGGAAAGCCTGGCGCAGGACGAAGAAATTAGTCGTGTCGTCGAAGGGCCCCCAGACCATGAAGCCGGCCGTGCCGCCGGCGGCGAGAACGCGATGGGCCTGGGCCAGCGCGCGCACCGGATCGGGCACGAACATCAGGCCGAAGCGGCAGGTGACCCGGTCGAATTCGCCATCGGCAAAGGGCAGGGATTCCATATCCGCGACCTCGAAGGCGATATTGTCGAGCGCCGCCTCGCGCGCCCGGCGGGCGCCGCTTTCGAGCATGTCGGGCACCAGATCCGTCGCGGTCACACGGCCCTCCGGCCCGACCGTCCGGGCGATGGAGAGCGCCGGTTCGCCGGTGCCGGAGGCCAGATCCAGGACCTTGTCGCCGAGCCGGATGCCCGTTTCCTCGATCAGGGGTTGGTTGAAGCGGTCGGACATCTTGGCCATGCGATCGGCCCAGGCGTCCCAATGGCGGGCGCGGCCGCGCCATTCCTCGAAGACCCGCGCCTTGTCCGGCCCCTGACGAATATCCTTCACCCGCATCTCCCTGTCTCTGACCCGGCAGCGCCGAAGGGAAGCGCGCGGCAAGTCTTTTCCTACGACCGAAGCTGGACTATGTCTATCGAAGAGCAAGCCACAAGCGATGTCGCAATGAGTATTTCCGACCGAAAGATCGATGTGAAAACAGTAAGTATAACGGCTGCGGGATCGGCCACCCTGATCTCTGCCGCGCTCGTTATCGCGCTGACGGCGGGCAAGGCGGAGGCCCAGGGCCGCGGCGAGATCGGTGGCCATGAAATATGCTACGGAATCGCCAAGGTTGGGCAGAACGACTGCGCCAATATGGCTGGCACCCATGTCTGCGCGGGGCAGTCGACGGCTGATTACGACGGCGGCGAATGGAAGCTGGTGCCGGCCGGGTCCTGCCGACGGCTCGGCGGGAAGCTCCAGGGTTTCCAAGGCGCCGGCCAACCCGAGGATAGCTGACTCCGTCCCGGCCAGGGACCGGACCCATGCGCGAGGAGGCGGTACCGGCCCGCGCGGGGATCGGGCTTCGGATCGGCCATGTCGAAGCCCTGCGTGCGACGCACCCGCCTGTCGCCTGGCTTGAAATCCACAGCGAAACCTATTGCGTCCCTGGCGGCCCCAGGCTCGCCGCGCTCGAAGCCCTGCGTTGCGACTATCCGTTGAGTTGTCACAGCGTCGGCCTGTCCCTGGGCTCGGCCGAAGGGCCGGACGAGGCGCATCTCGCCCGCCTGCGCGTGCTCTACGACCGCTTTGCCCCGGGCCTCATCTCGGACCATCTGGCCTGGTGCCGGGCCGGGGGCGTCTATCTGCCGGACCTCCTGCCCGTGCCCCTGACGGGCGAGGCGCTGGCCATGGTCGCGGAGAATATCGACCGGGCGCAGACCGCGCTGGGGCGGCTCCTGCTGATCGAGAATCCAAGCCGCTACGCGGCCGATGCCGCCGCGGAAATGAGCGAGCCGGATTTCCTGGCCGCCCTGGTCGCGCGCAGCGGCTGTGGCTTGCTGCTCGATCTCGCCAATGTTCATGTCTCGGCGGCCAATCTGGGGATCGACCCGGCGGCCTGGCTCGATGCTGTACCGCTCGACGCGGTGGGCGAGATTCATGTCGCGGGCCATGGCAAGGCTCGCTTCGGCATCCGCGATCTGGTCATCGACGACCATGGCGCCGCGGTTCCGGATGCGGTCTGGGATCTTCTGGCGGCGGTCCTGGCGCGGACCGGACCCGTGCCTGTCTTGATCGAGAGGGACCGGAACCTGCCGGATCTGGCGTCGCTGCTCGGCGAGGCGGCGCGGGCCGACGCGTTGCTATCGGGGGCCGGGGCATGAGCCTCGCC
>CAUZWC010000254.1:0-4574 GCA_963583595.1 Alphaproteobacteria bacterium | reverse complement strand
AACGACGCGCCGAGCGCCAGCACCGGGCCGGAACTGATCGTGCTCTCCGCGCGCTCCAAGGACGCCCTCAGGCAACGCGCCCGCGACCTCAGGCAATGGATCGAAACACGGGATGGCGCGCCTGAGCTGGCTGCGCTCGCCGATACCTTGCAGCGGGGTCGGAGCCATATGGCGGAGCGACTCGCCTTCATCGCGCCCGATACCGCGGCGGTCGTGCGTGGCTTGGCCGCATATCTCGAAGGTGAAAAGCCGCCGGTCGAAGGCGAGGCGACGCTGGCCCAGGCGGCCGAAGACTACCTGGCGAGCAAGGCTGTCGATTGGGAGGCCTTGACCGGGCGAAGCAACCCGCGCCGTCTGGGCGGATTGCCGACCTATCCCTTCGAACGCAAACGCTATTGGGTCGATGTCTGGCTCGATTCGGCCCCGCCGCGCCCGGATCTGGCGACCCAAGCGGAAGCGGTTCCCGCGGCCGACCTGCGGGTGTTGCGCAAGGCATGGAGGCCCTCGCCCGGTGGTCCGGCCGGGACGGTCGCTTGGCCCGACGCACAGACCGTCATTCTGACGAGCGAAGACTGCCGTGGACTCGCGGAAGCTTTGGGCGCCGGCACGGTACTCGCCGCACCGGAGTCCTGGGCGGACGGCGTGGCGGCGGCCGGCGCTCTTCGGCGCGAGGCGGGCGAGCTTTTCGTTTTCGATCTTTCCGATCTCGGCGGACCGCCACGCGACCGCGATGGCCTGCCCCTCGGCCGCATCGCCTTCCTCCAGACCTTGCTGCGAAACCGCGCCGAGGGACTGCGTCTCTTCCACGTTACCCATGGCCTCGGCGAGGGAGCGGAGGCGCCGTCTCTGCGTGGCTCGGCGATGGCCGCCCTCATGCGCATGTTGCCGGCGGAGCATCCAGGCCTGATCGCGCGCACGGTCGATGTGGATACGGCACCGGAGAGTGTCGAAGCCTGGCGCGATCTTCTGGCGGGTGAGGCAGCGCAGATCGATCAACCCGAATCGGAAATCCACCATCTTGGCGGCGATCGGTTGCGGCCGGAAATGACGGCCGAGCCACTCGTCCCGCCCAAGAGCTTGGCGCCCTTTGTCGATCCCGAGGGCGCCTATGTCGTGACAGGCGGCACGCGCGGCATCGGCCTGGCTCTGGCCCAGGCGCTGGCGGCGGCGGGTGCGCGGCGGCTGGCGCTGATCGGCCGACAGACATTGCCGCCGGAAGCCGACTGGGTCCGCCTGCTGGCCGACGAGAATGGCGATCCGGACCTGCGGACCAAGCTTGCGCCCCTAGCCGCTCTGCGCGATGCCGGGGTGGAGATCGTCCTGCACAGCGGTTCGCTGACCGACGGGGATGCCCTCGCGGCCTTCCTGGCGCGCGTGCGCGCCTCCCTGGGGCCGGTCGCGGGGGTGATCCATGCCGCAGGGCTGATCGGCGGTGAGCGCCCGCGTTTCCTTGACAAGCAAGCCGAGGATTTCGCCACGGTGGCCGAGCCGAAGGTCGAGGGGCTTAATTGTCTGCTCGACGCCCTGGCGACGGACAGCCTGCGCTTTGTGTTGCTCTGTTCCTCTATCGCCGCGGCCGTGCCGCGCATGGCCGCGGGGATGAGCGACTATGCCCTGGCCAATGGCTATATGGACGCCCTCGCGACCCAGCGCGCGGCGGGTGGCGGGGCGACGCAATGGCTGTCCCTGCAATGGGTCGGCTGGGGCGATACCGGCATGCACACGCGGTTCGACGAGTCGATCGAACGCATGGTGCGCGATGGACTCGGCGCCGTCGGGCTGGAATTCTGCGACAGCGAGACTGGTGTGGCCTTGTTTGCGGGCGCGCTGAGCGAAGGGCTGTCGGGCGCGTTCGTCGCGGCACCGGTTTTCGACGAGCGGCTTGAGGTCGCGCTGCCGGGCCTTCTCTCCCTTCCGCCTGGGCCGGCCGTCGCGGCGAAAGACGAAACCGATCCGGATCTGAACAGCTTGAGCGATCAGGACCTGGATCGCCTGCTGGCCGAGTATCTGCCGCAAGCGCCTGTCGCGGCCGAGGTGGCGGCGGAGGACGGGGCTGGCAATGGCATAACCCTGATCTGCGCCATCCTGTCCGAGGTGCTGGAGCTGGAGGCGGGGGAATTCGGGCCGGACACCCCCTTCCGCGATGTCGGGCTGGATTCGATCGCGGCCCTGCGGGTCGCCCAGCGCCTGGAAGAGGAGACGGGCGAGGCGGTCACGCCGCGCATGCTGCTCGACCATCCGACGGCGCGCGATCTGGCGGCGGTTCTATGGTCCGGCGTGATGGAGGCCGCACAATGAGCGAGCGGCCTGCCATGACCCGTGCCGAAAAGCAGCGCCTGCTGAAAGCGGCGATGAAGCGCGACGAAGCGGCGCGCCGCGCCGTCGATGCGCTGCTCGGCGGCAAGGCCGATCCGAGTCCGAAGATGCCCGCGCCGCCAGGCGGCGACCTTTCCTTCAGCCTGCTGCTCTTCGCCGATGCATCCGGGCGCAGCGCGGAAGAGCAATACGCCCTGGCCCATCGCCTCGCGCGGTTCGGCGACGATCATGGCTTCGAGGCCATCTGGGTACCGGAGCGGCATTTCCATTCCTTCGGCGGGGCCTATGCCTCGCCCGCCATTCTCGGCGCGGCCCTCGCGCAGACGACGACCTCGATTCGCATCCGCGCCGGTTCGGTGGTCCTGCCCCTGCACCATCCGCTCGAAGTCGTCGAGCAATGGGCGATGATCGACAACCTGTCCGGCGGTCGGATCGATCTCGGCTTCGCCAGCGGCTGGAACCCCAACGATTTCGCGACCAGTCCCGAGACCTATGCGGACCGGCGAGCGGTCTGGCTCGAACGGATCGACGAGGTGAAGCGGCTCTGGTCCGGTGAGGCGCTCGGCTATGCCAACGGCAAGGGCGAGACTGTCGAATTGCTTCCGCTGCCCCGACCGGTGCAGGCGAATCTGAACTGCTGGCTGACCGTCACGCGGGAGGATGCCTCCTTCGTCGAGGCCGGCCAGCGCGGCCTCAACGTGCTGACCATGCTGATGGGCATCACCTATGACGAACTGGCCGCCAAGATAGCGCTCTATCGCGCGGCGCGGCGGGAGGCCGGCTTCGATCCGGCGTCTGGTCGGGTCAG
Source organism: Alphaproteobacteria bacterium (assembly GCA_963583595.1). GTDB lineage: Bacteria > Pseudomonadota > Alphaproteobacteria > CADEGL01 > CADEGL01 > JABIRQ01. The sequence goes on along the minus strand of CAUZWC010000254.1, from coordinate 1,450 downwards.
CCTGGCCCTGCACAGTTTCGTTCATCGGGACATGGCGCGGTCGGAGGCCGTCGCCCGCGCGCCGCTCGCCGCCTATGTCGAGCAGGGTCTGGGCGGACACAAGGGCGCGATGTCCGGCGACCAGACCAAGGCGATCGAGGACACCAAGGCCCTGGTCGATTTCGCGGCCGAACGCTATTTCCGCGACGGGCTGTTCGGCGGAGTCGAGGAGGCGACGAGCGTGGCCGAGCGGGCGCGCCGCGCCGGGGTGAACGAAATCGCCTGCCTGCTCGATTTCGGCCCGTCCAGCGCCGAGATCGAGGAAAGCCTGCCCTGGCTGGCCGAACTCGCGGAAAAGGTCGCGCCGCGCGGTCTCGCGCGCCGGGTGGTGGCGCCGGCGCCCGCAAGGCAGCGCCCTGAGCAATCCGACGACGCGATCGCCGTGATCGGAATGAGCGGCCGCTTCCCTGGCGCGCCGGATATCGATGCCTTCTGGCAGGTCTTGTGCCGGGGCGAAGCGAAGTTCCGCGATCCGCCGCCGGGGCGCTGGCCGGGCGATGTTGCGGCGCGCCGCTGCGGTTTCATCGACGATGCCGAGCTTTTCGATCCGCTGTTCTTCCAGATTTCCCCGCGGGAAGCGCGCGGCATGGATCCCCATCAGCGTCTCTTCCTGATGGAAAGCTGGCGGGCCGTGGAACATGCCGGGCTCGCGCCGGCAAGCCTGAAAGAGGCTCGCGGCGGGGTCTTCGCGGCGATGTACAACACGGATTTTGTCGCGGCCACGACCCTGGCGGCGGCCAATGGCGCGGCGGGCGAGGCGGACGACGTCACGGGCACGGCCCATTCCCTGATCGCCAACCGGGTGTCCTTTGCGCTGGGCTTGCGCGGGCCGAGCGAGGTGGTCGACACAGCCTGTTCTTCGGGGCTCGTGGCGGTCCATCGCGCCATGCGGGCCTTGCGCGGTGGCGAATGCGATTTCGCCCTCGCCGGTGGGGTGAACGTGATCCTGTCGCCCTGGCGCCTGGCCGGGCTGGCGCGCCTCGGGCTGCTGTCCGAGGATGGGGCCTGCCGTGCCTTCGACGCCGCGCCGAGCGGCCAGGTGATGGGCGAAGGTGTCGGGGTGGTCGTGTTGAAGCGTCTGGCCGATGCGGAACGCGACGGCGATCCGATCCTGGCCGTGCTGCGCGGCAGCGCGGTCAATCATCACGGCGCGGGCGCCGGCACGGTCACCATGCCCGAAGCGGGCGCTCAGCAGGACCTGATCCGCGCCGCCTGCGCCGATGCCGGGATCGCGCCCAGCGACCTCGGCTATATCGAAAGCCATGGCGCGGGCGGACAGGGCGATCTGGTCGAGCTCGCGGCCTTCCAGGACGCACTGGAGGGCGCGACTCCGGGCGCCTGCCGGATCGGTTCGCTGAAGCCTGTGATCGGGTTTCTTGAGGCGGCGGGTGGGCTATCCCAGCTCATCAAA
>CAUZWC010000253.1:0-4651 GCA_963583595.1 Alphaproteobacteria bacterium | reverse complement strand
CCTTCGCGCATCGCGGCGTCGAGCGGGGCGACTTTCATGCCCAGCCCGGCGATGTTCGAATCGCCCTTGCCGGGTTTTGGCGCGGGATCGGACTGGGTGCTGACCTGCACCGGATCGCTCATCTCGGCGACCGTCACCGAAACGGTGTGTTCCTTGCCACCGCGAAAGATCTCGGCCGAGACCGTGCGGCCGACTTCGGTCTGCGCCACGACGCGGGGCAGATCGCGCATCTCGCGGATCTTCTTGCCGTCGAAGCGCAGGACGATATCGCCCTGCTCGAGATCGGCCTTCGCGGCCGGGCCGTTCGGTTGAACTTGGGCCACGAGGGCGCCGGTTGGCTCTTTCATGCCTAGGCCTTCGGCGATTTCCTCGGTCACGGTCTGGATCGACACGCCGAGCCAGCCGCGGGTGACATGGCCGGTCGCCTTCAACTGGGCGACGACGGGTTCGGCCATCGAGGAGGGCACCGCGAAGCCGATGCCGATATTGCCGCCCGAGGGCGAGAAGATGGCCGTGTTGACGCCGACGACCTTTCCTTCGGAATCGAACATCGGGCCGCCCGAATTGCCGCGGTTGATCGAGGCATCGGTCTGGATGAAATCGTCATAGGGACCGGCGTTGATGTTGCGCCCGCGCGCCGAGACGATACCGGCCGTGACCGTGCCGTCCAGGCCGAAGGGGTTGCCGATGGCCAGCACCCAGTCGCCGACCCGCAGTTTGTCGGAATTGCCCCAGCCAACGGCCGGCAGCGGCGTGTCGCTCTCGACCTTGAGCAGAGCGAGATCGGTCTTGTCGTCCGTGCCGATCAGGGTTGCCGGCAGACGCGAGTCGTCATGCAGGATGACCTCGATCTGCTCGGCGCCGGCGATGACGTGGTTGTTGGTCACGATATAGCCGGAGGAATCGATGATGAAGCCGGAGCCGAGCGCCGTGGCTTGGCGCGACCGGCCCTGGCCCTGTTCCTGGCCCTGTTCGCCGCGGAACTGCTTGAAGAATTCCTCGAAGGGGGAGCCGGGGGGAAATTGCGGCATATCGACCGCCGGGGCCTCGACCGTATGGGTCGTGGAGATATTGACGACCGCCGGCAGCAGGCGTTCGGCCTCGTCCGCGAAACTGTCCGGCGCACCGCGCGCTTGGGCCAGGGCCGGGACGAGGAGAAGCAGCGCCAGAGCCATGCTTGGAAGCACGGCCGCCTGGCGCAGGCGAGTGATAGGTGCAGTCATGGGGAATCCTCGATCCTTGATTGTGCCATTCCCAGCGCTAGGTCGAATTTGGAGGTCAACCGGTTGCGTTCAACCTCAAGCGCCGGTCTGGCGTTGCAATCTCACGGTCCAGTCTACGATTGCCGCCATATTTGGTCCGGCAATCGGTCGCCGATGTGCCGAGAATGAGGCGAAAGCGAGGTGATTTTTCTTGAACTTCGCTTGCGGATCCCCGCTAGACCTTCGGCGGGGTCGGACCGGTCGGCGGGCGGCCCTCGGCGATGGCGACCCCGCGGCGTTTCAGGCGCGCCTCGCGCCGCATGATGTAGAGGGTGGAGCCGATGATGATCGCCGCCCCGATCCAGGTATAGGCGTCAGGCAGTTCGGCGAAGAACAGGAAGCCCGCCCCGGCGGCGAAAATCAGCTGGGTGTAATTGAAGGGCGCGATCGCGGTCGTCTCGCCGACCCGCCAGGCGAAAACGGTGAAGACCTGGCTGATCGTCGTGGTGACGGCGATCAGCAGGATCAGGGCGAGCTGCGTCAGGGTCACCGGCTGCCAGACGAACCAGGCGGGGACTGCGCCGAACAGCAGAGTGAAGGCGGCCATGTAGAAGATAATGGTGATCGGCTTCTCCGTGCCCGAGAGCTTCTTGACGACCACCGCCACGCAGGCGTCGAGGAAGCCGATTGCCAAGGCGACCAGGAGCGCAGGGTCGAAGGCCGCCTCGCCCGGGCGCAGCATGACGACGACCCCCAGGAAGCCGACCAGGGTGGCGCTCGCCCGGCGCCAGCCGACCTTCTCGCCCAGGAAGGCGACGGCCAGGACCAGCAGGAAGAGCGGCATGGTGAAGATCATCGCCGTCGCATCGGCCAGGGGCAGGACGGTGAAGGCGTAATAGAAGCAGTTCATGCTGACGAAGGTGAACATCGCCCGCACGCCGTGCATCGTCAGATGGTCGGTGCGCAGCACGCTGGCCGGGCCCATGCGCAGCACGAAGGGCAGCATCAGCATGACCCCGGTGGCCGAGCGGATGAAGACCAGCTGGATGGTCGGCATATCCTGGCCGACCAGCTTGACCAGCACGATCAGCACGGTGGAGACGACGGCGTTGCACAGCAGCCAGATCGCGCCTCTGCTGTTGGGCGCCAGGCGGAACCAGGCCTCTCGCCCCGCTTTCAGGCTTGCCCGCAGGGGCATTCTTGCCACTCCCTCATCACTTGGCGTCGCTTGGCCGGGAAATGGCTCGCCCTTGAACCTCCGCCGGTCGGATGGTGGAGTGTTCGCAAGCTGGACGGGCGTGGTCAACGCCGGGCTGGGCTTCGCCCACGAATAATCTGGGGAAATATTCTGAGGGAGGGGGCGATGGCCAAGCGCGACGACAGGATTCACATCTTTTTCAATCGGGGTTCGGCCAAGCCCTCAGTTTTTCAGATCACCAAGGAAGGCTACGCCGCCGCCGCCAAGCGCCACCCCAAGCTGGCAAAGAAGGTCAAGGCGACCATCGCCGAATTCCAGACCGAGTTCGAGCCTGTGGCCCATACCGTCGATGCCATGGTCGGCTTCGCCTTTCCCATGAAAACGATCCGCGAGAAGGCGACCCGCCTCAAATGGTGCCATGCCACCGGCGCCGGGGTGGACCATCTCCTGCCGCTCGATGCCTGGCTACCCAAGGGCGCGGCGATCACCAACAACAGCGGCATCCACGCCCCCCGGACGATGGAATCGGCGATGATGTCGATTCTGATGCTCAACAGCAGGATGCCCGAGATCTACGGCTTGCAGAAGGCGCGCAAATGGCGCCAGACCTTCACGAGCGTCGTGGCCGGAAAGACCCTGCTGGTCATCGGCACGGGCGGCATGGGCATGGGCGCCGTGCGCGCCGGCAAGACCCTGGGAATGGAGGTGATCGGCGTGCGCCGCTCGGGCAAGGCGCAGCGCGGCATCGACAAGATGTTCCCGACCGGCAAGCTCGACCAGGTTCTCCCCAGGGCCGATATCGTCTTTATCACCTGTCCGCTGACGGCCGAAACGCGCGGGTTGATCGGCAAGAAGCAGTTCGGTCTGATGAAGAAGATCGCCGGGCTGGTCAATTTCGGCCGCGGCGCCGTGGTCGACGCCAAGGCGCTGAAAGCGGCCCTGACCGCGGGCGAGATTTCCGGCGCGTTGATGGACGTCTTCGATCCCGAACCTTATCCGTCCTCGGGTCCCTTGTGGAACTGCCCCAATTTGATCATGACGCCCCATTGCCTGTCCGACGACGAGGAGCACTACCTGCCCCGCACCCTCGACCTCGTCTTCGAGAATGTCGGCCGCCTGCTGGCAGGCAAAAAGCTCAAGAACCGGGTGGACCTCAAGCGGGCCTATTAAGGGATAGGCGGTCGCGACGGGCCACCGGGTCTGTGGGCCGGGAATGACCGCGCGCCCTCGCGCCCGTCACGCTCGGCGCCTGCGCCAGGACATAACCGAGGCGGAAAGGGCCCTGTGGCGGGCTCTGCGTGAGGCCGCCCCTCCCATGAAGGCCCGGCGCCAGCATCCCATTGGCGGCCGTATCGCCGATTTCGCTATTCCTTCCCGCAAGCTCGCCATCGAAATCGACGGCGGCCAGCACGCGCTCGATACCGATGAGGATGCCAAGCGCACAGAAGCCCTGGCCGAACGCGGCTACCGCGTTATCCGCTTCTGGAACCAGACGGTGTTGGAAAATCTGGAGGGCGTCATGCAGGTGATCCTGACCGAACTGGCAAAGCCGTTAGCAGATCCTCCCTCTCCTCCCCGGCGGGCGAGGAGAGGGCCGGGGTGAGGTGGGGTAGGCTAAGTCTGGCCGATGAATCTCAACCCAGCACCACCACCGCATCCACGGCGACCGCGCCTTCCGGCGTCACGATCACCGGGTTGAGGTCGATCTCCGCGATGCGCTCGCGCCCGCCATGGGCCAGATCGCCCAGGGCGACGAGCAACCGGGCGAGGGCGGTCCGGTCGGCCGCCGGGCGGCCGCGCCAGCCGGCGAGGACGCCGTGGGGGTCCAGCCGGTCGATCATGGACTGCGCGATACCCTCGTCGAGCGGCGCGATCTCGACCACGGGCGCGCCCATCGCCTCGGCCCGCACGCCGCCCCAGCCCAGGGCGACGGCCGGACCGAGATGGGGGTCGCGCAGGACCCCGGCCAGCAGTTCGGTCCCGTCCGTCACCATCGCCTGGAGTCGGTAGCCCGTCAGGTCCGGATTGGCCGACGCCATGGCCCGCGCGGCACCGCTCAGGGCTGCGGCATCGGCCAGGCCGACCGCGACCAGCCCGCGCTCGGTCCGATGTGCCACCCCCGGCACCACGCCTTTCAGGACCACCGGCCAGCCCAGCGCTTCGGCCGCGGCCGTCAGTTCCGGTGCGAGACCGTCCGCCGCCCCCGCTTCGGCCTGGGCGACCAGGGGGATGCGCGCCCGGGCGAGCAGGG
>CAUZWC010000252.1:0-4667 GCA_963583595.1 Alphaproteobacteria bacterium | reverse complement strand
ATTCTAGCGCGAATGCGCCCTGCTTGCGCGGGAAGGGTTTGCCTCTCCGCGCGCGACGTCCTAAACACAGCCAGAATGGGGTGGCGAGACGGGAGTGCGCGAAATGGCCGATACGAAACAGGCTGGCCGGGTCACGGCGCGGGTGTTGCTCGACATCAAGGCGGTGAATTTCCGCCCGGACGAACCCTATGTCTTCACCTCCGGGCGGGTCAGCCCGGTCTATATCGATTGCCGCAAGATCATCTCCTTCCCGGCCGAACGGACCAAGGTTCTGGACCTCGCCGCCGCGGTCACGCGCGAGTTCATAGGCGCTGGGAAGCTGGACGCCGTGGCCGGGGGCGAGACCGCCGGCATCCCCTATGCCGCCTGGTTGGCCGAGCGGCTGAACCTCCCCATGCTCTACGTCCGCAAGCAGCCCAAGGGTTTCGGGCGCATGGCCCAGATCGAAGGCGATATGCCCGAGGGTTCGCGCGTCCTGCTGGTCGAGGATCTGGCGACCGACGGCGGCAGCAAGCTCAATTTCATTCACGCCCTGAAAAAGGCCGGCGCCACCGTCACAGATACCCTGGTCGTCTTCCACTACGGCATCTTCCCGCAATCGACCGCGACCCTCGCGGCGGAGGGGGTGCGCCTGCACGGCCTCGCCACCTGGCGCGACGTGTTGGACGAGGCCCGGCGCGGCGGCGACTTCCCCGCCGATGTCCTAGACAAGATCGAGGGTTTCCTTGCCGATCCCGACGGCTGGGCCGCCGCCAACGCGCCCAAGGGCGTCTGACTGGATGCGCCAGGCCGCCGCGGCGCTGATCCTGGCCGGGCTGCTGGCCCTGGGCGCCGGGCCGGCGGCCGCGCGCGACCTGACCATCGGCATCACCCAGCTCCCCTCGACCTTCAACCCGCTGATCGATTCGATGATGGCCAAGAGCTTCATCCTCGGCATGACGCGGCGGCCGGTCACCGCCTATGACGCGGACTGGAACCTCGTCTGTCTGCTCTGCGCCGAACTACCGACCTTGGAAAACGGGCTGGCTAAAATCGAAACCTTGGAAGACGGCCACGAGGGCATGGCCCTCACCCTGAAGATCCATCCCGGCGCGACCTGGGGTGACGGTGTGCCGGTCTCCGCCGAGGATGTCGTCTTCACCTGGCAGGTCGGCCGCCACCCCGATACCGGGGTCGGCAATTTCGAGGTCTATCGCCGCATCCTCGATGTCGAGGTCCTGGACGAAAAAACGGTCGTGCTGCACAGCGACCGCGTGACCTTCGATTACAACGACATGAGCGGCCTGACCCTGCTGCCCGCCCATCTGGAGCGCCCGGCCTTCGCCGAGCCGCGCGAATACCGCAACCGCACCCTGTTCGACACAGACACCACCAATCCGGGCCTCTATTTCGGCCCCTACCACATTGCGGCGGTCGAACTCGGCTCCCATGTCGTGCTGGAGCGGAACGAGACCTGGTGGGGCGAGAAGCCCGCCTTCGACCGGATCACCGTGCGCACCATCCAGAACACGGCGGCCCTGGAGGCCAACCTGCTGGCCGGCAGGATCGACTATATCGCCGGGGAACTGGGCCTGACCGTCGATCAGGCCCAGGCCTTCGAGAAGCGCCACGGCGAGACTTTCAAGGTGCTCTACCGCTCCGGTCTGGCCTACGAGCATATCGACCTCAACCTCGACAGCCCGATCCTCGAGGACGTGCGCGTGCGCCGCGCCTTGCTGATGGCGATCGACCGCGAGGCGATCAGCACCCGCCTGTTCGAGGGCCGCCAGCCGGTCGCCAACGGTTTCGTCAACCCGCTCGACTGGGTCCACGATCCGGAACTGCCCAAATATCCTTACGATCCCGCAGCTGCAGCCACCCTGCTGGACGACGCGGGCTGGGCCGATATCCGCAAGGGCATCCGGCACAACGCGGCGGGCGAGCCCCTGCGCATCGTGCTGATGACCACGGCGGGCAACCGGATGCGCGAATTGGTCGAGCAGGTCCTGCAAAGCCAATGGAAGCAGGTCGGCATCGAGACGGAAATCCGCAACGAGCCGGCGCGCGTCTTTTTCGGCGAGACCGTGACCATGCGCCGCTTTCCCCATATGGCCATGTTCGCCTGGATCAGTTCGCCCGAGAACGTGCCGCGCACGACCCAGCATTCCGATCAGATCCCGAGCGAGGCGAACGCCTGGGCGGGCCAGAACTACACCGGCTATGCGCGCCCGGAGGTGGACGAGTTGATCGACGCCATCGAGGTCGAGCTGGACCGCGACAAGCGCCTGGCGATGTGGAAGCGCCTGCAGGCGATCTATGCCGAGGAACTGCCGGTTCTGCCCCTCTATTTCCGCGCTGATTCTTACGTCATGCCCAAATGGCTCGACGGCATCCGCCCGACCGGCCACCAATATCCCTCGACCCTCTGGGTGGAGGACTGGCGGGTGGCGGAATAGCCGCCCGCATGGGACGGTTCCGCCCATGACCGCCTACGTCACCCATCGCCTGCTGCAGACCCTCGTCGTGCTCCTGCTGATGAGCGTGGCGGTCTATGGGCTGATCTGGCTGATGCCCGGCGATCCTATCGATCTGATGGTCAGCGCCAATCCGGATCTGACAGCGGCGGACGGGGCGCGGCTGCGCGCGCTCTACGGTCTCGACCGGCCCTTTGCGGAACGCTATCTCGCCTGGCTACAGGCCGCCCTGGGCGGCGATCTCGGCTATTCCCGGCAATATGCCCGGCCGGTGCTAGAGATCGCCGGCCCGCGCATGGTCAATACTCTGATCCTGGTCGGGTTGAGCTTCCTCGCCTCGATCGCCCTGGCCTTTCCGCTGGGCTTGATCGCCGCGCGCCGGCCCTATTCGGCGGCCGATAACGCGGTCAATCTGTTCTGCTTCGCCGGCATCTCGATCCCGCCCTTCTGGCTCGCCCTGCTGCTGATCATGGCCTTCTCGGTCGGCCTCGGCTGGCTGCCCGCCGGCGGGGTGCCCGCACAAGGTGGGCTGGGAGCCGAGGCCGCCCATCTGGTCCTGCCCGTGGCCACCCTTACCCTGGGCAGCGTCGCGGCCTATGCCCGCTTCATCCGGGGCGAGACCATCGCCGCCCTGCGGTTGGATTTCGTGGGCACGGCCAGGGCCAAGGGTGCCACCCCCTGGCGCGTCCTGACCCGCCATGCGCTGCGCAACGCGCTGATCCCCGTGGTGACGGTGATCGGCCTGCATTTCGGCACGGTCTTCTCCGGCGCGCTGATCACCGAGACCATGTTCGCCTATCCCGGCATGGGAAAGCTGATCTACGACTCGATCATGGGCAACGATTTCAACCTCGCCCTGGCCGGGCTGCTGCTCGTTACCCTCATCACCCTGCTTTCCAACCTGGCCGCCGACCTGCTCTATGTCCGCCTCGATCCGCGCGTGAACTACGAAGGCGCGCGGCAATGACTGATGCAGCCTTGGAGGTTCACACCTCACTGACCCGCATGATGATGCGGCGCTTTCTGGAGCATCGCTTGGCGGTGGTCGGCGGGATCGTGCTGGTCCTGCTCTGCGGCCTCTGTGCGGGCGCGCCGCTGCTCGAGGCCGCGCTCGGTCTCGACGCCACGGAAGTGGATCTCTTCGCCCGGTTCGAGGGGCCCTCGGCCGCTCATTGGCTGGGCACCGACGAGTTGGGGCGCGACGTCTTCCTGCGCCTGCTCTATGGCGGGCGGGTGTCTCTCTTCGTCGCCCTCGTCGCCGCCCTGGCGGCGGCGGTGATCGGCACGGCGATCGGCATCCTGGCGGGCTATCGCGGCGGCTGGGCCGATGCCCTGCTGATGCGCCTCACCGACACGGTGATCGCCCTGCCCTTGTTGCCACTGCTGATCGTCCTCGCCAAGGTTGATCTGGCCAAGCTGGGCCTGCCCGCGGAGGCCGCCCATGGCGAGGCGGCCCAGCTCTGGCGTCTGATCGCCATCATCGCCCTGTTCGGCTGGACCACCGTGGCGCGGCTGGTGCGCGGCGCCACCCTGTCGGTGCGCGAGCGCGAATTCGTGCGCGCGGCCGAGGCCCTGGGCGCGCGCAGCACTCGGATCATGCTGGTCCATATACTGCCCAATGTGATGACCCCGGTGATCGTCGCAACCACCCTGTCGATGGGCGGCATAGTGCTGTTCGAATCGGTGCTGAGTTTCCTGGGTCTCGGCGTCCAGCCGCCGATGCCAAGCTGGGGCAATATGATGACCGGCGCGCATGAGCTGATCTGGGCCCATGCCGAACTGGTGCTCTATCCCGGCGGACTGATCTTCCTGACCGTGATCGCCTTCAACTTCCTGGGCGACGGGCTGCAGGACGCTTTCGATCCCCGCGCGGCGCGACGGTAGCGCGCGCATAATGTGATACTATCGGGCATTGAAGAAGGAAGAAGCGCCATGACCCAGCCGACGGAACCACCCGTCAGACTCCAGGGCATCGACCATCTGGCCTTCATCACCGAGGACATCACCGGCACGATCCGTTTCTACCGGGACCTGCTCGGCATGGAGCTCTTCACCGGGATCGGCCATGACGGCTACCGCCACTACTTCTTCCGCCTGGGCGACGGCAAGACCCAGGTCGCCTTCTTTGAATATGACGGCGCGCGCCCCATGACGCGCAAATTCCCGGGCGACCGGACGAGCGAGCCGCTGGGCTTCGACCATGTCTCCTTCATC
>CAUZWC010000251.1:0-4698 GCA_963583595.1 Alphaproteobacteria bacterium | reverse complement strand
CGCGCCTTTCCCAGATAGTAGGCCTGGGCATAACCGCCGACCAGCAGGGTCAATTCGATACTCGGCAGCAGCGGCCGGATGCGCGGATGCCAGAGGGGCGCGCATTCCGGGCGCGGCGGATTGTCGCCGCCGCGTTCCTGCCGACCCGGATAACAAAGGTCGGCGGGCAGGATGGCGATGCGCGCCGGGTCGTAGAAGGTCTCGCGCTCCAGGGCCAGCCATTCGCGCAACCGGTCGCCCGAGGGGTCGTTCCAGGGAATGCCCGTCTCATGCACCTTGGTGCCCGGCGCCTGCCCGACAATCATCAGCCGGGCCGTCGTGGAGGCCAGGAGCACCGGGCGCGGGCCGAGCGGCAGATGCGCCGCGCAATGGCGGCAAGCGCGCGTCTCGGCCAGAACCCGGGCCAGGGAATCGGTTTTCTAATCCGGCAGTGCGGTGATTCCAATCATCGAGAAAAAATACTATGGCCCAATAAGATAGTATGGACCGAGCGCTGCGCCGAGCGCCCGGACGGAAAAGGAGCGCCCCATGGCCGCCGATCGGATCGCGGTGCTGTTCGTCTGCACCGGCAATATCTGCCGCTCTCCGATGGCCGAGGGCGTGTTCCAAAGGCTGGTTGCGGAGGCCGGGCTGGCCGAAAGGATCACGGTCGGCTCCACCGGCATGATCGATTTCCACGCCGGCTGTGCCCCCGACCCCTCGGGCCAGGCCGTGGCGGCCCGCCACGGCTATGACATCGCCGGGCAATCCGCCCGGCGCATCGACAAGCGCAATTTTGCCCGCTTCGATTATGTCGTCGCCCTGGGTCGCGGCCATCACCGCCAGCTCATGGCGCTGCGGCCCGAGGGTTCCGAGGCACGCCTGAGCCTGATGATGGAATTCGCCCCGCGTTTCGGCACCTTGGATGTCCCCGATCCCTACGGCGCGGCCGAGGGCGATTTCGAACAGGCCCTGCGAATGATCGAGACCGGTGCCGGCGGTCTGCTCGAGGCGATCCGCGCGGAGGATCTCTAGGTTTCCCCGGGCGCCAGGTCGAACCGTTCGACCGCTACATAATCCGCGCCCTCACCGGTCAGGAAGCTCCGGAACAGGGTGAAACCCGACACCCGGATCGGGCGCGACCGGAACGCGGCATTGTAGGCGATGAAGGGGCCGAGCTTTTCCCGGGCCGCGACACTCCCCAGCCTTGCCAAGGTGACATGGGGAACGAAGCGCCGCCCTTCGGCGGGCAGGCCAGCGCGCGCCACCGCCCGGTCGATCTTGCGATGCAGGGCCTCGAGCCGCAGCGAAGGCTGCACCGCGACCCAGACCGCGCGCAGGCGGGCCCCGGCGCCGAAGGTGCCGAGCCCGTCCAGCACGATCCTGAACGGCGGCATCTGGACCCGGTCCAGCGCCTCGACTATATCCTCGGCCTGGGCCTCATCGACCTCGCCGATGAAGCGCAGGGTCAGGTGGAGGTTCTCTTCCGCGACCCAGCGCACCCCCTCTATCCCCGCGCCCAGCCCGGCCAGCCGTTCGCGCAACACCGCGGGTAGTTCCAACCCGACGAACAGCCGGGTCATCCCGCGCGCCTAGAGAAACAGGGCCAGCACGCCAGTATAGCCATAGATCCGGTCATGGCTGACCTCGCCGTTGCAGAAAAAACCGACCAGGGGCACATCGCCCAATTCCTCGCGCAGGATGCCCATCTCCTCCGAATTCGGGCCGAAGAGATTAGGTCCGCGCGCCAGGCAGGTGAAATAGAGGCCGCCGCGAGGCCGCCCGCCGCAGCGTTGCCGCAGGTCCTGGAGCATGCGCCGCAAATCCTCGCGCGCCGCCTGGCCGTCGCGGCGCACGAACATGACGCGCCCGCCCGTCTCGACCAGGGCCCCAACGGCGAGATGACCGTTGGCCCGGTCGATGCCGACCAGATTGCGCACGGTGTAATCGCCGGTATCCGTCCCCGGGGTCGGGAGGGCGACATGGATATAGCCGGCGGCGCGAGTGAGATCGCGCGAGAGCAGTTCGCCGATTTCTTCCATGAACACCTCGAGGGCGGGGCGCCCGTCCAGGGTCTCGATCACATTGCGTTCGGAGGCGGTGATCTCGTGATACTCGCCGATCGGCGCGCAGCCCTGGCTCAACCCGGTGGCGACAGCGACCTGATCCGAAAACAGGACGCCGGACACGGCGCCCTCGACCACCCGGCCCGCGATCTGCGGATGGCCGAGCCGCGACGACGCCAGGCCGCCCACCAGGAAGGCGCCGCTGGCCACGGACAGATCGACGACCAGTTCGGTCGCCTGGGGATTGCGCGGATCGACATGCACGACGCCGAAAGGCGGGCGCGCCGCCTCGCTCCAGGCCGCCGCCGCCTCGTCGAGCACTAGATCCGGGCTCTCCCCGGTTTCGACGATGCGGTAGGAGCCGGTGGGCAGATCGCAGAGCATCAGCGCGATCGCGGGGGCGTCGAAATATTCCTGCCCGGTGGCGCAGATCCCGAGCCCGACGGTGCCGAGCCAGTCGGGCACCGCCGTTTCCTTGCGCAGGATCTCGGCGATCTCCGGCAGTTCGCCCGCGAAGACATCGCCGACATAGACGAAACCAAGGGTCTCTCCGCCGCCTTCGGGCAACGCAGCGAGACAGCGGGCGAGAGTCTCGCGCCAATCCGATCCTGCCGCCTGGGCCATCCGGAAGGGTTTCGTTTCGCCTGTCATGCCGTTCCTCTAACGATGTCCCTCCGACCCCATGGTTACAGCTTCGCGGGCCCGCGCGCACCCCCGCCCTTGCCGCTTGGGCGCATGCGCCGCTACAACCCGCCTATCATGGCAACAATCGGCGAAGCACTGAACCAAGCGCTCGGCCACCACCGGGCCGGTCGACTGGCCGAGGCGCTGTAACGCGGCATTCTCGGCACCCGCGCCGATCATTCAGACGCCACCCATCTGCTCGGCGTGATCCGCTATCAGCAGAACCGCCACGGCGAGGCCCTGCCGCTGATCGAGAAGGCCATCGCCCTCAACCCGAAATCCACCGCCTATCACAAGAATCTGGGCTCGGCCCTGCAGGGCCTGGGCCGGACCGAGGCGCCAACCGCCACCACCAGGAGGCGCTGCGTCTCGACCCGCGCTATCACGAGGCCCATCACGGCATCGCTGAATGCCATCGATCGCGCGACGACCATGCCGCCGCCGTGGCGGCCTATCGGCAGGCCCTCGAAATCGCGCCCGACTTCATCCATTCGATGAACGGAATTGCCCTCGCCCTGGCCCGGCCGCGCTGCGCGCCGGGCTGCGGGCGCGCATGACAGCCGCGCCGCTGCTCGACGGGCCGGGCTTCACCACCCCACTCGAATCCGCCTATCGGGAGATGTGGCGCCAATGGTGCGCCTGGCGCAGCAATCTGCGCGCCGCTCAATCCTCATCGTCGGGGGCGGCCAGAGCCACCTCGGCCAGGAGCCCCAGGACATAGGGCAGGATCGCTTCGACGATCCGATCGACCCCCGCCGCATTGGGATGGATCCCGTCGGCCTGATTCAGGCCGGGTTCCATCGCCACACCTTCGAGGAAGAAGGGATAGAAGGCCACCCCATGCGTCTGGGCCAGATCGGGATAGAGACCGTCGAATTCCGCGCCATATTCCCGCCCCAGATTGGGGGGAGCATACATCCCGGTCAGCAAGACCGGCACATCCGCCGCCGATAGTTCGGTCAGAATCGAATCGAGGTTCGCCCGGGTTTCGATGGGGCCGATACCGCGCAGCCCGTCATTGGCACCCAGTTCGACCAGGGCGGCATCGGGCCGATCGGCGAGAATCCAGGCCAGCCGCGCCCGCCCGCCGGCCGAGGTATCGCCGGAAACCCCGGCATTGACCACGGTCGTGGGATGCCCCGCCGCCGCCAGGGCGCGTTCCAGGGCGACGGGAAAAGCCTCGGCCTCGGGCAGGCCGTAACCGGCGACCAGGCTGTCGCCGATCAGGACCAGCTTCGGCAATTCCGCCGCCGGGGCTGGAGCAGCAAGGGCGAGAATCAGCAGCCCGGCGTTGACAACCGCGCCAAGGTGCCGATATCGCCAGGGAACCCATCGGGTGAAGAAAGCCATGACGCCGCTACAGACGACGCCCCAGAAGCCCGATGCCGCAAGCGAAATCGGGGCCGCCGAGCCGATCGTTGAATTGTCTTCCATTGCCCTGACTCTGGAAAGCGGTGCGGGCAAGGTCAACATCCTGCGCGGAATTGATCTTATGGTCGCAGCCGGAGAACGGATCGGCGTGGTCGGCTCGTCAGGCTCGGGCAAGTCCACGATGATGATGATAGCCGCCGGTCTGGAGCGGCCCAGCAGCGGGTTGGTGCGCATCGCCGGCCAGGATCTGGCGGCGATGGACGAGGACGATCTGGCCCTGTTCCGCCGCGACCGCATCGGCATCGTCTTCCAGTCATTTCATCTGGTGCCGACCATGACCGCGCTCGAGAATGTCGCCGTGCCGCTGGAATTCGCCGGGTGGCGCGACGCCTTCGAGCAGGCCGCGGCCGCGCTGGAAGAGGTCGGGCTGTCTCATCGCACCACGCATTATCCCGGCCAGCTTTCGGGCGGCGAGCAGCAGCGCGTGGCCCTGGCCCGCGCCGTCGCGACCGAGCCGGACCTGCTGCTGGCCGACGAGCCCACGGGCAATCTGGACGGCGAAACGGGCATGGCGGTGATCGACCTACTGTTCGCGATG
>CAUZWC010000250.1:0-4732 GCA_963583595.1 Alphaproteobacteria bacterium | reverse complement strand
TTCGGCCCAGTCGATCTCGTTCCAGCGCAGGCAGCGCGCGGTCTGGCCCGGCACATCTGTCTCGCGCATATGGATGAAACCCTCATCGCAGCGCCCCGCCTGGAAGAAATCGCAACGCGGTCCGAAATTGCAACCCTTGGGCCGTTCATGGGGCAAGGGAAGCTGACCGCGGATCGGCACCAACGGCCGCGCGTTCTTGTCGGTCGTCGGCAAGGCGATGCAGTTGAACAGCCCGTGGGTATAGGGATGACGCGGTTCGTCGAAGACCTGATCGATCGTCCCCGATTCCACCGCTTCGCCCGAATACATCACCACGATGCGGTCGCAGGTCTCCCGGATCAGGCCGAGATTATGCGAGATGTAGAGCATCCCGGTGCCAAACTTCTCGCCGATCTCGGCGACCAGTTCGATGATGCCGGCCTCGACCGTGACGTCGAGCGCGGTGGTCGGTTCGTCCAGCAACAACAGTTGCGGATTAGCCAGGAGCGCCATGGCGATGATCACGCGCTGCTGCTGGCCGCCCGAAATCTGATGCGGATAGGCCGCCATGATGCGCGCCGGGTCGGGCAGATGGACGGCATCGAGGATCTCGATCGCCTTGTCCCTCGCCTGTCGCTTCGAGGCATTGTCGTGATAGAGCGGCACCTCCATCAACTGCCGGCCGATGGTCATCGACGGGTTCAGCGAGGCCATCGGCTCCTGATAGATCGTCGCGATCTCGTTGCCCCGCAACCGGCGCAGTTCCTCGGCGCCGAGGCTCAACAGATCGCGACCGCGATAGGTGATGCCGCCGCTGACGATCCTGCCGTTGCCGCCGAGATAGCGCACGATCGCCATCGCTACGGTCGTCTTGCCGCAGCCGGATTCGCCGACCAGGCCGACCGCCTCGCCGGGATGAACCGTCAGGTTGAAATCGATCACCGCCGGAATCTCACCCGCCCGGGTGAAATAGGAGATCGAGAGATCCTTGCACTCCAGTAGCGGGACATCCGGGCTTAGCGCCTCAGTCATCGAAGCCTCCTCAGTCTCGCAGCGAAATTTCGCGCAATCCGTCGGCCAACAGGTTGAAGCCGAGGATCAGGCTGGAGATAGCGATGCAGGGGAACACCGCCATATACGGAAATGCCATGGCGAGGCTACGCGATTCGCTCACCATGCCACCCCAATCGGGATCTGGTGGCGGCAGGCCGAGACCGAGAAATCCGAGAATGCCGATCGTGATGACGACATAGCCCAGTCGCAGACAGGCATCGACGATCAGCGGACCCCGCGCATTAGGCAGGATTTCGGCCAGCATGATGAACCAGTCGCTCTCGCCCCGGGTCTGCGCCGCGGCGACAT
Organism: Alphaproteobacteria bacterium; assembly: GCA_963583595.1. Classification (GTDB taxonomy): domain Bacteria; phylum Pseudomonadota; class Alphaproteobacteria; order CADEGL01; family CADEGL01; genus JABIRQ01. The sequence goes on along the minus strand of CAUZWC010000250.1, from coordinate 3,391 downwards.
AGTCCCTGTTGCGCAGATCCAAGGTCAGGCCGCGCACGATGCGCATGATGCCCGGTGCGCTGGCGAAAGTGATGGCGATGACGATGTTGATGCCGGACGCGCCGATCGTCGCGATGACGATGACGTAGAGCACGAGAACCGGAAAAGAGAGCACGATATCGGCGATGCGCGACAGGATCATATCCCACCAGCCGAGGCGATAACCGGCCAGAAGGCCCATCACGATGCCGACTGTATAGGCGCAGATCGTCGCCAGAGGGGCGTAGATCAGCACGGTGCGCGAGCCCCAGATGATGCGCGACAGGATATCGCGCCCGAGGCTGTCCGTGCCGAGCCAGAATGTCCCACCGCCCTTCCATTCCGCCCCGGGCTCCGCGAAAGGCTGCATGAGTTCCAACGGATCGTAGGGCGCGATCCACGGCGCGAAGATCGCCATGACTATCCAGAAAGCGACGATGAAGGCGCCGGCCATTCCCACCCAACTCTCCCGCAGCAGGGCGAACGACTTGAGGGCACGCATGAAGGCGTCTCCGATCCTGGCTGCCGGTTGGTCCGATATGCTGGGTGTGGATTGCGTCAACGCCGACTCCTAGGAGAACCGGATGCGCGGATTGAGGAAGGTGTATCCAATATCCGCCAGGGTCTGCGTGCCGACGGCGACGAAAACCGCCACCATGGCGCAGGCCTCGATCACGTAGATGTCCTGATTGAGCGAAGCTTCGAGCAAGAGTGCGCCAAAGCCCTTATAGGCGAAGGCGACCTCCACCACGATCACGCCCGACAGGAGCCAATTGATCTGCAACATGATCACCGTGAAGGGCGCGATCAGGGCATTGCGCAGCGCGTGATTCATGATGACCCGCCGATAAGGCAGGCCCTTGAGGACCGCCGTGCGGATGTAATGGGTGGTCATGACTTCGGCCATCGAGGCCCGGGTCATGCGCGCGACATAGCCGAAATCGTAAATCACCAGGACCATGACAGGCAGGACAAGTTGCAAGGGATCGAAGCCGTTGGCCATCGTCGAGGTGCCCGGCAGCCATTTCAGTCCGAAGACGAAGATCGTGATAAAGAAGACGGCGCTGGCGAATTCGGGCACCGAGGTCGTGATGACGCTGGCGATCGAGACCACGCGGTCCTGGATCGAGCCTTCCTTCATGCCGGACAGAACGCCCAGGACCAGAGCGATCGGGATGATCAAGGCCATCGCCCAGAAACCGAGGATCGCCGTGCTCCAGAGGCGCGGCCAGAGGATCTCCGCGACCGGCACCTTGAAGCGAATCGATTCGCCGAAATCGCCAGCGGCGAAATTGCCCAGCCAGGAGAAATAGCGGGCATAGATCGGCTCGAAATAACCGTGATTCTCGAGCCAGATCATGCGTTGCTCGTCGGAGGAATAGGGTCCGAGAACCTTGGTCGCCACGCTGCCCGGCGACGCCTCCAACAATAGAAACAGCAGAAGCGAAACGACCAGCATGGTCAGAACCATGTAGGCCATTCGCTTCGCGATCATAATCAGCATGCCCGCGCGCCTTCCCTGAATGCGGCCCAAACGGCGGCAGAGGCGGCCTCCCCGCTGTGCGTCCGAACAATTATTTTTGTCTTATTTTTTGCGTCTTGTTTTTTTAACGGTCTTCGCAGACGGACCGGAGTCCGCCCGCGAGATCACACCGTTATTCGCCTAAGACTCGATCGAAACCTTGTTCCACTGATGGTACAGGGTCGGATGGGTCTGGTAGCCCTTGACCTTGTCCGAATGCGCCGACATGACCGCCCGGAAGAAGGGCTGAACCATGATCGCATCGTCCTGAAGCGTCGTCTGGCATTTCGCCATGATCTTGCGGCGCTCGTTCAGGTCAAAGGTTGCTTCGGCATCCGTCAGGGTCTTGTCGAAATCCGGGTTCGAGTAATGGGACTCGTTCCACGGCACACCCGTCCGATAGGCCAATCCGAGCAGCATCGTGGCCAGCGGTCGATGGGTCCAGGAGGTCAGGCTGAAATCCGCCTTGTCCCAGACTTCCCAATACTGGGCCGAGGGCATGACATTGATCTCGAGGTTGATGCCGGCCTTAGCCAGGTCCTGCTTGAGCGCGACCACGGAGTCCTGCTCCCAGGTGCCCTGCGTGTTGCCCACATTGCAGGTGATGTTGAGGTCGGTTGCCCCCGCCGCCTGCAGCAGCGCCTTGGCTTTTTCCAGATCCTGCTTCGGCTTCGCCATCGGGCTGTAATCCGGCTGGCAATCGCAGACATGGTGATTCTCGCCCACCGAGCCGAGACCGCGATGCGCCGCATCGAAGTTCGCCTGGTTGTTCGAGGCATGCAGGATCGCCTGACGGATCCGGATATCATCGAACGGCTTAGCATCGACCTGCATGCGGATAACGCCGGTCTGCGCGGTATTGGCTGCGGAGACCCTGACCCCCGGAATCGCCTCGGCCGCTTCAAGCGTGGCCAGGTCCAGCACATAGATCGCATCGACCTGATCCGAGGCCAGCGCAGCCAATGCAGCCGAACCATCCTCGCCCGTGTCGATATAGACGATCTCGTCAAGCAACGGAGCCTCGCCCCAATACTTGATGCCTGGACGGCGCGTCAGCACCGCCTTTCCGCCGACCGCAAACTCGGACAACGTGTAAGGCCCGGTGAGCAGTTCCGGCGTCTCGGAAATATTGCCGCCCGCCTCGTCGAAGCTGCGATGCACGATGAGCGAGGGGTAGTGATACATTTTCTCCGGCATGGCCAGATCGGGCGAGTTGAGATGGAAACGGACCGTATGGTCGTCCACCTTCTCGATCGCGCCCTCGGTCATCTTCTTGAGGGTGATCGGCTTGCCGTCTTTGTCCTTGCCCTCGCTTTCGCTGATCATGGAGTTAAGCAGGCCCTGGATCGACGAACCCGTCTCGGGGGCGAGCCAGCGCTGGACATTGTAGACCACGTCGTCGGCGGTCATCTCCTGGCCATTGCCGAAGAGCACGCCCTTGCGCAGATTGAACGTCCAGGTCTTGAGATTGTCCGACGGCTCCCAGGACTCGGCCAGATAAGGCCGGGTCACATTGTCCGCGCCGGTGATGGTTAGGTATTCGCCCATATGGCGGGCGACGTTGGATTTCTCGACCCAATCGAAGGTCGCCGGGTCCGTCATCTCCTGGACCTGCATGGCGCAGCGCAGGGTGCCACCCGACTTACCCTGGGCCTGGGCCGTGCCGATCATGCCGGTGCCGGTGATATTGCCGGCCATTGCATAGGCCGCTCCGGCGGAAACACCCAGGAGCGCCGCTGTCTGAACGAACTCGCGGCGGCTTATTTGGCCGTTGCGCAGCTGCTCTCCCATCTCTGGGATGAGCCAATGCATGCGCCTCCCTTTAAAGGTTTTCATCGTGCCGTCCCCTGT
>CAUZWC010000249.1:0-4759 GCA_963583595.1 Alphaproteobacteria bacterium | reverse complement strand
ATGCCGCGGAGAAACGCGCCGGTGGCGAAGAGGTCCTGATGCTGGCCGTCGGGCAGTTGCGCGCCGCCCTGGCGCGCGGTGTGCCCTTCCGGCAGGAACTGTCCACGCTCGAAGGTCTTTCGGCCGAGGATGAGGCTCTGGCCGAGACGATCGCCCCGCTCTGGTCCTATGCCTCGATCGGGGTCGAGACCCAGGCCGATTTGCGGGCCCGATTCGACAAACTCGCGCCCGAGGTGTTGAGCGCGGAGCAGGCTGCTTCGGGTGGCTGGACGGATCGCATCCTGGCCAAGCTCAACGACGTGGTCACGATCCGGCGGGTCGGCGGCGATGTCGAGGGCGACGGGGCCGATTCCCTGCTCGCCCGGGCCGAGGCACGGCTGGCGGCCAGCGATCTGGCCGGCGCGGTCGATATCATGGGCGGGCTCACGGGCCCGGCGGCGGAGGCGGCGGTTTCCTGGCTCGGCGCCGCGCGCGCGCGTCTCGCGGCGGACAAGGCGGTCGCGGCGCTGGAATCCCGCGCCCTCGCCGAACGCGCGCTGGACGAAGGTTGAACCCGCCATGCTGCGCGCCCTCATCTATCTGATCGAAATTGCGGTCTTCGTCGGCCTCGCCGTCTGGCTGGCGCAATCGCCGGGCTCGGTCGGGATCGAGTTCCACGGCTACCGCATCGACACCAGCGTCGGCGTCCTCCTGCTCGGCATTCTTCTGCTCGTGGCGGCGGTGCTATACGGCTATCGGATTCTGCGTTTCATCCGGCGCGCGCCGGGGCAACTCGTCGAGGCGCGGCGCGAGGGCAAGCGGATGCGCGGCTACAAGGCCCTGACCCAGGGCCTGGTGGCGGTCGCGGCGGGAGATTCGGGGGAGGCGGGGCGCCATGCCAAGCGCGCCAACCAGCTGCTCAACGATCCGCCGCTGACCATGCTGCTCTCGGCCCAGGCGGCCCAGATCGAGGGCGACGAGGCGGCGGCCAAGAAATATTTCGCGGCCATGCTCGACCAGCCGGAGATGGAATTCCTCGGCCTGCGCGGGCTGCTCATGCAGGCAACCCGCGAGGGCGATTCGGCGGCGGCGCTGGACTATGCCCGGCGTGCCTACAAGCTGCGGCCCCAGACCCCCTGGGTGCTGACCACCCTGTTCGATCTCCAGGTTCGGGCCGGGCATTGGGACGAGGCCGAGGGCATCCTGGACGAGGCGATCCGCCGCCGCGCCATCCCGGCGGAAGAGGGACGGCGCGACCGGGTCGTCACGCTGTATGAGCGCAGCGCGCTTGCCGAAGCGGCCGGAGAGAAGGCCGAAGCCCTCCAGCTTGCCAAGAAGTCGCTGGATCAGGCCGCCGATTTTGTGCCCGCGGCCCTGCGCCTGGCGCGCCTGCATCAGGCCGATGATTCGCCGCGCCGGGCCGCCAAGGTGATCGAGGAAACCTGGCGCCGCCAGCCCCATCCGGCGCTGGTCGTGGCCTATCGCGAATTACGCCCGCCGGTCGACGCGATGATCTGGTTCAAGGAGGTGCAGAAGCTGGCCGCCGCCAATGCCAATCATGTCGAATCGCATCTTGCCCTGGCCGAGGCGGCGCTGGAGGCGCGGCTCTGGGGTCAGGCCCGCAGCCATCTGGAGGTGGCGCTGGCCGAGCGCCATTCGGCCCGCGCCTACCGTTTGCGCGCGCGGCTGGAGGATGCGGAGAAGGGCGATGCGACGGCGGTGCGCGAATGGATCGCCCGGGCCGCCGCGGCCGGGCCGGACCCGGCCTGGGTCTGCGAATCCTGCGGCGCGGTCTTCGGCGAATGGCAGCCGATCTGCAGTCGCTGCCATAGTTTCGATTCTCTGGAATGGCGCGCCCCGGACCATGCCGCCGAATTGACCGGCACGGCCGCGCTCGAAATTCTGCCCGCCCTCTCGGCGCCCGCTCCGAAAGCGGCGGATATGACAGGCAGAGACGGCAAGACGGCGCTGCCCGGCCTGCCGGTGGCGGTCGAGCGGCCGGCCGAGGATGACGACGACTCGCCTGCGCCCAAGAAGGTGCCAGCCGAATCACCTACCGAGTCGCAGGACAACGATAAGGCCCCGGCAACGGTCGACGCCGCCCGCCGCCAGGTCTGATCGATGCGGCCTTCCCGCGGCGATTGACGATCCGCGCGACCGCGCGTACTTTCCCCGCCGCGTGCCGCCTTAGCTCAGTTGGTAGAGCATCGCATTCGTAATGCGGGGGTCGCGTGTTCGAGTCACGCAGGCGGCACCATTATTTCAAAAAGGCTGGTATTTCAAACGGGTTGGCGGAATTCCGTTGGCCTTTTTTCGTTTGGACTGGCCGCCGCCCGACGCATCGGCGCCCGTCGCGGCGGTCCTGCCTCCTATTCCATTGCTAGCTTCGGCAAAGCCGTGCCGATCATGCAGTCGCGGGTGACGATCTCGGCCAGCTGTTCCTCGCTCCAGCCCTCGGTCCCGGCGGGGCGTTCGGGGATGACAAAATAGCGCAGCTCGGCCGTCGAGTCGTGGACCCGAAATTCGGTCTCCGGGGAAATATCGGTGCCGAATTCGGCGAGCACGACGCGCGGCTCGCGCACCACCCGGCTGCGGTATTCGCGGCTCTTGTACCAATCGGGCGAATTGCCCAGCAGCATGACGGGGTAGCAGCTGCAGAGGGTGCAGACGATGACGTTATGGAGGCCCGGTCGGTCGGGCAGGGCGCGGATTTCGACCACCCCTGCATCGATGCCCAGCTCCTTGGCGGCGGCCAGGGCGTCCTGTTCGAGACGCGCCGCGAAAGCGGGATCGGTCCAGGCCCGGGCGACCAGGCGCGCGCCCTGGCTCGGGTTGCGGGTCTCCATATATTCCAGCTTCTCGCGCAGGTCCTCGGCGGCGAAAACGCCCTTCTCGATCATCAATTCGCCGATCGCGCGGGTCAGGATCATGTATTCGGTGATCGGCCCATCCTCGATATCCGGCTGGAAGGGATGGGGCGCATGGCCGTGGTCATGATCGTGGCCGTGCCTATGGTCGTGCGTGTGATCGTCTTGCCCGCTCATGGCGCGCCTCCCTCGGCCGGTTCCAGCCAATGTTCGAAAATATCGACGACGGTGGCATCCTCCGGCGATCCGGCATAGCCCTCCCACAGCTCTGCCTGGCGGAAGGCGACGCGGTAGACCGGCCGGCGCGGCGTGCCGTCGCCGCCATAGGCCAGACCCTCGGGATTGGGATGGATCGCGGCCAGGGCTTCGACCTTGCCCTCGCGCCCGCGCACGAAGAAGGGGGTGCGGATATGGCCGGGGGGAAAGGCCGCGCGGACGCGCACCCGGTCGCCGGGAGCGAAGCGGGGCCGGGTCTCGGCGGAATTGGGGGTGGTGCCGCCCGTCATTGGGCGGCCTTGCCCGCTTCGGCCTGGGCCGCGCGCATCCGGGCCTCGATCTCGCCCATCTTGCGGCCCAGCTCGTCGACCTCGATCACGCCCTTCTCGAGCAGGATATTGCCGATCGAGGAAATCCAGCGCTCGTAATAGCTCTGTTCGTCATAGGCGCCGGGGCCGAGATCCTCGATGCCGCGGCGCAATTCGTCCACGGTCATCACCCTGCGCTTCGGATCGGCCAGCAGGCGCAGCATGGCGTTGACCTGCTTTTCCCAGGGCGCGTGATCGTGGTCGGTGATCTCCACCGGCCCCGCGTCCAGCCCTCCCATGTCGTGATGGCGCCGCTTCGTCATGGCTCGCCCTTCCCAGGATTACCCAAGGCGAGATTGAAGCGCGCTTGCGACGGCGAGGCAACCGGGAGTTGGAAGGCTGGCGGTCGCGAGGCCTTCTCCTCACCCCCACCCCAACCCTCCCCCCTTGTGAGGGAGGGTTGGGGTGGGGGGTAGAATGAGAGTCTTCGAACGTCTTGCCGCGCCTAGAGTTTGGCGGCGCGCAGGCGCAGGGCGTTGGCGATGACCGAGACAGAGCTGAGGCTCATCGCCGCTGCGGCGATCATCGGGTTCAGCAGATGCCCGGAGAAGGGATAGAGCAGCCCGGCCGCGATCGGGATGCCCAGGCTGTTATAGGCGAAGGCGAAGATCAGGTTCTGGCGGATATTGGCCATGACCCGGCGGCTCAGGGCGCGGGCGCGCAGCAGGGCGGCCAAGTCGCCCTTGACCAGGGTTATGCCCGCGCTTTCGATCGCCACATCCGTGCCCGTGCCCATGGCGATGCCGACATCGGCGGCGGCCAGGCCCGGGGCATCGTTCACCCCGTCCCCGGCCATCGCGACGATGCGGCCCTCGTCGCGCAACCGCTGGATCAGGGCGCTCTTGTCCTCGGGCGAGACCTCGACCTCGATCTCGTCGATGCCCAGGCGCGCGGCCACGGCCTCGGCCGTGCGGCGGGCGTCGCCGGTCAGCATGATCAGGCGCAACCCCTCGGCGCGCAGCCCGGCCAGGGCCTCTTCCGTTGTCGCCTTGATCGGATCGGCGACGGCGACGAGGCCGGCCAGGGCACGGTCGAGGGCGACGAACATGACCGTCACCCCCTCGCCGCGCAGGGCATCGGCGCGACCGGACAGGGCGCTGGGCTCCAGACCCAGATCGGCCATCAGGGCCTCGTTGCCAAGGGCGATCTCGCGCCCGTCCACCTTGCCCGTGACGCCCTTGCCCGTCACCGAGGTGAAATCCGCTGCCTCGACCAGCGCGAGATTCTTCTCCTTGGCGCCGGAGACGATAGCGGCGGCCAAGGGGTGCTCGCTGCCGCGTTCCAGGCTGGCGGCCAGACGGAGCAGGTCGTCCCCGCTCCCGGCCGCCT
>CAUZWC010000248.1:0-4770 GCA_963583595.1 Alphaproteobacteria bacterium | reverse complement strand
GTACATCTTGCCGACCGATACGTCGGTGCCGACGGTCAGTAGGCGCTTGCCGCCGCGCCGCTTGCCGGTGGCGAGGGGGAAATCGCGGGTCGGATGGCGCACGTCGAAGAGCGCCCGGCCGCGTGCCGCCGCCAGATCGCGGATCGCCGGCGAGTCGGAGAGCTTCTTGTGCAACCCGCTGGCCACATCCATGCCGCGCTCGATCGCCGCGCAAATCGTCTCGGTCCAGGCATCGGACATGACCCCGCCGCGATTCGCCACGCCGACGATCAGGGTGCGTGCGCCCCGATCGGCGGCCTCGTCGATCGTCATGTCGGGCAGGCCCAGATCGGCCTGGCAACCGGCCAGCCGGATCTGGCCGATGCACCATTCGGGGCGCCAATGGGCCACGCCCCGCGCTGTCTTCGCGGCAAGTTGGTCGGGCGCATCGCCCAGAAACATAAGGTACGGATGATCGATTGGCATGGTGTTTCGGCTCCCCTCTCTAACCGGCGGACCGCCGGACCGGCGGATACTAAGCGATCATCCGGGGATTTGTCGCGGCGGTGAGGCCCATGCCGCGAAGAATATCGGTTGGTGCATATATTCTTATTTTATTTCAATAACTTGATTTTGTTCGCCCAGTGATGCCCGTCACTTTTAGCTGGATGGGAGTCAGGCAGTAATCCCTCGTCATCCCAGCCTCTTCCCCGACAGCGCGAGGCCGATGACCGCGGGGGCCGGTTCCGAAAGGGGCCGGTCCCCGCGCTATTTCGGCCAGGCCCGTCGCTCGGTCTGCATAGCGGCTTTGCGAAATTCGTTGTTGCCTCGCCTCTTGGGCTCCGTCACAAACAAGCGATACGCTAGCTTCCCGTCGCCCTGCGGCCCTGCGGGTCGAATTTCTTGCGGATACGAGAGGAAGGCGCGGTCATGAGTGTGGCTTCGAGCGAGTTTGTGCCCCTGTGGCGCCGACCCGTCGTCATCGTCACGGCAGGGTGCATGATCGCGCTGATCACCTTTGGCGTGCGCGCCGGGTTCGGCGTCTTCCTGGCTCCGATCTCGACTGACCTGGGCTGGGGGCGCGAGGTTTTCGCCTTCGCCATCGCAATTCAGAATCTGGTCTGGGGCGCGGCCCAGCCGGTGGCCGGCGGGATTGCCGACCGCTACGGCTCCGGCCGGGTGCTGGCCGTGGGTGGCATTCTCTACGCCGCCGGCGTCTATCTCATGTCGATTTCGACCTCGCCCCTAGAAATGCAGATGAGCGCAGGGGTGCTGATCGGCCTGGGTCTGGCGGGCGCATCCTTTGCGGTGGTCCTGGCGGCCATCGGGCGCGCGGTCGCGCCCGAAAAGCGTTCCTTCGCCTTGGGCCTCGGCACGGCGGCGGGTTCTCTCGGCCAGTTCCTGCTCGTGCCCGTGGGCCAGGGTCTGCTCGCCGAATACGGCTGGACCATGGCTCTCGTTCTGTTGAGCATCCTTTCGTTGGCGATCATCCCCCTGGCGGGCGCTCTCACGGGGCGCTCGAAGGCGACGCTGGGCGAGGCGGATCAAGCCTTGGGCGCGGCCCTGCGCGAAGCCGGCGGCCATTCGAGCTATATGTATCTGACGGCCGGATTCTTCGTCTGCGGTTTCCAGGTCGTCTTCATCGCTATCCATTTGCCCACCTATATCACCGATATCGGGCTGCCCGCGGAACTGGGCGGCTATGCCCTGGCGCTGGTCGGGTTGTTCAACGTGATCGGCTCCATCGCCGCGGGCTATCTCGGCGGTCGCTTCAGCAAGAAATACCTGCTGACCGGAATCTACCTGGCGCGTTCGATCGTGATCGCGGCCTTCGTCCTGGCGCCGCCCAGCGCGACGGGCGTCCTGCTCTTCAGCGCCGCGATGGGGCTGCTGTGGTTGTCGACCGTGCCGCTGACATCGGGCCTGGTCGCCCAGTTCTTCGGTGTGCGCTACATGGCGACTCTGTTCGGAATCGTCTTCTTCAGCCACCAGATCGGCAGTTTCCTGGGGGTTTGGCTCGGCGGCTATCTGTTCGACGCGACCGGGTCCTACGACATCGTGTGGTGGATCAACGTGGCTCTGGGCCTCGGCGCTGCCATCCTCCATTGGCCGATCGTCGAGCGGGCCGCACCGCGCCTGGCCCGCGCGACATAAGTTGCCCGGAATGCGCGCGGCACCCTAAGATTGCCGTCGGACGATCGCGCGTCCGGTCATCGGACTAATGCATGGGGGAGGCCGGGCAATGAATCTTGCGGCCGGCGAAGCGGCGCGTCTTGCGGCGCTGATCGACGGGTGCCGACGCGCCGTGGTCTTCACAGGCGCGGGCATCAGCACGGAATCCGGCATACCCGATTTCCGCAGCCCCGGCGGGCTGTGGACCAAGAACCAGCCGATCGACTTCAGGGAGTTCCAGGCCTCGGCCGAAACGCGGCGCGAGGCCTGGCGCCGCAAATTCACGATGGACGAGGTGATCGTTCCGGCCCAGCCCAATCGCGGCCACCGGGCGGTCGAAAAGCTGGTGCGCGACGGCAAGGTGAGGGCGGTGGTGACGCAGAATGTGGACGGATTGCATCAGGCATCGGGCATTCCCGAGGACCGGATCGTCGAACTGCACGGCAACACGACCTATGCGAAATGCCTGGACTGCGCCATGCGCTGCGAGCTTGGGCCCCTGCGGGATTATTTCGAACGCCATGGCGAGGTCTATGATTGCGAGTCCTGCGGCGGTATCATCAAGACGGCGACGATTTCCTTCGGCCAGGCCATGCCTGAGGAGGAAATGCGCCTGGCCGAGCTGGAAAGTTTGGCCTGTGATCTGTTCATTGCTGTAGGAACTTCACTGGTTGTCTACCCGGCTGCCGGTTTCCCCGTACTTGCCAAGCGGAACGGTGCTAGTCTGGCGATCCTCAACCGAGAGCCGACGCCGCTCGACGGTCATGCCGATCTTGTTCTCAATGCCGAGATCGGGCCGACCCTGGGCGACGCCGTGAATGTCAACTAGGCCCGGCGCCGGCACCAATATGAATGCAACCGAACGTGACGCGGGGCCTTTGGCCCCGGTCCTTGAACTGATCGGCGAAGGTCGACCGTTCTTCGACCTGCGAATCCAGCGGCTGGCGAAGCCGGAGCCGGATTGGTGGCTCTATGTCCTGCGCCTCGACCGCTTTCCGCCCGGCACGTCCGGCGGACCCTATCCCCCGGCGGCGGCCGGCTGCGCGCTCGACCAGGAGACGGCGCTGCGCCGCTGCCTGGGCGAGGCCGTGGAGCGCTTTACGACCTACGGCGCGGCCGCGAGGCTCGACCTGACGCGCCGGCGCGCGCGCGATATGCCCCTCGTTCCGCGCTTCCCGCGCTGCGCCCTGGACGAACCCTGCCCGCCCTGTTTCAAGGATGTATCGCCGGAAACCATGTTTTCGGCCGTCCGCATGGCGCAGCTGAGCGACGGGGCAAGGGTCGAGATTCCCGCCGGTCATGTCTTGATGGCACTGCCCGAACCGCCCGAACCGGCCGTTGCGATGCCCAGTTCCAACGGCCATGCCTTCCACCCGGACCTGCCCACGGCGATCTGGCGAGGCCTTTGCGAACTGGCGGAGCGCGATGCCCTGATGCTGGCCTGGTGGACCCGGTCCGGCGCGCGCGAAATCGACCTGCAGGGCGACTTGCCGCCGGTCCTGGCCGAACGGATGGCACGGCTTGGCGCGGCCGGTCTCGAAGCCAGGCTCTTCGATATCACCTCCGATTTCGCCGTGCCGACGGTGCTGGGCGTGGTGACCAGCCCGATCTTCCCTCATTGCCTCGTCGGCGCCTCATGCGAGCCCAATCCAGCTGCGGCCTGCGCCAAGGCCCTGGACGAGGCAGTGCAGTTCCGCCAGGTCGTCAGGCACCGTAAGGCGCCCGAGCGGATTCCGTCCTTCGACAGTTTCGAATGGGTCCACAGCCTGGAACATCACGCCTTTCTCTATGCCCATTGGAAGGACAGCCCGGCGCTTGAATTCCTGCGGGCGGGCGAGTCCGGGCCGGTCTCTTTCGCCGCTTTCGCCGCGCGCGACTGGTGGCCGGTGCCGCCCGATATGGAGGCGCTGGCCCGCCGCGCCCGCCGCCTGGAGACGATGGGGATGACTCCGCTCTGGACCGAAATAACGGATCCGGCGCTGGCAGAACTGGGCCATGTCGTCAGGGTCGTGGTGCCCGAAATGTTGCCGCTGGCCCAGGATCATCGGGCGCGCTGGCTGGGGACCCCGCGCCTGTTGAAGCGCGCGGGACTGTCCCGCGCCCCGGCTTCGGCCTTCAACCGCTATCCGCACCCCTATTCGTGACGGCATCGACGCCGCCGGGCGAACCCGGCGGCGTCTCGGCCCCGATGCGTCGCCTCAATGGCCCGCGAGGCTGTTCCACTCCGGCAGCAGCACGATGCTGTTCGCGTTGTAGCCGTTATTCTTGAAGATCTCGATTGCGACGCGTGGCCGCGCCTTGGCCTTTGGTGAATTTCTCTTGGTTCTCTGTCCGTCGGAAGTCTGGGCTCACGCCTTCGGGGAACGGCATGGACAGTGAGCGGGAGCGTTGGCAGTTGCGTCCGCCGGCTGCCGGGTTGAACGAGGCGCGGCCCGCCTCGATCTCGATGACGGTATTCATCCTGCTGATGCTGTCCTTCGTGTTCTTCGACGGCCTGCGCGAAACCCCGGCCTGGGCCGGCGTCCTGCATTGGATCACGGAGAGCATGGCTCTGCGCCCTGCGCTGCTCGCATTGCGCGGCGCCGGACTCGATCTGTTGAAACTATTGCAGACGGTCGC
>CAUZWC010000247.1:0-4792 GCA_963583595.1 Alphaproteobacteria bacterium | reverse complement strand
ACTGGCGACCTGACCGGGAAACACGGGAGGAGGCGATCATGGTAAAGCCGCTGGACGGCCGGTTGGCCCTCGTCACCGGCGCCACGCGCGGCCTGGGGCGTGCGATCGCCGAGCGATTGCGCGACGACGGAGCAAAGGTGATAGGCACCGGCACCCGACCCGACGGTGAGGTCCCCGACGGCTGCGAATTCATGGCGGTCGATTTCACCGACCGGGCGGCCACCGAGGCTTTCGGCGAGAAGATTCGCGCCCTTGAACCGCTGATCCTGGTGAACAATGCCGGCATCGGGATCGAGCGTGGCATCGAGGATCTGAAAACGGAGGAATTTCTCAAGGTCCATGACATCAATCTGCTGGCCCCGGTCATTCTGTGCCGCGCCGTGGTGCCGGGCATGCGCAAGGCCGGTTGGGGGCGTATTCTCAATGTCGGCTCGATCTACGGCACGATCAGCCGAGAGCGACGCATCCCCTATTCCTCGACCAAATTCGCCATCGACGGGGTCACCGCGGCCCTCGCCCCGGAAGTGGCGAAGGACGGCATCCTCGTGAACACCCTGGCGCCCGGCTTCATCTATACCGAGATGATCGACGCGGCGGAGGATATCGACGTGCCCGCCCTGGAGGCGACAATCCCCATCGGCCGCATGGCCCTGCCGGGGGAAATCGCGGCCTTCGCGTCCTGGCTGGTCGGGCCGGAGAATACCTATATCAGCGGCTCGTCCCTGACCATCGACGGCGGCCTGGTGCGGGTCTGAGGCGGATATGGCTATGACCGCGTTTCCCCGTGCCGCCGAAGTTCAGCCTGATCATGACGGCCGGCGCGCACCGCCGGTTGCCGAAGGCGAGGTTCCGGCCGCCCTGCGCACGGTGCCCGGCGCGGAGCGCGACAAGCAACAGGAGCGGTTCTTCGAACTGCATTACCCGGAGCCCAATTTCAAGCTCGGCTGGTCGGAACAGACCCATAAGCGGCTGGTGAACGAAGGGCCACCCTGCCATCTGGGGCAAACCTACGAACGCCTGACTGAGAAATACGGCGACCTGATCCCGCGCGCGAACGCGGCGGCCCTGTCCTTTCACGAACGGCCGGCGGAGGGCGAAGGCGATCCGGATCGCGACCTGTCGGAGGATATCCGCCGGGCGGCGGCTGAAAGCGGCGCGGATCTGGTCGGCTTTACGAAGTTCGAACGCCGCTACGTCACCGCCGAGGGCAAGGACAGTGCGCTCTTCAAGAACGTGATCGTGCTGTGCCGCGCCTTCGACTGGGAGGCGACCCAGGCCCTGCCCAGCGTGGATTGGGACGTGCATTCCTACGACACCAGCCTGGCCCTGACCCTGGCCGCGCTGGAAGTGGCCGAATTCATTCGCCGGCAGGGTTTTCCGGTGCAGTTCATCGCCGGCACGGGGATGCCGGGCGAGAAGATGCTGGCCCCCGTCCTGCCCTATGCGGTCGAGGCCGGGCTCGGCCAGATGGGCGCGAACGGCACGATGCTGACGGCGGAATATGGCAGCCGCATTCGGATTCTGGCGCTTTCGACCGATGTCCCGGTGACCCACGGGAAGCCCGTCGATCTCGGCATCAACGCGCTCTGCGACTCCTGCCAGATCTGCACCAACCGCTGCCCGGGCCGGGCCCTGTCGCGCAACCGCATCACCTGGCGTGGCGTGACCAAATCCAAGGTCGTGGCCGAACGCTGCCTGCCGATGCTCCGTTATGCCGATTGCAACGTCTGCACCAAGGTCTGCCCGGTCCAGCATCACGGCCTCAAGCCTGTGCTCGAGCATTTCGAGAAGACGGGCGAAGTTCTGGGCAAGGACGACGCGAATTTGCAGAGCTATGATTTCTTCGAGAAAGGCCGTTTCGGCCCCGGGCAACTGCCGCGCTTCGGCGCAAAGGAAGGCGGCCGGGGCCTCAAAGAGATGGTCCGCGCCTTGGAAAGCGACGAGACAACCTGAATTTCCAGACCGAACCAGAGGGGAAACAAGCATGGCCGAATCCCGGACCGGAGCCGAATATATTGCCGAGGCCTTCGAAGCCTATGGCGTCACCGATGTCTTTTTCATGGAGGCGATCGTGCGTCGCAGCCTCCACCAGATGGAGAAGCGCGGCATCCGGCGGATCATGGCCCATACCGAGAAGGCGGCCGCCTATATGGCCGATGGCTATGCAAGGGCGACCGGCAAGGTCGGCATCTGCATGGCCCAGGCCGTGGGGGCGGCGAATCTGGCGGCCGGCCTGCAGGATGCCTGGCTCGCCCGAACGCCGATTGTCGCCCTGACGGGGCATAAGGCGATTCCCAGTCTGCAGCGCAATGCCTATCAGGAAATCGATCATCCGCCGATGTTCAAGCCGGTCACCCGGTTCTCGGCCAATGTCGAGGATGTCAGCCAGTTGCCTTTCCTGCTGCGCCAAGCCTTCCGCGAGGCGACGGGCCCGACTCCGCGCCCGGCCCATCTCGACCTTGCCGGGTTGAGCGGCGAGGTCGTCGATGCCGCCACCGTCACGGGCGTGCTCGAGGTCGACCCGCGCCATGGCCGCGCGCCCGCCTATAGGCCCGCGCCCGATCCGGCGGATATCGCGGCGGCGGCAAAGCTGATCGACGCGGCGCAACGGCCGGTCGCCTTCCTCGGCGGGGGGGCGGTCCTGGCGGGTGCGCGGGAGGAGGCGCAGGCCCTCGCAGCGCTGGGCATTCCCATCGCCTATGGGCTCGACGGCAAGGGATTGGTTTCCGACACTGCCGAGACGACCATCGGCGCGGTCGGCCATTATTCCGCGCCCTATGCCAACAAGGCCGTGCACGAGGCCGATCTGGTGATCTATGTCGGCAGCGACACCAGCGATCAGGCGACCGAAAGCTGGCGGGTCCCCGCGCCGGGCACACGAATCGTCCAGATCGACGCTGATCATGCAGAACTGGGTCGCAATTATCCCGGTGTGCTGGGCATCCTGGCCGATTGCAAGCTGGGTCTGCGCGCCCTGGTCGAAAATCTGCGCCCGCGCGAGAACGGCGCCTGGGTCGCCCGGGTCGCCGGGCTTCGCCGGGAATGGGAAGCGAAAATCGAGGCGAGCACGGCCTCGGCCGGCAAGCCGACGACGGTGGAGCGGCTATGCCGTGAAGTGACCCAGGCCCTGCCCGAGGATGCGATGCTGGTGGCCGATACCGGCTTCAGCGGGATCTGGACGGGCACCCAGATTCATCTCAATGGCGGTGGGCAGGGCTATATGCGGGCGGCGGGATCCCTCGGCTGGGGTTTCCCTGCGGCGATTGGCGCGCAATGTGGCTTGCCAGATCGCCCGGTGGTCTGTTTCTGTGGCGACGGCGCCTTCTACTACCACCTGGCGGAGTTGGAGACGGCGCGGCGTTGGAATATTCCGGTGACCGTCGTGGTCAATAACAACTCGGCCTTCGGTCAGGACATCCTCGGCGTCCGGCAGGTCTATGGCCAGGACAATGGTCGCTGGGGCGATCTGACCAATTTCGCGCCGACAAATTTCGCCGCCGTGGCCGAATCCTTCGGCTGCAAGGGCGTGCGGATCGAGGATCCAGCCGATCTGGGAGATGCCCTGCGCGAGGCCATCCGGGCCGAGGAGCCGCGGGTAATCGACGTCGCCACAGATAGCGGAAATCGCGCGCCGGATGCGTGGGTTCCGCCAGCCTAAGGGATAGGCCCCGTCTGGGCCGGCATCGCGGCGAAACTGCGCGTGATGCGCGGATAGTAGATCATCAGGGTCGCGGCGCGGGCCACGGAGAGGATGAGATAGGACAGCCAAAGCCCGTGATTGCCCCAGAGCGGGACCAGGAGCCATAGAGCGGCCGCAAAGATTGCCGCGGTCAGGATCATGGCGTTGCGCATCTCGGCGGAGCGCGTCGCGCCGATGAAGATGCCGTCGAGCAGATAGCTCCAGACGAGGACCAGAGGCGCGGCGACGATCCAGAACAAGTAGTCGCGCGCGACCGCACGCACGGATTCGATTTCGGCCAGGGCGTCGATGATCGCGCCGCCGCCCAGGGCGAACAGCGCGGTGAATCCCGCCGCGAAGATCACCGACCAGATGGCGCCCACGGCGACGGCGTTGCGATACTGGTCGCGGCTGCGCGCGCCCACGGCCTGGCCGACCAGGGCCTCGGTCGCGAAGGCGAAGCCGTCCAGCGCCTGGGCGAGGAACTGATTGAACAGGATCAGAATAGCGTTCGCCGCCAGGACGACATCGCCGAACTGCGCGCTCAGCACAGTCAGATAGGCATGGGCCGAGACGATGAGGAAGGAGCGGATGAAGATATTGCCGTTGACTGCCATCAGGGCCAGTAAGCGGCGCCCGCCGATGGCGGCCCAGGTAACGAGCCCGCCGGGGATGTTTTTCAGGCAGCGCAGCACGAGAAAGCCGCCGAGGCCCAGGCCGGCATATTCGGAGATGAGGGTGCCCAAGGCGACACCTTCGACGCCCCAGCCGAAGCCAAGCACGAAAAGCAGGTCGAGCACGACGTTGAGGGCGTGATAGGCGACCTGCAGCACCAGGGCCGCAACGGTGCGTTGAATGCCGATTAGCCAGCCGGTCACGGCGAAGATGCCGAGCGCGCCGGGCAGGCCCCAGATGCGGATGTCGTAATAGATGCGCCCGAGTTCGGTGACCTTTTCGCTGGCGCCGATGATGTCGTAGGCGAGATTGCCCACGGGGTTGCGGAGCAGGATGAAGAAAATGCCCAGGGCGAGGGCGAGCAGAAGGCTGCGAATCACCAACGCGCGTAGCTCGATTCCGTCGTGTGCGCCGAAGGCCTGGGCCGTCATGCCGGTG
>CAUZWC010000246.1:0-4805 GCA_963583595.1 Alphaproteobacteria bacterium | reverse complement strand
GCGTAATTGTCTTGATATGCGAATGTACCTCCGCACAGGCTGTATTTCGGTGGAGCCCTATATCACCCGCCATTGCGGCCACCCCCTGGCGCCGGTCGCGGATACCACGCGCGATGCAAGGAATAGAGAAACGCCCAGGATCGGTGAGCAACGAGCCGAAAAGACCGAATAGAAGCGCGCCGGATTGCAGGACGCTGAATATGTCGTGGAACGGTCGAATCGGCCTTGCCGCCGGGCTATGCCGGGCTACGATGCCGATCGCAGGAATGCGCAATGCGCAGTGGGGGCGATAAGGCCATGGCGGGCTCGGAAAATCTGACGGCGAGCGAGGCGGCGAGAAAAATCCGGGAAGGAAGCCTGACTTCCGAGGCCCTGGTGACGGATTGTCTGCTGCGGATCGAAGCGCGCGAACCCGAGGTTCTGGCCTGGCAGTATCTGGACCCCGAACAGGCGCTGAGCGAAGCCCGTGCCCGCGACAAGGAGCCTGCCGGGGGCCTGCTCCACGGCGTGCCTGCGGGGGTCAAGGACATCATCGACACGGCGGACCGGCCGACCGGCTACGGCTCGGGCCTTTACGACGAGGTCAGGCCGGCCTGGGACGCCGCCTGCGTGACCGCGGTGCGCCGCGCCGGCGCGGTGATCATGGGCAAGACCGTGACCTCAGAATTTGCCGGGTTTCATCAGGGCAAGACGCGCAACCCCCGTAACCCGAAGCATATGACCGGCTTTTCGTCGATGGGCTCGGCCGCCGCCGTGGCCGATTGCCATGTCCCGGTCGCCTTCGGCTCACAGACCGGCGGCTCGATAATCAAACCGGCCTCCTTCTGCGGCTGTATCGGCTACAAGCCGAGTTACGGCACTTTCAGCCTGCGCGGCGTCAATCCGCTGGCCCAGACGACCGATACCTTGGGCCATTTCGCCCGCTCGATGGAGGATGTGATCCTGTTCTCCCAGGCCGTGCTGGGGGATTCGAGTTTTGCCGAGGGCGAAGCCCTGCGCCCGTCCGAGGTGGGCCTGTGCCGTACGGCGGAGTGGGACAGCGCGGCGGACAGCGTCAAGGCGGTGATCGAAAACGCGGCCGAAAGGCTCGGCGCCGCCGGGCTGAGCGTGTCCGAGGTCGTTCTGCCGTCTGATTTCGCCAAGCTCAACGAAACGCTGATCGAAATACTGGCCTATGAGGCCGCCGCCAATTTTGCCTATGAGTATGAATGCCGCCGCGACGGTTTGAGCGACGAGATGGCCTCGCTCGTCGAAAAGGGCCGCACCATCCCTCTCGCCCAATACCACGCCGCGCTGGACCTGTCCGAACGCTGCCGGTGGGCCATGCCCGGCGTGATGGAAGGGGTGGATATCCTTCTGACGCCGAGCGGGGAGGGAGAAGCGCCGCTGCTTGAAGAGCCATTGGGCCGCACGCAGTTCATTCGGTCCTGGACCCTGCTGCATCTGCCCGTGATCAACTTGGCGGGCCCGGTGGGCCCTCAGGGCCTGCCGATCGGCCTGCAATTCGTCGGCGGCTTCCGCGACGATCAGGCCTTTTTGCGCCGGATGCAGTGGATCGAGGGCACGCTGGAAAAGTGACGGAGAAGCGGGGCTATGTCCACGAAGGGAGCAGCGCGCGCGAGTCAAGATCTCGACCTACGATTTCACCCTATATAGTGGCCTTGATGGAGAAGTCGTTGCAATCACTCCTGATTCGACCGTTTATGGAGATGAAAATCCCTATTTTTTTGGTTGGTGGTCGAAACCGACCGGACCTATCTTGGGGACGAGCCCGGACAGTTCCCGATCACCCCCGGCATGCAGGCAAGGGCGGGTATTCATATCGGTGAACGGGGTCGGTCCTGAACTATCTGCTGCGCCCGGTGCTGAGACTTCGCCACGAGGCGTTCCGCGAACGCTAAGTCCCGCCGCGGATAGAACTAATTCGCAATTTGGCCGCCTGGCGGCCGCCATGGAAGGGGGAAGCGGGCCATGTCGACACGGTTCAACCGGGTTATTCACACGATCGATTCCCATACCGAAGGCAATCCCACCAGGGTCATCACGGGCGGCGTTCCGGTGCCGCCCGGCAAGACCTTGCTGGACAAGCGCGAATGGCTTTGGCGCCATGACGATAGTCTGCGCCGGCTGTTGAATTTCGAGCCCCGGGGCAGTGCGATGATGTGTTCGGTCCTGGTATTGCCCCCGGTCGCCGATGACGCGGATTTTTCCGTGATCATCATGGAGCAGGACGAATATGTCCCCATGTGCGGCCATTGCATGATCGGCACGGCGACCACGGTGCTGGCCAACGGCATGGTCAAGGCGGTCGAGCCGGTGACCACCGTGACCTTCGAAACGCCGGGCGGTATCGTGCGCTGCGACGTCAGTATCGAAAACGGCGATATCGGCGCCGTCGCCCTGACCAACGTGCCGTCCTTCGTCCTGCATCAGGACAAGACCATCGATGTGCCGGAATTGGGCCAGACCGGCGTCGATGTCGCCTATGGCGGCGATTTCTATGCCTATATCGACGCCGATGCGATCGGCCTCGATATCGGCCCGGAAAACGACGCCGAGATGATCCGCCTGGCCAATCTGATCATTCCCGCCGTCAATCAGCAGCTCGACATCCGGCATCCCGAGCGGCCGGACATCAACCGCTGCTACCAGACCTTCTATCATTCGAAAAACACGACAACCGGCGACTACCGCCAGACGATCATCGCCCCGCCGGGGGCCCTCGACCGTTCCCCTTGCGGCACGGGAACCTCGTCGCGCATCGCCATGCTGCTGACCCGCCAGGAAATCGGCCTGGGCGAAACCCGCCTGTTCGAAGGGCCGCTGGGGACCGCCTTCAAGGGGGAGGCCATCGACGCCCAGGAGCGCGACGGTATTCTCTACGTGACGCCGAAAGTGTCAGGCCGGGCCTATGTCACCGGTTTCCATCAGTTCGTGTTGGATCCCGAGGATCCGCTGCCCCAGGGCTTCCGCTTCGGCGCGCCGCCCCGGGACGTGCCGATGCCGAGTCGGTAGCGGGCAGGCTCGATAGGGGCCGATAGGAGGGCCCGCTAGGGAAAGCTGAGGAGGGAAGGACTATTCGCCGTTCCCCTCTTCGCTCTTGTTGGCGCCCTCGATCGGCGAGCCGTCGAGATCGAAGAATTCCAATTCGGCGGCATTGCGCTCGGCGGCGACCAGATCGGTCAGGACATCGCGCTCGATCCGTTTTTCGATCTCTTCGCGGACGGCCTCCAGGGAGGCGGGCTCCGTCATCCGCCGGTCCTCGACCTTGATGATGTGCCAGCCGAACTGCGTCTGGACAGGGGTCGTGCCGAATTCGCCCGGCTTGATCGCCGCGGCGGCTTTGGCGAAGGGCTCCACCACCCGGTCATCCGTGAAATAGCTGATATCCCCGCCCTGGGGTGCGGACGGACCGAACGAGCGTTCCTCCGCCAGGGCCGCGAAATCGGCGCCACCCTTGAGTTCGATCACGATTGCCTGAGCTTCGGCCTCCGTATCCATGAGGATATGGCGGGCTCTGGTTTCCTCAACCGGCGGATTGGCGGCGACATAGTCCTGATAGGCGGCTTCGACCGCCTCCTCGATCATACGCTTTTTCAGTTCGCGTGAGAGATGGGTCTGGAAAACGATTTGCTTGCGCAGTTCGTCGACCTTCTTCTGGACCTCGGCGTCACCCGGGGGGATCGCCCTTTCGGCGGCCTGGCGCAGGAGCACGATATCGACGGCCTGTTGAAGGGCCATCGGATAGAAAGTGTCCATATTCTCTCGATACTGCTCGGGCAGGAGTTCGACCAAGATCGAAAGATGGATTTCCTCGCCGTTTACGATAGCGACAACAGGGTTTCCTGCCGGTTTTTCCTCGGCGGCAACGGGCGGCGCCAAAAAGCTCAAAAACAGGAGGGAAGCGGCCGCCACGGAGGCGCGGCTGAAAGGGGCCATGGCCAGGATCCTCGGGATAGGAATATCAGGGGGGTGGGAAAACACCAGCGGCCGCGCTATTCAGCGTAGCCGCGGAAAAGCGGGGGATACCTTAACATCTCGCTCGTCGCCCTGCCAATAACCTCCGATCCGCCGATACCCTGATTGCTGAGATCGGTGAGTTGCTCAGGCGACCTTTGCGGCGAGCAGCACTTCCTCTTGGGTCGCCTCTTCCGGTGCAGCTTCGACGATCTCGACGGCTTCTTCGCCGGCGGTCCGTCCGATCAGGTTGTCGAGCAACTTGGGGAGATTCTCCGCGAGAGCGGCGGTCATGACGCCACGGTCTTCCCACATGGGGGCATCGACACAGGTCGCGCCCGCATTCTCGACTTGGGAACGCAGGCTTTCATCCGTGCTGGCCTTGCGCCCGGAAAGGGCGCCGGCCGCGGCGAGAACGCCCGTTCCTTCGCCCACGGCGGCGATCGGCTTGCCGGTCTTGGCGAAGGATTCGATAAAGGCCAGGGCCTCGGGGTCTTCGATCAGCTTGAGCGCGTGGCGCTCGCCGCCCGGGATGAAAAGAGCATCGAAGGAATCCTGCTTGGTCTCGGGCAGTTCGTCATCCACCAGGTAGTGGTTGCCCCACTGGCCGCCATGCCAGCCATGGGCGAGGCCGTTCTTGGGAGAGACAGTACGGACCAAGGCGCCAACGGAGCTGAAAGCCTTCTTCGCGGCGGCATATTCCATCTCTTCGAAGCCATCCGTGATAAGGACGGCCGCCCGCTTGTTTTCCAGAAGATTCTCGCTGCGTCGGGGCATCGAATGGTCCATGTGTCGCTCCTTATTCTTGTTGCCAACTCTACAATTCCGCAAGTGCGAAGGCGAAAGCG
>CAUZWC010000245.1:0-4825 GCA_963583595.1 Alphaproteobacteria bacterium | reverse complement strand
AGGCGCGGATATTGAAGGGCATGGCCGTGCGCAGGGTGGCAAAACCGGAATGCATCTCCGCCGAGACCGCGCGGGCCATTGCCCGGGCGTCGCGATCCGCCGGCCAGAGGTCCGCTTCGGGAAACAGCTCGGCCAGGTATTCGCAAATGGCGAGAGAATCCCAGACCGTGCGTTCGCCATGCTCGAGCGCGGGCACCCGGCCCGAGGGCGAGTGGCGCAGAATCGCGTCGCGCGTGCCCACCTCGTCGAGGGGAATGACTTCCTCCTCGAATTCCGCCCCGGTCGCCTTCAGGGCCAACCAAGCCCGGAACGACCATGACGAATAGTTCTTGTTACCAATAATGATCTTGAAGTCGGCCATGCCGATCTCCGACAGCGCATCGGGATCGCCATTGGAAGGGAAGCGCCTGTTTGATGCAAGAGTGAGCGCATCGATGGCGGGGTCGATGGCGGGAAGGCTTTGAAACACCAGCCTTAACCGTCATGTTGTGCCGGCTCGGAAAGACAGGAGAGAACGACGTGCGCGAAATTTTCCAGGCCCGGGCGACGGCCACGACGGTTCCCGTCCTGCCTGTCGTCGAAGCCCAGCTGAAGGCCTGGGCCGCCAAGCAGCCCGCCAAGATCCGCCGCTGGGTCGAAAGCGCCGATTTTACGGCGGCGCCGCATCGCCTCTGTCCGGTTCCGGGCGGGGATGGCGGGCTGGCCTGCGTGCTGCTTGGGGTCGACCCGGAAGACCCCATCAGCCGTTATTCCAGCCTGCCCGACACGCTGCCGCCGGGCAGCTACCGCATCGAGGGCAAGATGTCTCCCGAGAAGGCGACGCGCGCGGCGCTGGGCTTCGGCATGGGGGTCTATCGCTTCACCCGCTACCGGAAGGACGACAGGCCGGCGCGCAAGCTGGTCTGGCCGGCCGGCGCCGACCGGGCCCATGTCCAGCGAACCCTGGAGGCCACATTCCTGGCACGCGACCTGATCAACACCCCGGCCAATGACATGGGGCCGGTCGCCCTGGCGGCGGAAGGCCGCAAGCTGGCGCGGCGCCACGGCGCGAAATGCACGATTCTGGTCGGCGATGCCCTGCTCAAAAAGAACTATCCGACGATTCACATGGTCGGGCGGGCGAGCGAGGAGGCGCCCCGCCTGGTCGATATCGTCTGGGGGAACCCGGGCGATCCCAAGGTCACCCTGGTCGGCAAAGGCGTGTGTTTCGACACCGGCGGGCTCGATCTGAAGAACGCCTCGGGCATGCGGCTGATGAAGAAGGATATGGGCGGCGCGGCCCATGTTCTCGGCCTAGCCCATATGATCATGGATGCGAAACTGCCGGTGCGCCTGCGCGTGCTGATCCCGGCGGTCGAGAACAGCGTTTCGGCCAATGCATTTCGGCCCAGCGATATCGTGCGCACGCGCAAGGGTCTGACCGTCGAAATCGGCAATACGGATGCCGAAGGCCGTTTGGTCCTGTGCGATGCCCTGGCCGAAGCGGATAGCGAAGAGCCCGGTCTGATCGTCGATTTTGCCACCCTGACCGGGGCCGCCCGGGTCGCCCTGGGGCCGGATCTGCCGGCCATGTTCACCAATGACGACCGCGCGGCGCAGGAGCTGATTCGCGCCAGTTCCGCCGAATACGACCCTCTTTGGTGGATGCCGCTCTGGCATCCCTACAGCCGGATGCTTTCGTCGCGGGTCGCGGATCTCAACAATGTCTCCGAGAGCGGCGGTGGCGGAGCGATCACCGCGGCCCTCTTCCTCAACCACTTCGTCGATTCGAAAACCCCATGGGTCCATATCGACGTCATGGGCTGGAACGCAGGCTCGTCCCCCGGCCGTCCCTCGGGCGGCGAAGCGATGGGCATGCGCGCGGTCTATCGCATGATCGCCCAGGGCTTCGCGAAGAAGCCGGCGGCCAAGGGTAAGGCGGGAGCGAAGAAGAAGGCCTAGCGGCGGGCGGGGACGGGGTTAGTACCCGGTCCCGGGATCGACGATATTGAGCAGCTGACGGCCGTCGCGGGCGCGGATGATGTTCTCGGCGACCTGGGAAGCGGCGGTGCGCGGGTTCGGATCGCCCGCGATATGAGGGGTCACCTCGACCTTGGAATGCGCCCAATAGGGGTGGTCGGCGTGCAGCGGTTCGTCCCGGAAGACATCGAGGGCCGCGCCCGCGATATGGCCCGAATCGAGGGCCGCGATCAGAGCGGCATCGACGACCTGCCGGCCCCGGCCGACATTGATTAGATAGCTGCCCTCGGGCATGCGCGCGAGGGTCTCGGCATCGAAGAGATTCTCGGTCTGCGGGGTCAGGGGCAGGGCGCAGACGAGGATGGCGCTTTCCGCGACGATCCGCCGCAACTCGTCCTCACCGCAGAGGGATTCGACGCCGGGAATCGATTTCGGCGTGCGGCTCCAGCCCAGCACCGGAAAACCCAGGGCGGCGATCTTGGCGGCCGCATCGCCGCCGATCGCGCCGATGCCCAACACGCCGATGGTGCGCAGGGCCGCTTCGCAGCGACCATGCTTGGCCCAGCGATGCTCGCGCGCCGAGGCCTCGTAGAGCGGTATCTTCCGGTGATAGCGCAGGGTGAAATAGAGGATGTATTCGCTGAGCTGGGCGATCAGGTCCCGGTCGACGATGCGACAGACCGGCACGTCCGGCAGATCGGGATCGGCGAAGATGTGATCGACCCCGGCGGCCAGGGAGAGGATGACTTTGAGATTGGGGTAGCGGGCGAGATCGCCGGGCTCGGGCTTCCAGGCCAGGGCGTAGTCAATCTCCTCGACATTCCCGACATCGGGCCAGACGCGCAGTTTCAGGTCCGGCACGAATTCGCGCAGGCGTTCGAGCCAGGCCTTGGGATCGTCGAAAGTGCTTTTGAACAGCAGGGTCGGCATATTCAGTACCCGAGTTCGCGGTCGACGAGGTGGAGCATGGGCTGATCCGCCAGCGCCCGGCGGATATTATCGACAAAAAGTGGCACGGAAGTGTGCTCGGCCGAGATGCCCGCCACATGGGGGGTCATCACCACTTTGGGATGGGTCCAGAGCGGACTGTCCTTCGGCAGGGGCTCGGGCAGGAAGACGTCGAGGGTCGCGCCCGCCAGATGCCCCGAATCGAGAGCGGCGATCAGGTCATCCGTCACGATATGGTCGCCCCGCGCAGCATTGATCACGGCCGCGCCCTCGGGCATGGCGGCGAAAGCGCGGGCATCCAGAATGCCCTCGGTCTCCGGGGTGCGGGGCAGCAGGCAGACCAGGATATCGGTGCGCGCGAGGAAGGGCTCCAGGCCGCCGGCGCCGGTGAAGGATTCGATGCCCGGCACCGCCTTAGGGGTGCGGCTCCAGCCTGCGACGGGAAAGCCGAAGCCGGCGATCAGCTTGCCGGTCGCCTGGCCGAGATTGCCGAAGCCGAGAATCCCGACCCGCCGCTCCCAGGTCGCCTTCTGGGTCAGGACCAGCCATTCGCCGCGCGCCTGCGCCTCTT
Source organism: Alphaproteobacteria bacterium (assembly GCA_963583595.1). Taxonomy (GTDB): domain Bacteria; phylum Pseudomonadota; class Alphaproteobacteria; order CADEGL01; family CADEGL01; genus JABIRQ01. The sequence continues at coordinate 1,347 of CAUZWC010000245.1, read as the reverse complement.
GGAACAAGCGGACATCGCGGTGATAGGACAGGGTGTGGCACAGGGCGTATTCCGAGATGGTCTCGGCCATGTTGGGATCGGCATTGCGCGCGATCGGCACATGGGCCGGCAGATCCGGCACCTTGAGCAGGTGATCGACCCCGGCCGCGCCGGACAGGATCGCCTTCAGGTTCTTGTAGCGCGGCAGCATGCCGACCGGCGGGTCCCAGAGCAGGGCCAGTTCGATATCGCCGGGATCGCCTTCCTCGTCAGGATAGAGGCGGATCTCGATATCGGGCAGGGCGCGCCGCAGGCTATGGCGCCATTCGCCGTGGCGTTTGCTATAGGGCTTGAAGATCAGGACGGTCATAGGCGGCCTAGTACTGCTGTTGGGGATCGACCCGGTTCAGGGGGGCTTCGCCCCGCTCGGTCCGCCGGACATTCTCAATGACCTGTTCGATCACCGTGCGTGGGTCCGACATGCTCGCGACATGAGGAGTCAGGGTAATCTTGGGATGGCGCCAGAACGGATCGCCGGCGGGCAGCGGTTCCTTGCGGAAGACGTCGAGGACGGCGCCCGAAAGGTGGCCCGAATCGAGGGCGGCGACCAGGTCCTTGTCGACCACATGGGGGCCGCGCCCGACATTGATGAAATAAGCCCCCTCGGGCAGCGCGGCGAGCAGCTTGGCGTCGATGATATTCACAGTCTGCGGGGTCAGGGGCAGGAGGTTGACCAGGATCTCCGCGCTCGCGAGGAAGGGCGCGAAGCCGGCTTCGCCATGGAAGGATTCGACACCCTCCATCTGGCGCGGCGTGCGCGTCCAGCCGGTCACTCGGAAGCCCAGTTCGACCAGTTTTTCCGCGGCGTCGCGCCCGAGTGTGCCCATGCCCATGATGCCGACGGTGCGGTCGAAAGCGGCCGGCTGCGGCTCGCTCTGCCAGAGGCTCTCCCGCTGGCGGGCCTCGTAGAGCGGGACATGGCGGTGATGGCGCAGGACATAGAGCACGACGTATTCGGTCATGCGTGCGGTTAGATTGACATCGACCACCCGCGCGATCGGCACCTGGAGCGGCACGTCCGGATCGCGGAACAGATGGTCCACTCCGGCGCCTAGGGAAATGATGAGTTTCAGGTTCGGCATAGAAGTCAGAACGCCCGGCTCAGGATCCCAGACCAGGGCATGGGTGATATCCGCCTTGTCGCCCGGCTCGCTCCACGGACGCACCTCGATCTCAGGCGCACGCTCTCGGAAGGTGTCCAGCCACCATTGGGTCCGGTCGCTACCGGATCGGAAGATCAATACGGGCATGGCTTGCCTCTCGTTCTTGCCAGGAGATGCGCGCGGGGGGGGGGGCATTCAGGTGCTT
>CAUZWC010000244.1:0-4853 GCA_963583595.1 Alphaproteobacteria bacterium | reverse complement strand
GCCCGAGCCAGCCCCGAGCAAAGAAAAGGCGCTGTCCGCGGACAGCGCCTTTTCCGTAACTGGGTCTTGCCGCTTAACGCTTGGAGAACTGGAAGCTACGGCGGGCCTTGGCGCGGCCGTATTTCTTACGCTCGACGACACGCGAATCGCGGGTCAGGAAGCCGCCGGCCTTCAACACGCCACGAAGCTCGGGCTCGCAGAGGTTCAGCGCCTTCGAGATGCCGTGGCGGACCGCGCCGGCCTGGCCGGAAAGGCCGCCGCCGCGCACCGTGCAGACGACGTCGAACTGGCCGTCGCGCGCCGCGACCTGAAACGGCTGCTCGATCATCATGCGCAGCACGGGCCGGGCGAAATACACCTCGAATGTCCGGCCGTTGACCGTGATCTTGCCGGTGCCCGGCTTGATCCAGACCCGGGCCACCGCGTCCTTGCGCTTGCCCGTGGCGTAGGTCCGGCCGAACTCGTCGCGCACCGGCTGGCGCGCGCCTTCGTCCTGAGCAATATCGTCGGCCGTGCTGGCCGGGCGGCCGAGGGCCTCGCCCAGAGCGTCTCCCAGGGTGGCGCCGCCCTGTTCCGCCGGAATCGTCGTGTCGGAATCGGCCATGACTAGGTCCGCCTACTGTTCTTGGGGTTCATCGCCGCAATGTCGAGCGACTCGGGGCTTTGGGCCGTGTGCGGATGCTCGGGCCCGGCATAGACGCGAAGATTCTTGAAAATCTGGCGACCCAGCACGCCCTTGGGCAGCATGCGCTCGATCGCCTTCTCGACCACCCGCTCGGGATGGGCGCCCGTCAGGATCTGATCGGCCGTGCGGTGCTTGATCCCGCCCGGATAGCCGGTATGCCAGTAGTAGCGCTTGTCCTGGCGCTTGGCATTGCCGGTCAAGTGGACCTTCTCGGCATTGATCACGACGACGTTGTCGCCGCAATCCATATGGGGTGTGTAGCTCGGCTTATGCTTGCCGCGCAGACGCATGGCGACGACCGAGGCCATGCGGCCCAGGACCAGGTCCTCCGCATCAACCAGAAGCCACTTCTTCTCGATATCCGCCGGTTTGGCGCTGTAGGTCTTCATGACGTTTGAGCTCCCAGGCTCTTTCGGCCGCGACGCGCGAACGCGCACGCAACCCGTTTTCGAAGCGGCGCGGAGTATGGGAAACAGCTTGCCCCCTGTCAACAGGTTTATTCGCCGAAAGGAGCGATTTATTGCGTTATTTCAGACCACTAGCGTTGCGGTAATATAATACCGTGTCACACGACTTCGGTTTCTTCCGGCGGCACGGAATAGGTCCCCGTGACATGGGCCACCGGCCCGTCAACACCATCCGAATAGACATCGACCTCCAGCACGACGAGCCGCCGACCGGCCTTCAGGGTCCGTCCTTTCACCACCACATCGCCGGGCTTGGGCCCGCGCAGGAAATTGATGTTGAGGCTGGTGGTGACGGCCAGCGGGACCCGACCAACCTCCGACAGGGTCACGGCATACATGGTGAAATCGGCCAGGGCCATCATGGCCGGGCCGGAAACCGTGCCGACCGGCCGCAGATGCCGCTCGCTGGCCGGCAGGCGCGCCACCGCCCCGCCCCTCTCGAGGCTCTCGACCCGGAAATCGTAATCGGCGGCGAAGGGCGCGGCCTCCTCAACCAGATCCTCGAATTCCGCGACCGTGATGCGACTCTCGCTTATGGAGCCCCTGATAGGCGGGGGGCGCGATGCTGGCAAGAGAACACGGCCCACCTCTTGCTTTCGGAGACCGACAGACAGAGAATTCCGGCAACGGTTTCGCAACTGCGATGGGTCCGGGGGATGAGCGCGAGCACGAAGACAGCGACGGCCGAGGCGGCGGAGACGCCAATTCTGCTGCGCGACGACCGCGACGGGATCGCGACCCTGACCCTCAACCGGCCGGCCCAATACAACACCCTGTCCGAGGCGCTGCTCGCCGCCCTCCAGGCCGCGCTCGACGAGATCCGCGAGGACCGCACGGTCCGCGTCGTCGTGATCGCGGCCGAGGGCAAGGCTTTCTGTGCTGGTCACGACCTCAAGGAGATGCGCGCCAAGCCCAGCCGGCAGTATTACGGCTCCCTGTTCGAGACCTGCAGCCACATGATGACCAGCATCACGCGCATGCCCCAGCCAGTGATCGCACGGGTCCACGGCGTCGCCACGGCGGCGGGCTGCCAGCTCGTCGCAAGCTGCGACCTCGCCGTCGCAGCCCACTCGGCCCGCTTCGCGACCTCGGGCATCAATGCCGGGCTGTTCTGCACCACGCCGGGGGTCGCCGTGGGCCGCGCCCTGCACCGCAAGCACGCCCTCGAACTGCTGCTGACAGGCGCCTTCGTCGATGCCGACCGGGCGGCCAAGATCGGCCTCGTCAACCGCGCGGTCGAGGACGGCGAGTTGGACGCGGCCGTCGCCGAACTGGCCCAGGCCATCGCCGCCAAGTCCTGGCCCGCCATCGCCCATGGCAAGGATACCTTCTATCGCCAGATGGAACTGGGACTGGACGACGCCTATGCCCTCGCCGGCTGCTCGATGGCCGATAACATGATGTTCGCCGACGCGGCCGAGGGCATCGACGCCTTCATCGAAAAGCGCAAACCCGTCTGGCGCGACGAATAGGCCGCTGGATGGATCATGACCGCTATCCCGATTCGCTGATCCGAGACGTCCTCGCCGGGGTCAAGACCGTCGCCATGGTCGGCGCCAGTTCCAACTGGAACCGGCCGAGCTATTTCGTCATGAAATACCTCCAGACCAAGCGCTACCGCGTCATCCCGGTCAATCCGCGCGACGCCGGCCAGGAGATTCTGGGCGAGGCGGTCTATGCCTCCCTCGCCGAGATTCCGGACCGCTTCGACATGGTCGACATCTTCCGCAATTCCGAGGCGGCGGACGCGATCACGGACGAAGCCATCGCCCTCGCGCCCGAGAAGGGCATCTCGGTGATCTGGATGCAGCTGACCGTGCGCAACGACGAAGCGGCGGCGCGGGCCGAGGCGGCGGACCTGACCGTGATCATGAATCACTGCCCCAAGATCGAATACGGCCGGCTCCACGGCGAACTGGGCTGGAGCGGCATGAATTCCGGTATGATTTCCAGCAAACGACGCAGGTTAAGAGGTTGAGATGAGCGAGAACGACAACGGCGAAAATGAAAACAGCGCGGCGGGCGAAGGCTTTGGTTTCGGCTATGGCTTCGACACTTTGTCGATCCATGCGGGCGCGGCTCCCGATCCGGCAACCGGCGCGCGCCAGACGCCGATCTACCAGACGACCTCCTTCGTCTTCGACGATGCCGACCATGCCGCCTCGCTCTTCAACCTGCAGACCTACGGCTATATCTATTCGCGCCTGACCAACCCGACCGTCGCGGTGCTGGAAGAACGCCTTGCCGCCCTCGAAGGCGGGCGCGGCACTACCTGCACCGCATCGGGTCATGCGGCCCAGATGCTGACCATGAGCGCGCTGATGGATGTGGGCGATGATTTCGTCGCCTCGCGCAATCTCTACGGCGGCTCCGTGACCCAGTTCAGCCAAACCTTCAAGCGCTTCGGCTGGACCTGCAATTTCGTCGATCCGGGCGATCCTCAGAACTTCAAGGCCGCCATCGGGCCGAAGACCAAGGCGATCTTCGTTGAGACCCTGGCGAATCCGGGCGGCATCATCGTCGATATCGAGCCGGTCGCCGAGATCGCCCATAAAGATGGCATCCCCCTGATCGTCGATTCAACCCTGGCCACCCCCTATCTCAACAAGCCCTTCGACTGGGGCGCCGATCTGGCGATCCATTCGACCACCAAATACCTCTCGGGCAACGGCACCTCGATCGGCGGCGGCGTGGTCGATTCGGGCAATTTCGACTGGGCACAGAACGACAAATTTCCCGCCCTGGCCGCAGCCGATCCGGCTTATCACGGGCTGGTCTTCGCCGAGACCTTCGGCGATATGGCCTTCACCATGAAGGGCCACGCGGTCGGGTTGCGCGATCTCGGCGCATCCATGGCCCCCATGAACGCCTTCCTGACCTTGAACGGCATCGAGACCCTGGCCCTGCGCATGCAGCGCCATATCGAGAACGCGCAGGCCGTCGCCGAATACCTGTCCAAGCATCCGGCCGTCGCCTGGGTCTCCTATGCCGGTCTGCTGGACAGCCCCTACCATGCGCTGGCGAAAAAATACTTCCCCAAAGGTCCCGGCGCGCTCTTCACCTTCGGCGTCAAGGGCGGCTACGAAGCCGGCATCAAAATGGTCGAGGTCTGCCAGCTGTTCAGCCATCTCGCCAATATCGGCGACACGCGCAGCCTAATCATCCATCCGGCCTCGACCACTCATCGCCAGCTCGAACCCGCCGAGCGCGCCGCTTCGGGCGCGGGCGACGATGTCGTCCGCCTGTCGATCGGTATCGAGACGGTCGAAGACATCATCCGCGATCTCGACCAGGCCCTGAACTACGCGACCGGGCGATAAGCGGCGGCGCAACCCGTCCGAATTTCGCTCCATTCGCGCCCCGGTGCGGCCCGCTTCTGACGCCACCCTGCCTTTGCCATGAAACGGCAAAGGCAGGCGAGGCATGTGCATAAAACGCTTTCCACCCGGACACCGCCCCCGGTCTGGCGATCCCGAGGATGGTGAGATCGATTTCAGCAGGGTCGTCTGGGATCTGGACTACCGCGAATCGATCATCAGTCGCCTGAAGCGGGAGGCGAACGACAACGATCCGGCGGCCAAGCGCTAGCGCGGACCTCGCCCCTGTCCCCTCCGTCCCTGGCCCACCTATGAATGAAGCTTCCGCGGCGAGCGGCCGGCGGCGATGGCGTTCCGGGACACCCCCCCTAGGATGGCGCCAAG
>CAUZWC010000243.1:0-4965 GCA_963583595.1 Alphaproteobacteria bacterium | reverse complement strand
TACCGCTTTCTCACCGGGCAGGGCAATTACACGGACGATATCAACCGTCCGGGCCAAGCCCATGCCAGCATCCTCCGCTCTCCCCACGCCCATGCCAGGATCAAGGGCATCGACACCAAGGCCGCGCTTGCAGCGCCGGGCGTGATCGCAGTTTTCACCGGGGCAGACGTCGCCGCGGACGGGCTCGGCGGCCTGCCCTGTGGTTGGCAGGTCACGGACCGCCACGGTAACCCGATGGTCGAGCCGGCCCATCCCATCCTGGTGTCCGACACCGTCCGCCACGTCGGCGATCAGGTCGCCGTGGTGATCGCGGAGAGGCGCAATCAGGCACGCGACGCGGCCGACAAGATCGTCGTCGACTACGAGCCCTTGCCGGCCTGCGTTGCGACCGGGGCAGCCATGGCAAAGGGCTCGCCCCAGGTCTGGGACGAGGCTGCGGGGAACCTTTGCTACGACTGGGAATTGGGCGACCGCGCGGCCTGCGATGAAGCTTTCTCCAAGGCCGCCCATGCCGCCAAGGTTGAGATCGTCAACAACCGGCTGATCCCGAACGCGATGGAGCCACGCACAGCGGTTGCCGAATACGACCGGGGGACGGGCGAATACACACTTTACACCGCCAACCAAAACCCGCACGTCGTCCGGCTGCTGATGGGCGCATTCGTCCTGCAAATCCCGGAGCACAAGCTGCGGGTCGTCGCCCCCGATGTCGGCGGTGGTTTCGGGTCAAAGATCCATCCCTACGCCGAGGACGCCATCCTCGTCTGGGCGTCGAAGAAAATCCGCCGCCCGATTAAGTGGACGGCGGACCGCAGCGAATCCTTCATGTCCGACGCCCATGGCCGCGACCATGTCAGCACCGCCGAATTGGCGCTGGACGCGGACGGCAAATTCCTGGCCCTCAAGGTCGACACGACAGCCAATATGGGCGCCTACCTCTCGACCTTCGCGCCCTGCGTACCGACTTATCTTTATGCCCTGCTGCTGGCGGGCGTCTACACGACCCCGGTGGTCTATTGCGAGGTCAAAGCCGTCTTCACCCATACCGTGCCAGTGGACGCCTATCGCGGCGCCGGGCGGCCGGAAGCGACCTATCTTGTCGAGCGTATCGTCGATGAGGCGGCGCGCCTGACCGGGATCGACCGGGCGGAGATTCGGCGGCGGAACTTCATCCCGCGCGACGCCTTCCCCTACCAGACGCCGGTGGTCGTGGAGTACGATAGCGGCGACTATCAATCGACCCTGGAGATCGCGCTGAAGGAAGCCGATTACGACGGCTTCGAAGCGCGACGCAAAGCCTCGGCCGACGAGGGCAAGCTGCGGGGCATCGGCATCTCGACCTATATCGAGGCCTGCGGCATCGCGCCCAGCGCGGTCGTCGGTTCCGTCGGCGCCCGTGCCGGGCTCTACGAATCGGCTGCGGTGCGCGTCAATCCGACAGGCTCGGTCAGCGTCTTCACCGGGTCCCACAGCCACGGCCAGGGGCATGAGACCACTTTCGCCCAGCTCGTTTCCGAGCAGCTCGGCGTGCCCTTCGACCAGATCGAGATCGTCCACGGCGACACCAACCGCATCCCCTTCGGCATGGGCACCTACGGCTCGCGCTCGCTCGCGGTCGGCGGGTCCGCCCTGGTCAAGGCCATGGACAAGGTGATCGAGAAGGGCAAGAAGATCGCCGCCCATATCATGGAAGCGGCTGTAGAGGACATCGAGTTCAAGGACGGCAGCTTCACGGTCGCAGGCACGGACAAGTCGATGGCCCTGGCGGAGATTTCCGGCGCGGCCTATGTCCCGCACAACTATCCCATCACCGAACTGGAACCGGGGTTGGAGGAGCAGGCCTTCTACGACCCACTCAACTTCACCTTCCCTGGTGGCTGCCATATCTGCGAGGTCGAAATCGACCGGGATACCGGCGTGGTGGACATCGCCAGCTTCGTTGCGGTCGACGATGTCGGCCGGGTCATCAATCCGATGATCGTCGAGGGCCAGGTCCAGGGCGGCATCGCCCAGGGCATCGGCCAAGCGCTCTACGAAAGCTGCGTCTACGACGCGGACGGCCAGCTCCTGACCGGATCCTACAACGACTACAACATGCCCAAGGCCGACCTGATCCCCAATATGCGGGTCCAGACCCACAACACCCTCTGCACCCACAATCCGCTGGGTGTGAAGGGCGTGGGCGAAGTCGGGGCCATCGGCTCCCCGCCCGCAGTGATGAACGCGGTGCTGGACGCCTTGGGCCCCTTGGGCATCCACCATATGGACATGCCGGCGACCCCACAGAAAGTCTGGGCCGCTATCAATGGCGCCAGCATGCCGCAAGCGGCTGAATAAGGAGGAGCAATCCGATGTACGCATTCGAATATATCCGTGCGAAATCCGTCGACGAGGCGCTTAAGGCCCTCGCCAGGGCGGATGACGGCCTGCTTCTCGCCGGGGGACACACACTGATCCCGACCCTGAAGCAGCGCCTGGCCAGCCCGACTCATGTCATCGATATCGGCGGCCTGAAGGAACTTAAGGGCATCTCGGTAAACGGCGGTACCGTCTCCGTCGGCGCCGGCACCCCCCATGGCCAGGTCGCCAATTCGGCCGAGGTAAAGAAGGCAATTCCGGCCCTGGCCGATCTCGCTGGCCATATCGGTGATCCACAGGTGCGCAACCGCGGGACCATCGGCGGCTCGATCGCGAACAACGATCCGGCGGCCGATTACCCGGCCGCCGTGGTGGGTCTGGGCGCCACCGTCCATACCAACAAGCGTGAGATTGCCGGCGACGACTTCTTCACCGACATGTTCGAGACCGCGCTGGGCGAGGGCGAGATCGTCACCAAGGTGACCTTCCCGCAGCCCAAGAAAGCGGCCTATATGAAATTCCCGAACCCGGCCTCGCGCTATGCGATCGTCGGCGTCATGGTGGCCGACACGGCCGATGGCGTTCGGGTCGCGGTGACCGGTGCGGGACCGGGCGTGTTCCGGGTACCCGAGATGGAAGCGGCGCTCGCCAAGACCTGGTCGCCCGATGCCGTCGCCGGGATCGCGGTTTCGGCCGATGACCTAAACGCCGACATCCATGCCAGCGCCGAATATCGCGCGCATCTCATCACCGTGATGGCCAAGCGAGCGGTCGCCAAGGCCGGCTGATCGGTTGAGGCCTACCAGGAAACACCGGGCCGGGACTCGCCAGAGACCCGGCCTTTTCCTATTCTCAACCCGGACAATAAAAACGACCAGGCCGAGGCCAGACCCCAGTTCCCCACCGCCCAGCCGGTGGCATGGATGGAGCTTGGCCTTGCGGTCCCTTCTCGCCCTTGTCGTCCTGATCGGCCTGCTGGGGCTGGGACTCTGGCTGGCCCGTACCGAGATCGCGCAACGCCTGGCCATCGCCGCGTTGGAATGCGAGGGGTTGGCCCCCACCATCCTCGTCGTCGACGATCTGGGCTTCAGCCGTGCCCGGGCAACGGGCATCGCCATCGGTCCCGAAGGCGAGATCCACGCCGAATCTCTTGAAATCGACTATTCCATCTCTGGCCTGTTGTCAGGCCGGGTCGAAAGCCTGCGCATTGGGTCCCTGCGCGCGCGCGGCACATTGAATGAAGACGGCAATTTCTCGGTGCCCGCCCTCGATCCCGTCCTCGGCGGCGGATCGGGCGAGGATATTGCTATCCCCGCCCTGCCCTTCGATCGGATCGAATTGCAGGATTTTTCCCTCTCGCTGGAAACAACGGGCAACCCGGTCGTGATCGCCGGAAACGCCGATCTGCGCCAGGCCGGGCCCGGCGTCGTGGATTTTTCGATTGAGATTTCCGACCTTCACACCGAATGGGACGAAAGAGTTTCCCTGTCCGGCACGGTTCGCGACGCGGGGGCCGGCAAGCTCGGCCTGGACGGGCAGATGGAGGGTACGATCGCCGCGCCGGGCGCCACCATGTCCTTCGCCGCCGAACTATCGGGAGCGAAGGCGGGAAGCGATTTGTCGGCCAAGGCGGTGATTTCACGCCTCGACCTGAAATCCTCAACTTTCCAGGCGGAAGGCATGAGCGGAGAAATCGTCTACGAGACCAGGGCCGATATTCCGCAAAGCATCGCCATGGAACTGGATATCCCCGAGGCCCGGCTGCTCAACCGGAATGTCGGACCAGGCCATGTCACGGCGCGGCGGGATGGCACGCAGATCGCCGTGACCGCAGATCTCGACTCCGAGGCAGGGCGCTTCACGCTCGACGCCGAAGGCGATCCGGGTGATCCGGAAGAGCCCATGACATTTACCCTGGACGGCGCGCTGGACCCGGCCCTCCTCGCCGCCCTGCTCGACATGCCGACGGCACCGGCCGGCACAATCCTGATCGCCGCGAACGGTTCGCTGTCGACACCCAAGGATTTCGCCGGCGGCGATACGCCCGAACTGGCCACTCTGCTGAAAGCCTTGCGGATGGCGGCCACCATATCGCCGCGCCTGACCAACTTCGACCTGCCCGGGATGGTCAAGGCGGCGTCTTTATCGGGCGAAGCCAGTCTGTCGATCGACGAGCAGGAGATCGCGCTTTCCTTCCTTCCCGGATTCGGGTTGACCGGCCTGACCATCGATCCCGCCCTTTCGGGGCAGTTGCCAGCCGATATTGCCGAGAGCCTTGCGCTGGGTTCCGAACGCGAACCGGCGGTCATCGGCGATACGCCGCTTCGGCTGACGCTCGCACCCACCAACGCCGGCTACACCGTCACGGCGTCGGGCGAGATCGCGGGCCATGGCGCGGCGCCGAATTCTCGCCTCGCCGTCGAGGGCGCGATGAATCTAGGTCCGGGTTTTCAACCAGGTTCGATCGTCGCGCATTCGCTGGAAGCTTCTCTGACCGGCCTCGTCCACGAGGGCATGGCGGTAAATCTCGACATCCGTCTCGGCGACGTCAGAAGCGCCGACGGCGTGACGACGGGTGGCCTTGCACTTCGCCTGCGCGGCGGCGGG
>CAUZWC010000242.1:0-4999 GCA_963583595.1 Alphaproteobacteria bacterium | reverse complement strand
GCTGGGTCCCGACCTACTGTGCTGGACCGGCTCTTTCCGCTTCAAGCCGCCGCACAGTCCCGGCTATGCGGGTTGGCATCAGGACACGATGTATATCAAGGCCGAGCCCTGCTTCACTTTCTGGCTCGCCTTCTCTCCCAACACCGAGGAAAGCGGCTGCCTGGAGGTGATTCCGGGTTCGCACGAATGGCCCCTGCTGCCCCATCGGGACACGGACGATTCGAGCAGCATCCTTACTCGCGGCCAATACATCACGGCCGAGTTCGACGATTCCAAGACGGTGCACGCTGAGTTGCGCCCGGGCGAGATAGGCATCTTCCACCACAACATCGTGCACCGCTCCGGCCCGAACGAGTCGGACGATGCGCGCATCCTTTATCTCGCTTCCTATATGCCGACGAGCGCGGTGAACCACGGGCCGCGCGATTCCGCGATGCTGGTGCGCGGGGTCGATCGCCTCGGCAATTTCGATGCCGACCGGCGTCCGACAGGGGACATGACGCCGGAGGTGCTGGAGGCGCATCGCTTGGCCTGTTTGAAACAGACGGCCACTATGTATCAAGGTGCGACGCGCGAACCGGTTTCGCTGCGATAAGCAATCAGGGGGAGGGGAAGGTCATGAACAACGAGGTCATCATCAGCTGCGCCGTGACGGGCGGAGGCGAGACCCAGGACAAGCATCCGCGTCTGCCGATCACGCCGGAGCAGATCGCCACGGCCGCGATCGACGCGGCCAAGGCCGGGGCGGCGATCGTCCATATCCATGCCCGCGACCCCGAGACCGGGCGCAATAGCCGCGATCCGGAATTGTTCAAGGAAATCTTCAACCGCATCCGTGATTCGGAAATCGATGTCTGCATCAACATCACCGGCGGCAATGGCGGCGACTGGCGGCCCAGCGCCGAGAACCCGAATGTCGGCACGCCGGATTCCGACAACACGGATGCCGAGACGCGGTTGATCTACATCTCCGCGTTGAAGCCCGAGATCGCGAGCCTGGATTGCGGCGCGATGGCCTTCGGCGAAATGACCTATATCGCCCAGCCCAGCGTGCTGCGCCACGTCGCGGGCGAAATGCAGAAGCTCGGCATCAAGGCCGAAATCGAATGCTTTCACACCGGCCATGTCGCCCTGGCCAACCAGCTCTACGCCGAAGGCCTGTTCGACGATCCGCCGCTCTACCAGCTCTGCCTCGGCATCCAATGGGGCTCACCCGCGACGACCGAGGGCATGAAGGCGATGCGCGACATGTTGCCGGCCGGTGCGGTCTGGGCCTCCTTCGGCATCAGCCGCCACCAGATCCCGATGGCCGCCCAGGCGGTCCTGATGGGCGGCAATGTGCGGGTCGGGCTGGAGGACAACCTCTATCTCGAGCGCGGCGTCTTCGCCGATAACTGGCAGCTGGTCGAGAAGGCCCGCACGGTGGTCGAATTGATGGGTGCCCGCATCCTTACCCCGCAGGAGGCGCGCGAAAAGCTCAACCTCAAGAAGCAGAACTAGGGTCGGGGCCGATTGTTTCGGAGGACAGGAGGAGGCCATGGGAAAGGTTCTGACTGACGCCCAGATCGCAGGCTTTCACGAACAGGGCTGGCATGCCCCCGTCCGGGTCATGTCGGAGGAACGCGCAGGCCACTATCGCGCGTGCTTCGAGGCCTTCGAATGCAATCACCCGGCCGACGTCATCAAGCTCGACCAGAAGGCCTATATGATCGCGCCCTGGGCCTACGAAATGCTGAAGGAACCGGTTTTCCTCGATACTGTCGAGGATCTGATCGGCCCGAACCTCCTGTGCTGGGGCCAGTCGCTGCGGCTCAAGGAGGCCGACGGCAGGAGCTTCGCCGGCTGGCACCAGGACACCGCCTACGCCAACGTCAAGCCGATCAACGTGATCGCGGCCCTGGCGCTCTCGCCGTGCCGCTCGGAGAACGGCTGCCTGAAGGCTCTTCCCGGTACCCACAAGGGCGAGCTGCTGCCCCACAGGGAGAATTTCGGCACGGCGAGCATCCTCAGCCGGGAGCAGACCATCGAGGCCGAACTGGATGCATCCTCCTCCGTCGAAATGGAGCTCGACCCTGGCGAATGCGCCTTCTTCTATCATGCGATCTGTCATTCCTCGGGCCCGAACCACGGCCTGGACCGGCGCATTATCTTCCTCAACGAGATGATTCCGACCCATGCCTGGCAGGATTGGCCGCGTGAATTGGCGGTCCTGCTGCGCGGCGTCGACGAATACGACAATTGGGACCGCGACCGCATCGCCGAGACGGAAATGGGCGCGGCGGAACTGGCGGCTTGGCAGAAGGCTGTCGAGGTTCAGGCCAGCGTGTTGTTCGGCGGCGCCAAACACGCCAAGCGCGCCTTGGAAGGAAAGAAGGAAGGGGAAGTAAGAAATGGTTGATCGGGTCGAATTGCCGGAGGCCCCGGAAAAGATGAAGGCGCGCTTCGAACGCGACGGCTGCTATTTTCCCTTGCCGGTCCTGACCGAGGCCGAGGCTGCCGAGTGCCAGGCCGAGACCGAAGCCTTCGAACGCGCCCATCCGGATCATGTCGGCCTCTACGACATGAAAGCGAACCTGCTATTCCCCTGGATCGACGCCTTGATTCGCAAGCCCGGCCTGACCGAGGGGCTGGCGCCGCTGCTCGGTCCGGACATCCTGTGCTGGGGGGTCGGCTACCGAAACAAGCCGGCCGATTCGAAGACCTATGTCGGCTGGCACCAGGACACGCCCTATATCCATATCGGCCCGTTGCTCGTCACCTGCTGGCTCGCTCTGACCCCGGCGACCGTGGCGAACGGCTGTCTGCGCGTCATTCCCGGCTCGCATAAATGGTCCCATATGCGCCATGACGAGAAGGTCGATCCCGACAGCATGCTGACCCGCGGCCATTACATCGCCGAGGCCTTCGACGAGTCGGGCGCGGTGCCTGTCGTATTGAAGCCGGGCGAGGCCGCCGTCATCCACTACAATATCGTCCACAGTTCCCAGCCCAACCGCACGAAGGACCGGCGCATGGGCATGCTGATCGATTGCATGCCGGCCGATTCGGTCAAGACTGGAAGGCGCGAATTCGCCACTCTGATCCGGGGCAAGGACCGCTGGAGGAATTTCGATCCGGACACGCCGCCCGAGACCCATTTCGGCGTGGCGGAGCGCGAGAACCACTGCCGCTCGGTCGAGGCCATGACGGCGGATTTTTACGCCGGCTCCGACCGCACGCCGGAATCTCTCACCGGCAAGATCCGGAACGTGCTTTAGGCTGTGACGCCCGGCTTGGTGAGTTGGGAGTGAACGTTTTCTCTTCACCCTCCGATGCCTCTCCCCAAGGAGAGGGGATGACGAGGCGGTGCGATGCGAATCTCCCTTTCCCCCGGGGAGAGGGTCGGGGTGAGGGGAGAACAGCGTCGGTGACGGAATCCGCCGCGCCCGCTCCGCCCAGCCGCGCTCAATGCCCGGTTCTCGCGCCGAACATGCGCCCGCCCTTGAACAGAAAGATCAGCGGCACCGTTGCCACGGCGATCACCGTGATCAGGAAAAAATAGTTGAGATAGCTGATCATCGCCGCCTGCTGGACGATCACCGCGTCCAGGGCCGCACGGCCCGCCTCGCTGGCCGGGTCCCAGGCATCGGGCAGGTCGAAGAAGCGCAGTAGTTTGTTATGGGGCGAGACCGCCTCGGCCAGCAGGGCGTGGAAGCCGCTGGTGTTGCGGGTGACGAGGGAGACCGCGAAGGCGATGCCCGTGCCGATACCGACGAAGGTGGTCAGGTTGTAGAAGGTCAGCGCTTCGGTCCGGTAGCGGTCCTCCAGGGTCGAGAAGGTCTTCGAGGCCAGGGTGACGAAGCCGATTCCCGTGCCGAAACCCTGCAGGGCGCCGGACCAGGCGACCTCCCAGGGCGTCACATCGAGAGTCCATTGCGCCATGATCCAGGACGATCCCGCGATCAGCAGCACGGCACCCGTCATGGTGTAGCGCGGGTCGAAGAACCGAGCCGCCTGGATCGCCACGATACTGCCGGCCATGACGCCGATGCCGCGCGGCGCCAGAACCTCGCCCAGGATGATGACGGGATAGCCGCGCAGCTCCTGCATCATGATCGAGATCAGGACGAGGACGCCGTGCAGCAGGAAGCCCCAGACCAGAGCGATGAGCAGCCCGAGGGAGAGGTTGCGGTCGCGGAACATCTCGACCCGCACGAAGGGATGGCGCGTCGTCGTGATATGGACGACGAAGAGATAGGCCGAGACGACTGCGATGGTCGCCTCGACGATCACCTCGGTCGAGGCGAACCAGTCGAGCCTTTCGCCCCGGTTGATCGCCAGCTGGAAAGCGCCGATGGCGAGGGTCAGGGACAGGCAGCCGAACCAGTCGAAATGCCGGGCCGGCTCGCGCGGCGCGCGCGGGATGAAGGCGAGACAGCCGAGAAAAATCGGGATGCCGACCGGCAGGTTGAAATAGAAGACCCAGCGCCAGACGGCGGAATCCGCGATATAGCCGCCGACCACCGGGCCCAGGACCGGACCGACCATGATGCCGATGGCCCAGATCGCGTTGCCCACCGCCATTTTTTCGCGCGGGAAGCTGTCAAGCACGATGGCGTGGGAGATTGGCATCATCGGCGCGCCGAGCATCCCCTGGGCGAAGCGCCAGACGACTTCCTCCTCCAGGCTGCCCGCTGCGCCGCACATATAGGAGGCGGCTATATAGGCGCCCAGGCAGGCGAGGAAGAAGGCGCGTCGGCCGAACTGGTTGCTGCACCAGCCCGACCATGCGAAACCCATCAGCATGCCGACGATGAAGGCGGTGACGACCCAGGCGATCTGGTCCTTGGTCGCCGAGAAGGCACCCTGCATATGCGGCAGGATCACCGCCGCGTTGGTCATGTTGATTTCGTAGACCGCCGCGGCCATCACGACGAAACACAGGGTGAGGATTCGCCGACCCTTGCCCGTGTCCCCGACCGTGTCTAGCGCTGTGCCGCCTGTCGCCTCTACCCCCATA
>CAUZWC010000241.1:0-5074 GCA_963583595.1 Alphaproteobacteria bacterium | reverse complement strand
GGGGTTGCGGAGTATCGAGGTCGCGCCCATCGACGCCTCGGCCAAGGGGCTGGCGGGGGAGGTGCGGCGTATCGCCTGCGATCATCTCGCGGTCTCGGGCGGCTGGAATCCGGCGGTCCATCTGTTTTCCCAGTCGCGTGGCAAGCTCGATTTCAACGCCGATCTCAATTGCTTCGTGCCCGGCGAATCCTTCCAGCCGGAACGCTCAGCCGGGGCCTGCAATGGCGCTTTCGGCCTGGCCGCCTGCCTGGCCCAAGGACATGCGGCGGGCGCGGCGGCGGCGGAGGCGGCGGGCCATGCCGGCAAGACCGGCGAGGCACCGCGGGCTGCCGACCGGGCTGTGGGACCGATTCGCCATATGCCGATCGTGCCGGGCAAGCATCCGGTCGGGCGCGGCAAGTCCAAGCATTTCGTTGATGTTCAGAACGACGTAACGGCGGCCGATATCGCCCTGGCGGTGCGCGAGGGCTATCGCTCGGTCGAGCACGCCAAGCGCTACACCACCCTCGGCATGGGTCCGGACCAGGGCAAGATGGGCGGCATGGCCGGCTTCGCAGTTCTCGCCGACAGCCTGGGCAAGGCCATGCCCGAGGTCGGCACGACCACCTTCCGTCCGCCCTATACCCCGGTGCCCTTCGGGGCGGTCGCCGGGCGCGATGTCGGTGCGCTCGCCGATCCTGCGCGGACCACGCCGATGCATTCCTGGCATGTCTCGGCCGGCGCGGTCTTCGATTCGGCCGGCCAATGGTTGCTGCCCGATCACCATCCGAAAGAGGGCGAGGATCGTGCCGCCGCAGTGCGGCGCGAATGCCTGGCCGTGCGCCAGGGCGTCGGCATCCGCGACGGCTCTACCTTGGGCAAGGTCGATATTCGCGGGCCCGATTCGGCCCGCATGCTCGACTGGATCTACACCAATGCCTGGGCTTCGCTCGGTATCGGGCGCTGCCGCTACGGCGTCATGCTGGGCGAGGACGGCATGGTGATGGATGATGGCGTGACCGCGCGTCTGGGCGAAGACCACTATCTCATGCACACCACCACGGGGAACGCCTCGGGCGCCTTCTGGTGGCTGGAGGAATGGCTCCAGAACGAGTGGCTCGACTACAAGGTCTGGGTGACCTCGGTGACCGAGCAATGGGCGGTGGTGAATATCGCCGGGCCGCGCGCCCGCGATCTGCTGGCCGAACTGTGCCGCGATATCGATCTGTCGAACGACGCCTTCCCGCATATGAGCGTGCGGACCGGCCGGGTCTCGGAGATTCCGGCGCGCGTCTTCCGGGTCAGCTTCACGGGCGAGTTGAGCTACGAGATCAACGTGGCCGCGGGCTTCGGCCTCGCCCTGTGGAACGCCGTGATGCTCGCCGGGCAACGCTACGGCATCACGCCATTCGGGGCCGAGGCGGTCCATGTCCTGCGCGCCGAGAAGGGCTATCTGGCGGCGGGCCAGGAGATCGATGGCACGGTTACGCCGCAGGATCTGGGGCTCGACTGGGCGATTTCGAAAAAGAAGGCCGACTTCCTGGGCAAGCGTTCGCTGACCCGCTCCGCCATGGTCCTCGACGACCGCAAGCAGCTCGTCGGCCTGTTGACCAAGGACCCCGCGGTGGTCTTGCCCGAGGGCGCGCAGATCGTGGGCGAGTTGCGGGCCACCCCGCCCATGCCGATGATCGGCCATGTCACCTCGAGCTATCACAGCCCGAGTCTCGGCCGCTCCATTGCTCTGGCCCTGATCCAGGGCGGGCGCGCGCGGATCGGCGAGACGGTCAGCCTGCCGCTCCGCGACCGCACGGTGGAGGCCGAGGTGACCAAACCCATCTTCTACGATCCGGAGGGAGGGCGCCACCATGCCTGAAGGCTATCTGCGCCAGAGCGTGCTGGCCCATTTGGGGCTTGAGGCTCGGGCCGTCGAGGATCCGGGCGATGCCGGCCTGGTCCTCTGCGAACGTCCTCATCTCGGCAAGGTCGGGCTGCGCGGCGATCCTGGCGACAAGGCCTTCCTCGCCGCGGTCGAAAAGGAACTGGGCTTCGCCCTGCCGCTCCGGCCCAACACGGTGACGGCCAGCGTGGATGTCACGGCCTTCTGGCTCGGTCCGAACGAATGGCTGCTGGCCGTGATTCCCTATGAGGGGACGCCCCTCGCCGAGGATCTCGACAAGGCCCTCGCGGGCCTTCACGCCGCCGCGACCGTGCTGACCGACAGCCGCACCGTGATCGGCGTCTCCGGCCCGGCCGCGCGCGACGTGTTGGCGAAGGGCTGCCCTCTCGATCTGCACCCCTCCACCTTCCCGGCCGGTTCCTGCGCCCAGAGCCTGCTCGCCAAGGCCGATGTGTTGATCCATTTGCATGACGACGGCGTGCGCTTCGACCTCTACGTCCAGCGCAGCTACGCGGATTATCTCTGGTGTTGGCTGGAGGACGCGGGCGCCGAATTCCGTATCGCCGTCATGGGCGACTGACCGACGTCCGAGGAATTTGACGGAGGATAGGACCATCTACACGCTCTATCACGGCATTAAAGCGGGCCCTGCGGCTCCGCTGGCCCTGCTCGACCTGGTCGGCGCGTCCTATCGGATCGTGAGTATCGACACCAATGCGTTGGACCATCCGACGGCCGAATTGCTGGCGGTCAATCCGCTGGGTCAGATACCGGTCATCGCCATGCCCGGAGGCCGGATCGTGACCGAAAGCGCGGCGATGATGATCGCCATCGCCGAAGATCATCCGGAGCCCAACATGGCACCCGCGACCGATGCGCCGGAGCGGCCGGCTTTCCTGGGCTGGATGGTCTATCTGGCGGCCAATGTCTATCCGGCCGTCCGCCGGTACTTTTTTTCCGGGCAGATTGCCGAAAGCGAGTCCGCGCGCGACGAGGTCCGTCGCATGGCGATGAAAGAGCTTCAGCGCGATTGGCAGGTGATGGAAGCGGCCTTCGATCCCGCGCCCTACCTGCTAGGCAAGGCGTCCACCGCGCTCGATCTCTACACGGCCATGTTGAGCCGCTGGGCGATCGACCAGGACTGGTTCCACGAAGCCTGCTCCAAGCTTGCCGCCGCGCGTGTCCCGATGGAAAACCACCCCAAGGTGCTGCCGGTTTGGCGCGAGAACTTCCTGAATTTCCCCTAGGAACGGGATGCCGATCTACACGCTTTACCACGATCTCGGGTCGACCTCCGCCGCGCCCCAGGCGATGCTCTCCATGATCGGCGCGCCCTATCGGCTGGAACGCGTGCCGCTCTACACGCCCTTGCATCGGACGCCGGCCTATCTGGCGGTCAACCCGCTGGGCACCGTACCGAGCCTGCTCCTGCCGGACGGCGAGACCGTGACCGAGAGCGCCGCGATCCTGCTGCTTCTCGGCGAGCGCCATCCGGAGGCCGGTCTGGTTCCGGTGCCGGGATCGCCCGACCGGCCGCGCTTCCTGCGCTGGCTGACCTATCTCTCCGCCACGGTCTATCCGCCGACCCGGCGCTACTACCACCTCGCCGACCATGTCGCGGGCGCGGCGGCCCAGGCCGAGCTGCGCCGCACCACGGTGGTGGAGCAAACCCGCCTCTGGGCCGCGATGGAGGCGGCCTTCGAGCCGGCCCCCTATCTCCTCGGCGATCGGCCGAGCGCCCTGGACCTGGCGATGGCCATGATCGCTCGCCTGGGCGCGCCCGAGTCCGGCTTCGATACGGCCTGCCCCAGGCTCGCCGCCGCGCGCGATGCGATCGAGGCGCATCCCGAGGTGGCGCCGGTCTGGCGCGAGAACTTTCCGGATGCCGCGTAGGAACGGGCGGGCGCTTGAGGCCGGCCGAGGCGTGTGAGAGTGTAACCCCCCCCCCCCGCGGCGAAGTGGGAGGCGGACATGGCGCAATACGAAGCCCTGCTGGAACCCTTGCGGATCAAGGATCTGACGATCCGGAACCGCTTTCTCAGCACCAGCCATCAACCGCTTTACAACGACCACGGCCGGCCCAGCGAGCGCTATATCCGCTATCAAGTCGAGAAGGCCAAGGGTGGCATCGGACTGGCCCAATGCGGCGGGTCGCCCGGCGTGGCGCCCGAGAATTCCTACTATTACGGCCAGATCAATGCTTCGACCGACACGGTCGTGCCCTATCTGCGCGATCTCGCCACGCGCCTGCAAGAACACGGCGCGGCCTGCACCATCCAGCTGACCCATGGCGGCCGGCGCGAACGCTGGGACAAGGAGAATTGGCTTCCCGCCGTCGCGCCGTCGCGCAAACGCGAGCCGATCCACTGCTCTTTCCCCAAGGAGATGGAGGATTGGGATTTTGACCGCATCCGCGAGGGTTTCGCCCGGGCCGCGCGGCGCTGCCGCGATGCCGGCATCGACGGGGTCGAGATAGCCTTCTCCAGCCAGACCCTGATCGAGCAGTTCTGGTCGCCCGAGACGAACCTGCGCTCCGACGACTACGGCGGCAGCCTGGAGAACCGCATGCGCTTCGGCTTCGAGGTGCTGCGCGCGGTGCGCGACGCGGTTGGCGACGACTATGTCGTGGGCATCCGCATGCCGGGCGACGAGATGATCAAGGAGGGCTTGAGCGGTGCGCAATGTGTCGAGATCGCCCGCGCCCATGCCGGCTGCGGCATGATCGATTTCATCAGCGTGGTCGGCGGCGTCTCCAAGGACTATCTCAACTCGGCCAAGCTTTGGCCCAGCCTCTGGCTGCCCAACGCCGCCTATCTCCACATGGCCAGCGCGATCAAGGCCGAGGTCGATATTCCCGTCTTCCACGCCGCCCGCATCACCGATCTGGCGACCGCCGAGCGCGCCGTGGCCGAGGGCCATCTCGACATGGTCGGCATGACCCGCGCCTTCATCTCCGACCCCCATTTCCCGCGCAAGCTGATGGAAGGGCGGGAGGACGATATCCGCCCCTGCACCGGGGCCTCCTATTGCCTGGACACTGTGCTGGCTGGGATCGGCACGATCTGCATCCAGAACGCCGCGACCGGGCGCGAGGAGCGCATGCCGCATGTTGTGCCGCGCGCCGAGGGCTCGCGGAAGAAGGTGGTCGTCGTCGGCGCCGGACCGGGCGGGCTGGAAGCCGCGCGGGTTTCGGCCGAA
>CAUZWC010000240.1:0-5079 GCA_963583595.1 Alphaproteobacteria bacterium | reverse complement strand
GTCCATATCGCGGAGATCGCAGCGGCGCGCGCGATCGTCCGCTTCGATGCCCGGGCCGAGGATCTCGCCGCGCGCTTCTGGCCCGGCCCACTGACCCTGGTCCTGCCCCGCGCCGAAGGTTGCGCCGTCTCTCTGCTTGCCGGGGCGGGGCTCGACAGCCTGGCCCTGCGCATGCCCGATCACGAGACTGCCCGCGCCGTCATCGCCGCCGCCGGCCAGCCCCTGGCCGCGCCCAGCGCCAATCCCTCGGGCAAGGTCAGTCCGACCACCGCCACCCATGTCGCCGAGGCCCTGGCCGGCCGCGTCGCCATGGTGCTGGACGGCGGGCCCTGCCGGATCGGCCTCGAATCGACGGTGCTGGACCTGACTGGCCCCCCCGCCGTCCTGCTGCGGCCCGGCGGCTTGCCGAAGGAAGAGATCGAAGCCGTGCTGGGGCCGCTCGACGACCCGGACACCCAGAGCGTCGCGCCACGCGGGCCGGGCCAATTGGCGAGTCATTACGCGACCGCCCTGCCCCTGCGGCTCAATGCCGCCGAGGCGTTCGCAGACGAGGCCTTGATCGCCTTCGGCCCGGACGTGCCCGGCGGCGCGGCGGAGACCCGCAACCTCAGCCCCAAGGGCGATCTGGAAGAAGCCGCCGCCAATCTTTTCGCTACGATGCGCGCCCTCGACCGACCGGAATTCCATGCCATCGCCGTGATGGCGATCCCGGAAACCGGGCTCGGCCGCGCCATCTACGACCGCCTGCGCCGCGCCGCCGCGCCCCGCGAAGAGGCCCGAGCGAAAACCCACCGCTTGCCGGGTCGGCAGCCCTGGGCTAAATCCGGGTCATGACTCTCTTCGCCACGAGCTCCGCCATCGGCGACGCCCTGGCCCGGATCCGCGAGATCGTCGGCCCCAAGGGCTGGACCGACGATGCCGAGACCATGGCCCCGCAACTGCTGGACGAGCGCAAGATGTTCACCGGTACTGCCCGGGCCATCGTGCGCCCCGCCTCGACCGAGGAAGTCGGTGCCGTGGTGACGGTCTGCGCCGAGGCCGGCATTCCCATCGTGCCCCAGGGCGGCAACACCAGTCTGGTCGGCGGCTCCGTTCCAGACGCGGGCTGGGACGGCATCATCCTGTCTCTCGGGCGGATGAACCGGATTCGCGAGATCGACCCGCTCAATCACACGATCACTGCCGAGGCCGGCTGCATCCTGGCCACCATCCAGGACGCGGCGGACGAGGTCGACCGGCTCTTCCCCCTCAGCCTGGGGGCGGAGGGCACCTGCCAGATCGGCGGCAACCTTTCGACCAATGCCGGGGGCACCGGGGTCCTGCGCTACGGCAATGCCCGCGAACTGACCCTGGGACTCGAGGTCGTGCTGCCCGACGGGCAGGTCTGGAACGGCCTCAAAGGCCTGCGCAAGGACAACACGGGCTACGACCTCAAGCAGCTCTTCATCGGCGGCGAGGGCACCCTGTGCATCATCACCGCCGCCGTTCTCAAACTCTTCCCCAAGCCCAAGACCCGCGCCACGGCCCTGGTCGCCCTGGCCGAGATCGACAAGGCCGGCCCTCTGCTCTCGCGCATGCGCGCCGCGACGGGCGATCAGGTCACGGGCTTCGAGCTGATGCCGCGCAACGCCATCGAACTGGCCATCCGCCATGTGCCCGAGACCGTCGACCCGCTGACCGAGCCCTACGAATTCTGCTGCCTGATCGAACTGACCAGTGCCGACCCGGAAGCGCGCCTGGCCGAGGCCCTCGAGGGCGCCCTGGGCGCGGCTTTCGAGGAAGGCGAGATCACCGATGCCGTAATCGCGGCGAGCGAGGACCAAGCCAACCGGTTGTGGTTCATCCGCGAGGCCATCCCGATCGCCCAGAAGATCGAGGGCGGCGGCATCAAGCACGATATCAGCGTGCCGGTCAGCCAGGTCACAGCCTTCATCCGCGAGGCGACGAGGCGCGTCCATGCCGATTCGCCCGACACCCGCATCTTCGCCTTCGGCCATCTCGGCGACGGCAATGTCCATTACAATCTCTGCTGGCCCGACGGCCATAGCGACCGGCGCGAGGCCTTCCTCGCCCGCTGGCCCCATTTCGCCCGCATCGTCCACGACCTGGTCACCGAAATGGGCGGCTCGATCAGCGCCGAACACGGCATCGGCCGCCTGAAGAAGGACGAACTGGCGCGCTACGCGCCGGAGGTCGAACTGGACCTGATGCGCAAGATCAAGGCCGCCCTCGACCCGCAGGGTTTGATGAACCCGGGACGGGTGTTCTAGCCGCAAGCGAGAACCACGAGTTGGAAACCGCCACCGCCTTTCTCCGCCAACACTACCGGATCCACCAGACATGACCGACTACGCCCCGCCGCTCAAGGAAATGCAGTTCGTGCTCGACCATGTCGCTGAGCTCGGCGCGGTCGCAGCGCTGCCGGGCTACGGGGATGCGACACCGGATCTAGCGGCGGCGATCCTGGAGGAAGGCGGGAAATTTGCGGCCGAGGTGCTGGCGCCGCTGAACGCCACGGGCGACGCGGCCGGGGTGCGGCTGGAGAATGGGGTGCTGACCACGGCCGCGGGCTTTCCGGCCGCCTACCGCGGCTTCGTCGAGGCCGGCTGGCCCGCTCTGCAATTCGAGCCCGAACATGGCGGCCAGGGCCTGCCCTGGCTGCTCTCGACGGCGGCGATGGAGCTGTGGAACACCGCGAATCTGTCCTTCGCCCTCTGCCCCATGCTGACCCAGGGTGCGGCCGAGATGCTCTCCCTCTACGGCACGGAGGAACAGAAGCGCGTCTATCTGCCGCGCATGGTCTCGGGCGAATGGACCGGAACCATGAATCTGACCGAACCCCAGGCGGGGACTGATCTGGGCGAGATCCGGACCCGGGCCGAGCCGATGGGCGACGGGCGTTTCCACATCAAGGGCCAGAAGATTTTCATCACCTTCGGCGAACACGACATGGCCGAGAATATCGTCCATATGGTGCTCGCTCGCCTGCCCGACGCGCCCAAGGGCGTGCGCGGCATTTCCCTGTTCCTGGTGCCCAAATACCTGCCCGATAGCGCGGGCGAGCCGGGCGACCGCAACGACCTGCGTTGCCTCTCGACCGAGCACAAGCTCGGCATCCATGCCGCGCCCACCTGCGTTATGGCTTTCGGCGAAGGCGAAGGCGCCATCGGCTGGCTGGTCGGCGAGGAGAACCAGGGTCTGGGCCATATGTTCGCCATGATGAACAACGAGCGCCTGGCCGTGGGCCTGCAGGGCGTGGCGATCATGGAGCGGGCCTATCAACAGGCCGTGGGATTCGCGCGCGAGCGCATCCAGGGCCGCGACGAAGCGACCGGCCAGCCGGGCGCGCCTATTATCCGCCATGCCGATGTCCGGCGCATGCTGCTGACCATGCGCGCCAAAACCGAGGTCGGGCGCGCCCTGGCCTATACCGCCGCCGCCATGCTGGACACCGCCCGCCGCCATCCCGACGAGGCGGTGCGCGCGGCGGAGAACGCCCTGGTCGAATTCCTGACCCCGATCGTCAAGGCCTGGCCGACCGACGCGGCGGTCGAGGCCGCCTCGATCGGCATCCAGGTCCATGGCGGGATGGGCTTCATCGAGGAGACGGGCGCCGCCCAACATTACCGCGATGCCCGCATTCTGCCTATCTACGAGGGCACCAACGGCATCCAGGCGCGCGATCTGGTCGGCCGAAAGGTGCTGCGCGACGGCGGCGCGACCGCGCGCAGCTTCCTCGCCCGCCTGCGCCGGGGCGAAGCCGCGCTTGCCGCCTTTCACCAAGACCCGGCCCTCGCCGCGATCCGGGCGCGGCTGGTCGATGGCATCGAAGCCCTGTCGGAGGCGACCGAATGGCTGCTCCATGCCGGCAAGGATGATGCCCAGCGCCCGATGGCGGCGGCCGCACCCTATCTCTCCCTGGCCGGCACTGTGGCCGGCGCTTGGCTTCTGGGCCGCGGCGCGGCGGCCGCGCGCCATGCCCTGGATGCGGATGGCGAGAGCGCCGACCGCGCCTTCCTCGAAGCCAAGATCGCGACCGCTCGCTTCTTCGCCGAGCATCTGCTGCCCCCGGCCATCGCCCTGCGCGACACGATCGCGCGCGGCTCCGACCCGGTCCTGGCCCTACCCGTTGAGGCCTTCTAGGGCCCGCCGCCTCTGTCCATCTCCCAGAGACAGATTTTCTTTTTATTTTAATTCAACGCATTAACGAATTTTTTCATCGAATCCATTGGGGTGTGGCGGCGATCACTGCCCCCTGGCAGGCCGGACGGCATTATGTCCTCACCCTCCACACTGAAAGCCCCTCTCGGGGCGATGTCGTTCCCCACCGACATCGCCCCAATTCCTTTCCTACTCACGGCTGTCGCCTCAGATTGGCCGGGTTGTCCGGATCGGGCCGGACGGCAAAACGGCCCGGGATTTGGCGCCGAACCGCCCCCTCCCGGATGCGGGCCCGGATGCCCGTGGCGCTACGTCCTCTTGACCGCGATCTTTTTGACCTTGGTTGCCGCCTTCGCTGATCTCGGCATGCGGACGGTCAGCACACCCTTGTCGAATCCGGCATCGATCCTGCCGGCATCGATATTCGCCGGCAGGCGGAAGGACCGCTGGAACGAGCCGTAGCTCCGTTCGGTGATATGGAACGTGCTGTCCTTGTCCTCGCTCTCCTCGCGCTTCTCGCCCTTGATGCTCAGCACGTCGTCGGACAGCGTGACCTCGACATCGCCGTCATCCATGCCGGGCAATTCAGCCGTGATGGCCAGAGCCACGCCCGTTTCGCTCACATCGACTTCGGGAGAGAGGGGCGCCAGTTGCGGCCGAAGGCGCGCGGAAAACTCCCTCCCGGCAGGCCGCGCATGACATTGTCGAACAGATCGTCGATCTATGGCCAGCTCCGCTACGCCGTGAGGACCTGGCAATCCGATGCCCAGGTCGAGGTGAACGGCGAGCTGGACGAAGCCTTACTGGCTGATATCCGCGCTTCTAACGTCACGCGGGCCGAGGTTTCGCCGCGCGATGCGGCTGGTGCCCTTATACAGGGCATCACCGGAACGATCCTCGAGGATATCGGCAAGAACC
>CAUZWC010000239.1:0-5094 GCA_963583595.1 Alphaproteobacteria bacterium | reverse complement strand
TGAAGGCGGCCGTCGACAATATCGTGCCGGGCAACCGGGAATGCGATGCGGTCGGCGAGATCCTCTATGCGGGGATCAAGGGCACGGAAGAGTTCGGCGGCGATTACACGGCGATCATGCCGCTTCTGCCCACGGGGAAGGGCACCAGCGCGCCGCATATCACCTGGTCGGACAAGCCCTTCGAGACCGGCAACGGCACGATCATCGAGATCGCCGGCTGTCACGAGCGCTATCATTGTCCAATGGCGCGCACGGTCTATCTGGGCACGCCGCCGAAGGACGTTTCGGACACCGCCAAGGTGGTGGTCGAGGGGCTGGCCGCCGCACTGGACGCGGTCAGGCCGGGCGTCGTGGCCGAGGAGGTTGAGGCCGCCTGGCGCGGCGTCATAGCCAAGCACGGCATCGTCAAGGATTCGCGGATCGGCTACTCGACCGGCCTCAACTTCCCGCCCGATTGGGGCGAGCACACGGTCAGCCTGCGCCCCGGCGATCGGACTGAACTGCAGCCCGGCATGACCTTGCACTGCATCCCCGGCGTCTGGGGCAAGGCCTGGGGCATCGAGGTTAGCGAATGCTTCCATGTGACCGACAAGGGCGCGGTGCCCTTCGCCAGCTATCCGCGCGATCTGGTGGTGAAGGCGTAGGGAGCGCTTAACGCGAGAGCTGCCGTCCTCACCCTGAGCCTTTCGAAGGGTGAGGCTTGCACCATCTGATGCTGTGCCGCGGCCTTATGCTTCGACACGCTCAGCATGAGGCCGAATGGAGGTTTACCGTTCTGACCATGGGGCCTGTCGAAGGGTGAGGATTGCACTGGCGATTGGGCGCGAGTCGCGGCAGGAGATGGAGATCGCCCCTGATCAACGCTTCCTTCTTCGCTCGCCACCAGCCCTTGATCCGGCGCTCGGCGGCGATGGCGTCGGTAATGCGTTCGAAGGATTCCTAAAAGGCCAAGACTGCTGATCTGCGGCTCTTCGTGTATCCCCCGAAGGCTCCGCTGTTGTGCCCTGCAATCCGGCGCTCGAGTGATGCCCGCGTCGTGCCGACGTAATAGCTGTCGTCGGAGCAGCGCAGAATGTAGACGATCGCGCTCATGCTGCTTGCCCAACCTCGCAGTCCTCACCCTGAGCCTGTCGAAGGGTGAGGGTGGCAATTCGCTGCGTTGTGCCACGGCCTCATACTTCGACAGGCTCAGCATGAGGCCAAACAGAAATTCGCCTTCCTTACCGTGGAAATTGACAGCTCTCACTCTAAGCTTCCTCACCCCGAACCTGTCGAAGGGTGAGGATCGCGTGATACTCGGCCCTACGGCCCTACGCGAAATCCTCCGCGGCCCAGGGCATGGCGGGGGTTTTCAGCCCGAGTTCGGAATCGAAGGTCAGGAGGGACAGGTCGATCATCCGCTGGGGATAGAGGATGCCGTCCAGATGGTCGTATTCGTGCTGCAGCACCATGGCCTGGAAGCCCTTGACCTCGGTTTCGATCCGCTCGCCCGACAGGGTCGAATAGGCGCAGAGGATATGGGTGTGGCGCGGCACCTTGCCGTGCAGGCCGGGGACGGAGAGGCAGCGCTCCCAGTTCATCTTGCGCTCGTCCGTTAGCGGCGTGATCTCCGGGTTGATTAGCACCGTCCAGGGCACAGGGTCCATCTCGACCCTCTCGGGAATGCGGTGGGCCGGGACGTGATAGATGAAGACCCGTTTCGAGACATAGACCTGGGGCGCGGCGATGCCTGCGCCGTTGATGTCGATCAGGGTGTCCTTCATGTCCTCGACGAGCTGAGCGACCTCGGGCGTGGTCGGGTCCGCGATTGGCTTCGCCACCTTGCGCAGGATCGGGTTGCCCATCTTCGCGATCTTCAGAATGGCCATGGCCGTTCTCCTCGTTATTTGTCCGGATAGCGGGTCGCTGCGATTTCCAATTCCATATCGCCCGCGGGGCGTTTCCAGATCACGGCGTCGCCGACGGTTGCGCCGTCGAGGGCCCGGGCGAGGGGGGAGACCCAGCTCACCAAGCCGTTCGCGGCGTCGGCCTCGTCCTCGCCCACGATGCGGTATACGCTGCGCTTGTCCGCCTCGTCGATCACCTCGACCTCGGCGCCGAAGGCGACCTTGTCGCGTGGCTGGGCGGAGAGATTGATCAGGATGGCGCGCTCGATCCGCTCCAGCACCCAGCGCAGGTCTCGCTGGACATGGGGCAGGGCCTGTTTGCTCTCCATATCGTCCTTATGGGCCTCCAGCGCGGCTTTCTCGGCCTTGAGCCGGTCGCGCAGGGCCTGTAGGGCGGTCAGGCCGCCGGGGGTCACGTAGTTGGGATGCTCGCTCTGCGGCTTGGGCGGGAGGTCGTCCTGGACCTCGTCGCCATCGGGTTCGCGGACGAAGGCGCGGCTCATATTGGACTGTCTTCGGCTTTCGCGCTTCGCAACCGCCGCGCCGCGACCTGCGAGGCGGCGAAGGAGCCGAGCAGGAAGACGCCGCAGGCGATGAAGACGCCCTGCGGCAGGGCATGGTCGATGAACCAGCCCATGAGCAGCGGTGCGCCGACGGCGCTGATTTCAATGCCGATGCTCATCAAGCCATAGACCTTGCCGATCGAGCCGGGCGGGGCGAAGGCGCGGACCATCATATCGCGGGTCGGGACCATCGCGCCCAGCAGGAAGCCGGCGACCATCATCACCCCCAGAACGATGCCATAAGGCGGGTGGAAAAGGCCGATCGCGCCGAGCCCGGCCGAGGCCATGAGGAAGGCCACGGCGGTGAGCAGGTCGTAGCGGCTGGTCCTGTCGATCAGGACGCCGCCCGCGATCACGCCGGCCGCGGCCGAAATCAGGAACAGGGTCAGGGCGTATCTGGCATCCGCCAGTTCAAGGCCGTAGAGCCCGATCAGGGAAGAGATCGATTGAGACTGGATGCCCATGGTGGTCATGGCGTTGGCCATGAAGAAGGCGAAGAGCAGGATCAGCCCCGGGGTCAGCACGCGGGAGAGATTGGAGGGAACCGATTCGCCGCGCGCCGTGGCCTTGGCTTCGCGCGCGCTCTCGTGTCCGCTGTCGTTCAGCCGGGTCCGTTGGGCGAGCAGGATGACGGCCATGGCGAGGCCGGCCAGACCGCAGAGACCGAGGGCGAAGCGCCAGCCGACCAGTTCGGCCAGGCCGACGATGACCAGCGGCGCGGCGGCGAAGCCCAGATAGCCGGAAAAGGTATGGGCGGCGAAGGCTCGGCCGAGGCGGCGCTCGGAAACTCGCGCGTTCAGAATTGCGTAATCGGCCGGGTGGAAGACGCTGTTCCCCAGCCCCGCCGAGAAGGCGAGGGCGAGCAGGCCCCAATAGCCGTCGACCAGGGCCATGAGGGCAAAGCTGCCGGAGAGCAGGGTCAGGCCGCCGATCAGCGGCCAGGGCGCGCCGTGGCGATCGACCACGAAGCCCACGGGCATCAGGCCGACCCCGGCGGCGAGCGCATAGGCACTCATCAGGCCGCCCAGCGCCGTGAAGCTCATGCCCAGTTCTAGATGGAGAATAGGAAACAGGGGCGGCAGGCAGAGCAGGAAGAAATGGCTGAAGAAATGGCCGCCGCCCACCAGGCCGATGGTGCGCAGATCTCCTGCCCTTTTCTCCAAGGTTACCGTGGTCATGACCGTCCGATCGTTCGCGAAATGATAGCGTCGCAGCCTCGGCGCAATGTGCGCCTCCCGTCAAGGGATCAGGCAGCGCAGCTGCGCCACGGAAGAGTAGCGCGCCGTCTTCCCTTTTTCCCGCGCGGACGGAATAGTTGGCGCCGCGACACGCGAAGGGGAGGGCGACATGCCGGATGATTCAGCGACACAACAGGATAGCGAGAGCCTGACGGTCTGGCTGGACGGGTTCTCGACCGAAATCCAGACCTTGGACTATGAAACGGCGCGGAAGCGTTTTGTGCAGGACGTCACGACCTTCAGCACCCATAAGAACATCGTCTCGAATCTCGACGAGTTCGAACATGACCAGTGGCGCCATGTCTGGCACACATCGACCGGCTTTCATTGGGATACGGCGGAGATGCGCTTCGGCACATCGCCCGACCGCCTGATGGCCTGGATCGCCGTGCCCTGCGCCTCGACAGGTTATCAGGAAGACGGCTCGGCGTTCGAACGACCCGGCCGCGGCAGCCTCGTGCTGACCCGCGAGAGCCTGGACGCACCCTGGTTGGGCGTTCATGTCCATGTCTCCCTGCGCCACGGCGTGCAGGCGAAGAGCTACGGCAAGCCGAAATAGACCGGACCCTCGCGCTAAATGCCTTCCGCCAGGAACCCAAGAACCGTCTGCCGAAACACCTCGGGAGACATGTTGGGATAAAAATGGCCGCCCGTGGGCAGCATCACGAGGCGGGCGTCGGGAATCGCGGAGGCCAGGGCGTGAAAGTTATAGGCCGGGGTGATCAGGTCGTCGGCCGCCCCGAAGACCAGGGTCGGGGCTGAAATCCGGCGCAGATCGCCGCGCCGGTCGAAGCGGCGGATAGCGGAGATGCGCGAGAGGGTGATCTCCGGGTCCGGGTCGTTGGCCAGGAGCGCCATCGCATCGGCTTCGGCCCCGCCGGGATGGTCACGATACCAGGCGGGTGGCTTCATGAACAGGGCGGAGAGCCGGGCATAGGCTTCGATTCCCATGGCGCTCAGGACGGCGGCGCGGTTGGCGAAGAGGGCGTCACAATAGGGATCCAGGCCCGGCCAGGTCGCGCTCAGGATCAGTCGGTCGATGCGGTCCTGATGTTCGATAGCCAGGACCTGCCCCATCGCGCCGCCGGTCGAATGGCCGCAGTAATGGGCGCGTTGGATCCCCAGATGATCCATCAGGGCCAGGGCGTCCCCCGCCATCTGTTCGACTGAATAGTCGATCCGTGCCCGACTGCTTTTGCCGGTGCCGAGATGGTCGTGAAGGATCACCCGAAAGCGTTCGGAGAGGGCAGGGACATGATCCGCCCAGAAGCCCATGACCCCGCCCAGGCCGGAGACGAGCAGAAAGGGCGGGCCTGAGCCGTGTTCCTCGAAATAGAGGCTCTCGCCGTCCGGCAGGGTCAGGTGTGGCATGGTCCTTCGTCCTTCGATCTCGATGGCCTTCGTCGG
>CAUZWC010000238.1:0-5118 GCA_963583595.1 Alphaproteobacteria bacterium | reverse complement strand
TAATTGACCCTACCGCCCCTAGACACGGCAGGGCATATCAATATCCGTCTCCAACCCCTTGGCGCAACATTCGTTTGTTTCGGCCGCTCGTTTGGACGTCGGTCGAACCGCCCAACAGGGTAGCATGTCGGGGCCCTGTCGCGGGAATGATGAGGAAATTCGATATGGCCGATGCACCGGGCCCAGAATCCGAGAATCAAGACGCTGCCGCGCTTGCGCGCGCAATGGCCGATATCGCCGAGCGCAGCCAGCGCGTGGTGATGGATTTCCTATCCCGCCCCGAGAACGAGCGCGAGGGCGGCCCCGTCGACCCGCTGAATATCGGCACGGCCTTCATGGACCTGACGGCCAAGATGATGGCCGACCCAGCCAAGCTGTTCGAAGCTCAAGTCGGCCTGTGGCAGAGCTACATGTCGCTCTGGCAAAACACCGCGTCGCGCATGATGGGGGTCGATGCCGAGCCGATGGTCAGCCCGGAGGGCGACGACCGCCGGTTCAAGGACGAAACCTGGCGCGAGAACCCCGTCTTCGACTACATCAAGCAGTCCTATCTGCTGACCTCGAACTGGATCACCGAAACCGTGCGCGAGGTCGACGGGCTGGACGAGAAGACCGCGAAGAAGGTCGAGTTCTACACCAAGCAGTTCGTCGACGCCCTGGCGCCCACGAATTTCGTGGTCACCAATCCCGAAGTTCTGCGCGCGACCCTCGAATCGAAGGGCGAGAACCTAGTGAAGGGCCTCGAAAACCTGCTCCGCGACCTGGAGCGCGGCAAGGGCCAGCTGCGCATCACCATGACCGACAAGGACGCCTTCACGGTCGGCGAGAATATCGCCATCACCCCCGGCCGGGTGGTCTTCCGCAACGACCTCATGGAATTGATCCAATACGACCCTATGACCGAACAGGTCTTCAAGCGGCCCCTGCTGATCATGCCGCCCTGGATCAACAAGTTTTACATTCTCGACCTGCGCCCGAAGAACTCCTTCATCAAATGGGCTGTCGAGCAGGGCCACACGGTCTTCGTGGTCTCCTGGGTCAATCCGGACAGCACCCTCGCGAAGAAGAGCTTCGAGGACTACATGCTCGAAGCCCCGCTGGCCGCCCTCGACGCGATGGAGAAGGCGACCGGATCGCGCGAGGCCAATGTCATCGGCTATTGCCTGGGCGGCACCCTGCTCGCCTCGACCCTGGCCTATATGGCCAAGAAGGGCGACGACCGGATCAAGAGCGCGACCCTCTTCGTCAGCCTCGTCGATTTCACCGATCCGGGCGATCTGGGCGTCTTCATCGACGAAGAGCAGCTCGAATATATCGAAAACGAGATGGACAAGAACGGCTATCTCGAGGGCGCCCATATGGCGACCACCTTCAACATGCTGCGCGCCAACGACCTGATCTGGTCCTTCGTCATCAACAACTATCTGATGGGCAAGGACCCCTTCCCCTTCGACCTCCTCTATTGGAACTCGGATTCGACGCGCATGCCGCGCGCCATGCACAGCTTCTATCTGCGCAAGATGTATCAGGAGAACCTGCTGTCGAAGCCCGGCGGCATCACCCTCGACGGGGTGCCGATCGACGTCACCAAGGTCGAGACGCCGTCCTTCTTCCTGTCGACCCAGGAAGACCACATCGCGCCCTGGAAGACGACCTACGCGACGACCCAGCTGTTCACCGGGCCTCGCAAGTTCGTCCTGGCCGGGTCCGGCCATATCGCCGGCGTGGTGAACCATCCGGACGCCAAGAAATATTCCTACTATACGAACACGAAACTGCCAGCCTCGCCCGACGCCTGGCTCGAAGGCGCCAAACAGGAGCCGGGCTCCTGGTGGCCGGTCTGGCAGAAATGGGTGGAGCGCCATGGCGGCGGAAAGGTCCCCGCGCGCAAGCCCGGCGACGGCAAGCTGAAAGCCCTCGAGCCCGCGCCCGGAACCTACGTTCTGGTCAAGGCCGAGGGCTGAAGCCTCATCCCACACCCCGCCGCATCGTCAATGCGGCCTGACCGAAAACCGCGCTCAAAACCAGCGCGCCGCCGATCAAGGCCAGACTCGACGGCGTTTCGTCCCAGAATATCCAGACCCAGATCGGGGCCAGGATGACCTCGGACATTACAAGCAGCGATGTCTGGGCCGCCGGCAGATGGCGCGCGCCCATGGTGAAGAGCGCGAAGCCCAGGCCCATCGATCCGATGCCCATCATGGCGCACATCAGGAAGTCGTTGGCCCCCAGCACGAGATCGAAGCCGGGCGCCGAACCGGCCAATCCCCCCAGGGCCGCGACGCAGCCCGCCACGAAGACGGACGGCACCATGTCCACGTTGCGGGCATAGCGCAGCGCGACGATGAAGCCGGCGTGGGTTACCAAGGTGACGACCGCCATCACATTGCCGAAAAAGCGCCCCGCGCCCAGCCCCTCGAAGACCATGATGCCGACGCCGGCCAGGGCGACGACCATGGCCACTAGCGTCGTCCGGCCGACCGCCTCGCGCATGAGCAGCCAGGCGAATATCGCAGAAAGGAACGGCGAGGCGCTGAGGATGAGCAACGCATTGGCGACCGTCGTGTTCAAGATCGCAAGGGAGAAGGAAATATTGCCGATGCCGAGGATAACGCCGGCGACGAGAACGACGGGGCCGGCGCGCCGCAAGGCCCGGTCGAGCCGCCCGCGCTCGCGCACGGTCATCGCGACGGCGAAGATTCCCGCCATCCACAGGCTGCGCCAGAAGATCACCTGCCAATCCGAGGCCGTCTCGACACCCCGGAACAGCAAGCCGTTCATGCTCATCACCGTGCCGGCGCAGAGCAGCAGCACGACCCCGCGCACCATCCCGCCCGCGGGCTCCGGCGCTAAAGCGACACTCGCCGTGCCCTCAGCCATGAACCGTTCCAGTGCGGCGCCGGACCCTTGTCGTGCGCTTATCCTCACCCCCGCCCCGTCCCTCCCGCATCGAGGGGGAGGGAGTTCTTTTTCGGATCGGTCCCGACTTACTCCTCCCCCCTTGATGGGGGACTCGAGCGGCAAAGCCGATCGAGTGGACGGGGTTGACGAAGGGTCGGTCAGCGGTCAAATGGATCAGGCTCGGCTCAGAATTTCTTTGGCCATACGGTTGGCGACCGAAAGAGGGGATTTTCCTTCCTTCGCCGCGCGCTCGAAGATCGTATTCAGCTTGCCCGCGATCGCCTCGATCTCGCCCCGGATGCGCGCCTCGTCATAGGCGAATTTCTCCTGGCTGGCGTTGATCGCGCCGCCTCCGTTGATGACGTAATCGGGTGCATAGAGGATACCGCGCTCATGCAGGGCCTCGGCATGGCGGTCCCGGTGAAGCTGGTTGTTGGCCGCCCCTGCGACGACCTTCACGCGCAGGCGCGGCACTGTCTCGTCGTTGATCGCTCCGCCCAAGGCGCAGGGCGCGAAGATATCCGCCTTCACGTCGTAGATTGTATCCGCATCCACGCTTTCCGCTCCCAGCCCCACCTTCGCCCGGGCGACCCGGTCGGGCACCGTATCGGCGACGGTCAGGCGCGCGCCCGCCGCCACCAGGCGTTCGGCCAGGCGAAAGCCTACATTGCCCAGGCCCTGGATCGCGACATGGACCCCGTCGAAGGATTCCCTGCCCAAGCCATGGCGCAGGCAGGATTTCAAACCGCAGAAGATGCCGTAGGCCGTGGGCGGCGAGGTATCGCCGCTCTGCCCCGGCAGGCCGACGACATGCTGGGTTTCCTTGTTGAAGGTCACGAGGTCGTCGACCGTCAGGCCGACATCCTCGGAAATGGTCATCGCCCCGGCCAGCTTGTCGACCGCCCGCGCCATGGCGCGCAGCAGGGCCTCGCTCTTGTCCTTGTGGGCATCTCCGATGATGACGGCCTTGCCGCCGCCGTAGCGCGCGCCGATGAAGGCCAACTTGTAGGTCATGGCGCGCGACAGCCGCAGAACGTCGTCCAAGGCCGCCTGGGTTGTCTCGTAGGGCCACATGCGGCAACCGCCGCCCGCCGGCCCCATGGTGGTATCGTGAATCGCGATGATGGCCCGCAGCCCGGTCTCCCGGTCCGCGACAAAGATCACCTTCTCATGCTCATCGAACTCGGGCGAGGACCAGACTTCCATCGCAACCTCCCTATTCCTTCATGTCCCCCAAGCTGCGCGAATGAGCCTGAGCATAGCCGACATAGCGGCCAGCGGTGCCCGCCATGTCTTCCATCTCCTCGGGCGTCAGGTCCCGGCGATGCTTGGCCGGCACCCCGGCCCAAAGCTCGCCCCGGCCGACCCGCTTGCCGGGCGAGAGCAAGGCGCCCGCCGCGACCATGCCCTGGGATTCGACCAAACAGCCGTCCATCACGGTCGATTTCATGCCGACGAAGGCGCCCGGTTCCAGGATACAGCCATGGACCATCGCCAGATGGCCGATCAGCACGTTTTCGCCGATCAGCGTCGGAAAATCGCGGTCGACATGGATCACCGTGCCGTCCTGGACATTGGCGTCTCGGTCGATGCGGATGCGGTTGACGTCGCCGCGCAGGACGCAGTTGTACCAGACGCTGGCGCCCGCCCCGATCTCGATATCCCCGACCAGCACCGCGCCCGGCGCGATAAACGCGCCCTTGGCGACCTTCGGGAACTTGTCCTTGTAGGGTAGCAGGAGGCCATACACCCCTTTTTGTGCCATCGTCGTCACTCCGCCTCGGGCAGCCGCATCGACGCGGCGCGGCGCGTCAGATACCAGCCGTATTGCTCCGGGCACATCTCGAAATCCGGATCCGCGCCCAGTTCCTGTGCGGCATGCAGCGCCCAGAACGGGTCGTTGAGCAATTCGCGTCCCAGGGCGATCAGATCGGCGCATTCCTCTTGCAGGATCGTCTCAGCCTGCCGGGCCTCGGTGATATAACCGACCGCCATGGTCATCATGCCGGCGTCCTTGCGGACCCGTTCGGCATAGGGCACCTGGAAACCCGGTACCGGGCGCAACCCCGCCGCCATCGCGATGGTGCTCGTCGTCTGGATCGCGCTGCCCCGAATGCCGCCGCCCGAACAATCGAGAACGTCGACCCCGCGCTCCATCAAGACCTTCGCCAGTTCGACCGTATCCTCGATCTCGACGCCACCCTCTATGCCGTCGAC
>CAUZWC010000237.1:0-5130 GCA_963583595.1 Alphaproteobacteria bacterium | reverse complement strand
GCGAGACCATTCCCGCCTATGCCGCGGAGCGGCCCGGTTTGCGCATCGCCCTGCTCAACCTCGATTTCGACGTCTACGAGCCGACCCTCGCCGCGCTCGACGCGCTCTACGACCGAGTCGTGCCCGGCGGCATCGTCACCCTGGACGAATACGCCGTCCACAATTGGCGCGAATCGGACGCCTTCGACGATTTCCGCAAGGCTCGCGGCCTGGCCGGGATCGAGTTGCGCAGCACGCCCTGGGCACTCTCGCCCACGGCCTGGTTCCGGAAACCGGCGTGAGCAGGCCCTTGACCCGGCACGCAAAAGGACGGACATCACCTGGGACTGATTCGAATCAGCAGAAGGATGGGGACAAGTCATGGCGCGATTGAAGGTTGCGATAATCGGGCATGTTCCGCCCGACGCCAACGAAATTGCGCTGCCGGAGAATCCGAAGCTCGCGGCCAAACTCTTGCAAACCCACAATTTCACGCGCGTGGTGACCCCGGAGGGAACGCTCGCGGATCATGTCGCCTATCTCAAGCGGCAGCGTGGCATTCCAAAGGACGAGCCTTTCACCCTTTGGGAGATGTATCTCTGCGCCGGGCTGTTGCTGTCCTCCCATCTGCGGCGCAATGGGTTCGAGACCGAGGTTTTCAACTATATCGATTCCGACAACGCCGAGGCGTCCTACGAGCGGCTCAAGGATTTCGGCCCCGATATCGTGGTCGTCAGCACGACCTTCGTTCTGACCAAACGCCATCTGGGGACCATCGGCAAGCGCCTGCGCGAGGTTACGCCCGAAGCCTTCATCGTCGCCGGCGGCCATCACGTCCTGACCACCCTCCTGTACATGTCGCCCGAGCAGCAGGCGCAATATCTCGACGCCTGCAAGCTCGACGGCTTCATTCCGGACAGCCAGGGAGAGGCTGCCCTGCTGGATCTCTGTCGGGCTTATCCGGATCGCCTGGACCAGGTCCCCAACCTGACCTGGCGCGATGCGCGCGGAGCGGTCCGTCACAACAAGCGGACGCGCGAAGACAACGACATCAACGACACCCTGATCGAATTCGATTCGAGCCACGAAGGCAGCATCGTCCATATCCGCACGGCGCGGAGCTGTTCCTTCAAATGCGCCTTCTGCTCCTATCCGACGATCGCCGGCGATCTGGCCCTGATGGATCTCGACAACGTCATGGACACCCTACGCCAGGCAAAGGATGTCGGGGTCTCGGCGGTGATCTTCGTCGACGATACTTTCAATGTGCCGCGCCCGCGTTTCGAGGCCCTGGTCGATCGTATGATCGACGCCGGACTGGACCTGCCCTGGTATTCCTTCCTGCGCTGCCAATACACCGACGCCAAGCTGATCGAGCGCATGGCGAAGAGCGGCTGCAAGGGGGTTTTCCTGGGGGTCGAATCCGGCTCCGACAGAATTCTCAAGAATATGAAGAAGGGCGCCATCACGCGCTTCTACCGGGACGGCATCGCCCAGCTGCGCGACCAGGGGATCACCACAGTCGGGTCCTTCATCATCGGCTTTCCCGGAGAGACCGAGGAAAGCGTCGAGGAGACCCGTGATTTCATCGACCAGTCCGGCCTCGACTACTATTTCGTCCAGCCCTTCTACTATCTGCACCACACGCCCATTCACAAACGGGCGGCCGACTACAACCTGACCGGCGAGGGCCTGTTCTGGTCCCATGACACGATGAACTGGACCTCAGCGATCAGCCATATCAATTCCGCCTTCCTTGAGATCGAGAACGCGACTTTCATCAACCCGGACTACACGCTCTGGGAAATCGCCTATCTGCGCAGCAAGGGTATGTCGCTGGACGAAATCAAAGGCTATCGCCAGGACATCAACGCCATGACCAAGGCCCAGATGGCGCGCTTCAACGTCACCAGCGCGCATCTGACCTCGCGCACAGCCTGACGGAGCGCTTGGCTGCGAGGGCGGCCTCACCTGCCGAAAGCCCGGAGGACCCCAGGATAGAATGACTGAAAGCGAAACGAATATCGCGGGCGGCGCCCTGCCGATGCCCGGCCTGGAGGCCATCGAAGCAGTCCAACGCTACGACTATGCCGCCTGGAAAGGCCGCATTCTGCGCGGGCGCGATGTCGATCTTCGACCCTTCCAGGTCGAGGAAGTCGGCGAAGACTACCATCGCTGGCTCCACGACCCGGAGACCATCCAGAATATCCAGGCCGCCCTGGCCGACCGTACCTTGGAAGGTCTGCGCGAGCATGTCCGACGCGTCTGGGA
Source organism: Alphaproteobacteria bacterium (assembly GCA_963583595.1). Classification (GTDB taxonomy): domain Bacteria; phylum Pseudomonadota; class Alphaproteobacteria; order CADEGL01; family CADEGL01; genus JABIRQ01. Next base: position 2,880 of record CAUZWC010000237.1, on the reverse strand, counting down.
GCATCCCACAAGCTGCTTTTACCGCGTCATCCACCGCGAATCCGGCACCGCCATCGGCACCACGTCCCTTCGCGTCGATACCGACCAGGGCACGGCGACCTGGGGCTATCTGATCGGCGAGGCGGCCCACCGCTCCAACGGAATGTCACTTCAGATACAAGTTCCGATGTTCGACGTGGCGTTCGATGAAATGGGTGTGCGCCGCTTCTGGGGCTTTCCGTTTCGCGAGAATATCGCGTCCCAGTTCAATCTGCGCCGCATGGGCTTTCAGCAGGAAGGCGTGTTGCGCCAACACCTGCGCAGCGGCGCCCGGGGCGAGAAGATCAGCGACTGCGTCGCCTATGGCCTGCTGCGCGAGGACTGGGAAGCGGTGCGCGACAAGTTTGATCCGCACCGGTATCAAGCGGAGGAATCGGGGGTATGAACGAACTCGATCTCGCACGTTGCGCGCCCGGCGACCGGGCCGAAATCACTGTCGACGTCACAGAGGAACTGGTCGGCCGTTTCGCCGAGTACAGCGGCGATCGCAATCCGCTCCATCTCGATTCCGGCTATGCCGAGGGCACTCGGTTCAAGCGCCGGGTGGCGCATGGCATGTCCTACGCCGCATTGTTCTCCCGCCTCATCGGCATGGACCTGCCTGGACCCGGCGCCTTGTGGATGAGCCAAAGTTTCCGCTTCGCCAAACCCGCCTTCATCGGCGACCGCCTGACCCTCTCCGTCGAAGTCGAAAAGCTGACGGAATCGACGCGCTGCTCGACCCTGATTTGCCAAGCGATCAATCAGCTTGGCGAGGAGATCATGACCGGCACGGGCGAGGTCATGCTGCTCGAAACCGAGTCCGCACCCACAAAGGCTCAAACCGCCGAACGCCGCGTCGTCATCGTCACGGGCGGCGCGCGGGGAATCGGCGCCGCGATCGCCCGCCGCCTGGGCGCGGAGGGTTTCGCCGTCGCGGTGACCTATCAATCCTCGGAAAGCGAAGCGAACGCGCTCTGCGCCGGGCTTGAAAACGGCGCCGCGTTCCGTTGTGACGGCGGCGACCCCAAGGCGATGGCCGCGCTCGTCCCGCAGGTGACGGCGCGCCTCGGCCAACCCGACACGATCGTGCTGAACGCCAGCGGGCGCGATCTCTACGGCCGCGGCGCGGACGGCGATTTCGCACGCTTCGCCCATCATCTCTCGACCCAGCTCGAAGGCCCGCACGCCCTGCTCTCCGGCGCGATCCCCGGCATGGTCGCGCGCGGCGGCGGCACCGTCGTCGCGATCGGCAGCATCTACGCGCATGGATTGCCGCCCGCCGGTATGGCGCCCTATGTCGCGGCCAAGGCCGCACTCGAAGGATATATCCGCAGCCTCGCCGTCGAATACGGACCCAAGGGCTTGCGCGCCAATATCGTCGCCCCCGGTATGACCCGCACGGCGCTGCTGTCCGGTATGCCGGAGCGCGCCCAGAAGGTCGCAGCCATGCAGAATCCAATGCGCCGCCTCGCCGAGGTCGACGACATCGCCGGCGCGGTCGCCTTCCTGGCTTCGCCAGACGCGGCCTATGTGAACGGGCATACCCTGGTCGTCTCCGGCGGCGGTGCGATGTCGTGACTCCGCGCGAAGACCTGCGGAGGGCCTGCGAGAGCGCGGGCCTGGCGGAAGTGCAGGCCGCGTTGACCCACTTCCTCGTGGAGGAGCCGGGCATGGCGGCCGCCCAGTTCGCCGCCAAGCGGCTGGCCGGCGCCGCCGAGCGCTTCGCCCTGCCCGAAACCCGGCTGGCCCTGCTGACCTCTTTCACAGCCGAACCGCTGCTGCCCAGTCTGACCGTCGCCGCCTTCCGGACAGGCCGCCGGATGGCGATCGAGACCGTAACCTACGAGCAATGGTTCCCCGCGCTGGCAACCCCGGGCTCGCTCGACGCTTTCGCGCCGGATCTGGTCCTGCTGCTGTTGCACCTGGAAGATGCCTGCCCTTTGCTGGCGCGCCGGCATCTGGCCGCCGGCGGAAACGCCCTGGATCGGGAATCCGATCACCTGATCGGGGCGCTCGAGGAAGCCCTGGACGGATTCCGCGCCCGCGCGACAGCGCCCGTTGCGCTTTCGACCTTTGTGGCAGCGGAACGTGGGATCGAACGCCATTTCGACCGCCGGGTCGAACCCTCGCGCCAGGGCGGGATCGACGATCTCAACCACCGCATCGGCGCGCTCGCCCGCGCCCAAGCCAATGTTTACGTCTTCGACTACGCCCAGGCGGTGACCGATTTCGGACGCTCGCGCTGGTTCGACCCTCTCAAGGATCATCATGTCCGGGCGCCCTTGACCCCGGCCGCCCTGCCCGCACTCGCCGGCGAGATCGCGAGCTTTGCAGACGCGCTGTTCCGACCGCGCAAGAAGGTCATGGCCGTCGATTTTGACAATACCCTTTGGGGCGGGGTCGTCGGCGAAGACGGGCCGGACGGCATAGCCGCGGCCGGCGACTATCCCGGAAACGCGTACGGCGATTTTCAGGCCTTCCTGGCCAATCTCCGCGCCTCCGGCATCGCCCTCGCCGCCGTGAGCAAGAACAACGAAGCCGATGCGCGCGAGGCTTTCGAGGGCAATCCGGACATGCCACTGGCCTGGGACGATTTCGCCGCCCACCGCGTCGACTGGAACGACAAGGCCGCAAATCTGCGCGCGGTCGCGGAAGACCTGTCCCTGGGCAGCGACGCGATTCTCTTCGCCGACGACAATCCGTTGGAATGCGATCTCGTGCGCCGCTTCGCCCCCGAAATCGCGGTTCTGCACCTCGATGGCCCTCCCAGCCTGTTTCCGCGCCGGCTCGTCGAAACCGGCGCCTTCGACGCGGTCGCCCTGACGGAAGAGGATCGCAGCCGGGCTGAAGGCTATGGCG
>CAUZWC010000236.1:0-5222 GCA_963583595.1 Alphaproteobacteria bacterium | reverse complement strand
CAGGACGCCTCCTATCTACGCATGGATCCGCCGGTCGCCGTCTCCAACTGGATCGCCCTGACTGACAGCAAGACCGACAACGGCTGCCTGCAGGTCATCCCCGGCTCCCAGCACTCGGAACTGCCGCTGCACATGATCGACGACCCGGACAATTACCTGCGCATGAACCGCGAGATATCCGTGCCGCTCGATGGGGGTTCCGCCGTAAACCTGGAGCTGGAGCCGGGCGAGATGTCCCTGCACGGCCGCATCGTCCACGGCAGCTGGCCCAACCGCTCGGACCGCCGCCGCGTCGGCTATGCCCTGATGTATATCCCGTCCCATGTGAAGATGGCGGTCGGCACCCTGACCTCGGCGACCCTGGTGCGGGGCGAGGACCGCTACGGCCATTACGAACCGGAGCCGGAACCGGCCTGCGATTTTGACCCGGTCGCCGTCGCCATGTACGAAAAGCAGATCGGCCAGGGCATGACCGGCACCTATCGCTGGGACTAGGAGGCACGGCGGCAGCGAGATGAACGCTCGGTCAAGGCACCGGGAAGAGTAGGGAGCGAATGATGGACGATTTGAGCGGCCGCAAGGTCGTGGTGATCGGCGGCTCGGCCGGTATCGGCTATGCCAGCGCTGAGATGGCGCTCGATGCGGGCGCCGAGGTCGCGATCGCCGCGCGCGGGGAGAAGCGCCTGAAGGGTGCCGCCGAACGGCTCTCCACGAAAGCCGGCCGGGAGGTGCCTTGGCAGGTTATCGACATGCGCGAGCGGGCGAATGTCTCGGCCTATCTCGCCTCTGTGGCGCACTTCGACCACCTGCTGCTGCCCGGTGCTAATGTCTACCGCACCACCTTCGCCGATCTGGACGAGGAACTGGCGCGGGCCAGTTTCGACGCCAAGATGTGGGCGCCCTTCTTCGCCGCCTATGATGCGCGACCGCATCTGCGCAAGGGCGGCTCTATTACTTTCTACAGCGGCCTGGCCAACCGCCGGCCGGTGCCCGGCTATGTCGTCGGCGCGATCATCGATGGCGGGCTCGACGCCGCGACCCGCTCCCTGGCCTATGAACTCACGCCCGAGGAATTGCGGGTCAATTGCATCTCCCCCGGCATCATCGAGACCGCCTATGTCGAGCGTATCTCGCCCGAGGTGAAGGACGAGCTGTTCGGCGCCTATGCGGCCAAGGTGCCCGTCGGCCGGGTCGGTCAGGCCGAGGATTGTGCCAAGGCCGCCATGTATCTGATGACCACCGGCTTCGTCACCGGCGCGGTCCTGCGCGTCGATGGCGGCATTGAAAGCGCGCCCTGACATGGCGCGCTCTGACAAGGCAGAGGCTGGCACCGTTCTCGTCACCGGCGCGGCCGGCTGCATAGGCGCCTGGGTGGTGGCCGAGCGGGTGAAGGCGGGCCTGCCCGTCCATATCTTCGACCTGTCCGACGACCGCCGCCGCCTTCACCTGCTGCTCGACGAGGAGGCGGCGGCCTCGGTGCCCTGGACCGCCGGCGACATCGCCGATTTCGATGCCGTCGAGCGCGTGGTGGGAGAGAGCGGAGCGGCGGCCATCGTCCATCTCGCGGCCTTGCAGGTGCCTTTCTGCCGGGCCGATCCGGTGGCGGGGGCCAAGGTCAATGTCGTCGGCCAGGTGAATGTCCTGGAAGCCGCGCGCCGCGCGGGCATCCGCCATGTGGTCTATGCCAGTTCCGTCGCCGCCCTGCCGATCGCGGGCGAGGCGCGCCCTTCGACCCTCTACGGCGTCTTCAAGCAGGCGGACGAGGGCGCGGCCGAAATCTATTGGCGCGACTGGGGCGTCGCCTCGGTCGGCTTGCGCCCGCACACGGTCTACGGCCCGGGCCGCGACCAGGGCCTGACCAGCGCCCCTACCAAGGCGATGGTGGCGGCCGCGGCGGGGCTTCCCTTTACAATTCCCTTCACCGGCCCGCTCCAGTTTCAGTATGCCCGCGATGCCGCCCGTCAGTTCCTCGCCTGTGCCGAAGCGGCGGTCGAGGGCGCGCCGGTCCTCGACCTGGGCGGCCCGCTCGTGACGGTGGCGGAGATCGTCGCGGCGATCCGCGCGGAAATCCCCGCTGCCGAGATCGCCTGCGAAGGCGATCCGCTGCCTTTCCCGGCCGAGGCCGACGGCGGTCCGCTCGATGCGCTGATCGGCGATATCGGCCGAACGAGTCTGGCCGAGGGTGTGTGCGCTTCGATCGCTGGCTTCCGCGATCTCCTGGCGCGCGGTCTGGTCTCGGCGGGCTAGGCTCGCCGAAGGGCAATCCGTTCAGGCGAACTGCAGCAGGGGGCGGATCGCGCGCATGGTCCGGGGAATGAATTGCGGGTGCAGCAGGCGCGGATCGAACAGCGTCATGCGCCGGGCATTCTCCCTCTGGCACATATCGATGAAATCCTGGACGTTCAGGTCGATGCCCATCGCGGCATGGCCGGTCGCGGTGAAGGCGTTGGTGCTGGCCGCGCCGCCACCCAGGCCGCCGCGCGCCATCTCGACGCGGGACCAAGCCTTCAGCGCGGTGGCCTTGGCCCGGCGGGCGAGAAACCCCAGCTTGCGCCAGGCCGGCCGCCGCACCGTCTCATAGTCGATCCAATTGGCGAAGAACAGGATATGGCGTGCTTCTTCATGGATCACCAGTTCGAAGACCTCGACCAGATCCACGGGGGAAAAGCCCGAATCCTGAGCCAGATGGAACAGCCCGAAGGCGAAGAAGGAATCAAAACATTCGCCCTAGCCGGTGTTCATGAACGCGGCCACCGGATCGATCGGGACGGGATAGTCCGGCTCAGACGCCAGCGGAATGCCGTAGAATAGGATCAGATGCTCCAGCACGTCCTTGTGCCGCCGTTCCTCGAAGGCATTGAGGGCGACCTCTTCCTTGAGCAGGGGGTCCTGAAGCGAATCGGCGAAGACCTGCATGCGCATCGAGGTCAGGCTCTCCGTCTCCACCGCGACCTGCCAGAAGGGCAGGCCGACGAGGCGGCCGAGCGCGTCCGGCTCCAATTCCGGCCAGTTGATGACGGCGGGTTTGTACGGACCGAAACTGTCGAGCAACATCCGATAGAACAAGACCTTGTGTTCCTCCGATCCGATCTGCACTGGACCGGAATCAGGCCGTTCGGGCCGTGATTTCACGGCCATTGCGGTGTTGTTGGACAATCCAGAGTCCCCCCTTTTTCGGACTACGCAATATCCGGACTGCACATTTCTCCTGTCCACCCTATTAGCATGAGGCGTGGAATTATGGCCAGCGGATAGACCGGCCAAACGGCACTGGCGCGCGATCCGACACGACCCGGCGATGCTCCGGGTCTCGTTCCGCGGGACGCCGAAACTCTCCCAACACGGCGCTTTCAGTAGGTCGTGCGCGCGGCTATTGTGCCGCGCGTGGCTCGACGAGCGGGAAGTCTCACTCAGCCTGTCAGCATCGTCCGATCCGACTCCCATTCCATCGCAAGAAAGCTCCGCAAGGAAAGACCATGACCAAACCGAAGACCACGACCGCCGGCGACGGCAAGGGGAAGACCGAAACCCCCGCCACGAAAAGCGAAGACGTCAAGGACGCCAAGAAGGCCGACAGCCCGGCGCCGGCCGCGGGCGAAGCCGTCGCCACGGAAGTGGCGAGCGATCCCGCCGCCGGCTACACCCGGGGTGAGAATCAGAAGCCAATCAGCCGTGCCTACAAGAATAATTGGGACAGTATCTTCGGCAAGAAGAAGCGCGGCACCCGCTGATACGCTGTTCGTTATCAAGCGCGAGCTGATGGCCTAGACGCGCAAAATGGTTCTATCGACCAGCCGATCCCGAGCCTAGTATGGCGGGGCTCGAGGGCCTGATCGGGAGAGGGAACCGATGAATCACATGTTGTTCGACCCCGTGTCCTACGAACGGGTTCGCCGTCCCGCGATGGAGGCCGAGTCCCTCCCGCCGGGGTGCTACACCGATCCCGATTTCTTCGCGGCCGAACGGGAGCGGGTGTTCCGCAAGGGCTGGGTCTTCATCGGCCATGCCGATCAGATCGCCTCGCCCGGCGACTTCATGACCGACGAGGTCGGCGGCGCGCCCTTGATCGTCCTGCGCGGGCGCGACGGCTCGATCCGGGCCTTCGCCAATTCCTGCCGCCATCGCGGCTGCCGGGTGGTGACGGGGGAGGGCAATGCCCGCGCCCTGCAATGCCGCTATCACGGCTGGACCTACGGCCTCGACGGGTCGCTCAAGGGCGCGCCGCAGATGGAATACACGACCGGTTTCGACAAGGCCGATTACGGCCTTCATCCCGTGAGGCTGGAGACCTGGGGCCGGCTGCTCTTCATCACTCTGGATCCCGAGACCCTGGCGCTCGACGCCTGGATGGGGCCGCTCTGGGACATGCTGGCACCCTACAATTTCGGCGATATGGTGCTGGCGCGCCGCCGTTCGATCGACCTAGCCTGCAACTGGAAGGTCTATATCGAAAACCTGATGGAGCCCTATCACACGCCGACCATCCATGCCGGGGGCATGGCCGACAAGAACGAGGACCCGGCCGCCGCGGCGATGAGCGGCAATGCCACCTCGGAATTCGGCGGCGGCGGACCGGAGGCGCCGGTGCAGCTCGACTACGGCGCGAATTTCGGCGTTCTCGTCGCGCGCCACACGGGCAGCCGGGGCCTGCTGCCGGGGCGCGAGCCCTTTCCCGCGATCTCCGGCCTGGACGCGCGCACCCGCGACGGCTCGATCTGGTCCTGGATCTACCCGTCTCTGGCCATGTCCTGCCAACGCGAGGCCATGTGGTACAACCGCCTGATTCCGACCGGCCCCGAAACCTGCACCCTTGTCATCGGCTCCTGCTTCCCGTCGGAAACCGTCGCCCGGCCCGATTTCGCCGAGCGGGCGGAGCATTATTACGAACGCCTGGACCGCACGGCAGCCGAGGATGTCGGCATCGTCGGCGAGCAGCAGCGTGGCCTGACCTCGCCCCTCGCCACCCCGGGCCCGGTCTGCCATTTCGAGAAGATCTGCCACCACCACCGAATTTGGATCGCGGATCGGGTTGTCGGCAATTGAATTCATCCAAGATCGGCGTATGATCGCGCCAAGCTTCCTGGCCGGAATGCTGACCTATGAGGGAGATTGCAGATGGTTGAGATGTATCGCGGACGCAAGGTCAGCAGTTACATCCGCATGGATGAGGGGACGCAGGAAGACTACGACCTCCTGCGCGAATACGCGGAACCGTTCCGCAA
>CAUZWC010000235.1:0-5260 GCA_963583595.1 Alphaproteobacteria bacterium | reverse complement strand
GATGCCGATCGCGCCCGAGCCGATGACCAGCAGGCGCTTGGGCATCGCCTCCGGCACCATCGCTTCCTTGTAGGTCCAGATCAGCTTGCCGTCAGGCTCCAGCCCCGGCAGAGTCCGCGCCCGCGCGCCCGTGGCGAGGATGATGTTCTTGGCGGCCAGGCTGGCGACCTCCTTGCCGTCCTTGGTCACCAAGACCTTGCCCTTGCCGACCAGCTTGCCGGCGCCGTCGATCACCTCGACCTTGTTCTTCTTCAGCAGATGCGCGACGCCGTTGTTGAGGCGCCGGGCGACCGTGCGCGAGCGCTTGACCACCGCCGCCGTGTCGAAGCCGACATTCTCGGCCTTCAGCCCGTAGTCCTTGGCGTTCTGCATGTAATGATAGATCTCGGACGTGCGCAGCAGCGCCTTGGTCGGAATGCAGCCCCAATTCAGGCAGATGCCGCCCAGATGCTCGCGCTCGACCACGACGGTCTTGAGCCCCAATTGCGCCGCGCGGATCGCCGCGACATAGCCGCCGGGGCCGCCGCCGAGGACGATCAGGTCGAAATTCTTGTCAGCCATATGTCCGTTCCGTTTCCGTGGCTTTCATGGCAACGGCCCCTCGCCCTTCGAGACGGCCCTGACGGGCCTCCTCAGGATGAGGACCCCATGGCATTCAGAGGTTCCTCATCCTGAGGAGCGCGCGCAGCGCGCGTCTCGAAGGGTGATTGGCACACCACTCTCCTTCCCTAGAGAAACCCCTAGAGCAGCATCGTCAGCGGATCCTCGATCAGGCGCTTGAAGGCCTGCATGAGCTGGGCGCCGACCGCCCCGTCGATGGAGCGATGATCGACCGACAGGGTGCAGCTCATCACCGTGGCGATGGCCAATGCGCTGTTCTTGACCACCGGGCGCTGCTCGCCCGCGCCCACGGCCAGGATCGCGCCCTGGCCCGGATTGATCACCGCGCTGAACTCGCGCACCCCGAACATGCCCAGATTGGACACCGTGAACGTGCCGCCCTGATATTCCTCCGGCGCCAACTTGCCCGCGCGCGCCCGTTCGGCCAGGTCCTTCGTCTCGCGCGAGATCGCGGCCAGGCCCTTGCCGCTGGCGTCGCGGATCACCGGGGTGACCAGCCCATCGTCCAAGGCGACCGCTACGGAGACATCGGCACGCGAGAAGCGACGCGTCGCCGTCTCGGTCCAGGTCGCATTGGCGGCCAGCACCTGAAGCAGGGCCAGGGCGGCCGCACGAACGACAAAGTCATTGACCGAGATCCGGTAGGCATCCGGCCCGTCCTTCGGCGCGCGATCGTTCAGCTCCTTGCGCGTCTCCAGCAGCGCATCGATCTCGCAATCCATCGTCACGTAGAAATGCGGCGCGGTCTGCTTCGATTCGGCCATGCGCTTGGCGATCACCTTGCGCATGCCGGAATGGGGAATCTCCTCGTAGGGCGGCAGCAATTCGTCCGGCACGGTGGGCGATTTCGCAGCCGAAGACGGCGCGGCAGCCGCGGGCGTGGCCGCCGCAACGTCCTGCCGTGCGGGCTCGGGGGCAGGCTGGTCAGCCGGCGCTGCCTGGGCCTTGCCCTCGCCTCGGATCATGGCCTCGATATCGGCCTTCACGACCCGTCCATGCGGTCCGCTGCCAGCTATCTTCGAAAGATCGATCCCGGCCTGCTGCGCCATGCGCTTCGCCAGCGGGCTAGCGACCAGGCGCTCATCGGAACCCGATGGCGGCGCGGGTTTCTCTTCGGGCGCCGGTGCGGCAGCCTCCGCCTTCTTGGATTCCTGGGGTGCCTGCTTCTCCGCCGCCGGCTCGGGCTTTTCCGCCTTGGCCGCGGCACCGCCGCCGGCCGATCCCCCGCCGTCCTTCAGGACGGATTCGTCCTCGCCTTCCTCCAGCAGGATGGCGATGGGCGCGTTGACCACGACTCCCTCGGTGCCGTCCGGCACCAGGATTTTTCCGAGCGTTCCCTCATCGACCGCCTCGACCTCCATGGTCGCCTTGTCGGTCTCGATCTCGGCGATCACGTCGCCCGCCGAAATGGCATCGCCTTCCTTCTTGAGCCAGCGGGCCAGAGTGCCCTCCGACATGGTGGGCGACAGGGCCGGCATGGTGATTTCAATGGTCATGATTTCGATCTCGGCTGCATCGGTATGGGGGCGTCAATCGCGGTAGCAGACGGATTTCGCCGCGGCGACCACGCGCGCGACGTCGGGGAGGGCCAGAGCCTCCAGATTGGCGGCATAGGGCAACGGCACATCCTCGGCGCAGACCCGCACGACCGGCGCATCGAGCCAGTCGAAGGCCTGGTCCATCATCACCGCCGCGATTTCGGAGCCGATGCCGGCCACCGGCCAACCCTCTTCCACGCTGACGATCCGGTTGGTCTTCTTGACCGAGGCGACGATGGTTTCGGTGTCCATCGGCCGCAAGGTCCGGAGGTTGATGACCTCGGCGTCGATGCCCTCCTCCGCCAGCTTCTCGGCCGCTTCCAGCGCGATGGTAACCATGTGGGAATAAGCCGTGATGGTGACGTCCTCGCCCGGCCGGACGATCTGCGCCTTGCCGATGCGGACGATCCAGTCGGGATGGTCCGGTACCTCGAAACTCTGGCCGTAGAGCAGTTCGTTTTCGAGTACGACCACCGGGTTGGGATCGCGGATCGCCGCCTTGATCAGGCCCTTGGCATCGGCCGCCGACCAGGGGGCGACGACCAGCAGGCCGGGGCAATGGGCGTACCAGCTACCGTAATCCTGAGAATGCTGGGCCGCGACCCGGCTGGCCGCGCCGTTCGGCCCGCGAAAGACGATGGGGCAGCCCATCTGCCCGCCGCTCATGTAATTCGTCTTGGCCGCGGAATTGATGATCTGATCCATCGCCTGCATGGCGAAGTTGAAGGTCATGAACTCGACGATGGGGCGCAGCCCGGCCATCGCCGCGCCGACCCCCAGCCCGGTGAAGCCGTGCTCCGTGATCGGCGTATCGATGATCCGCTTCTCGCCGAACTCCTCGAGCAGCCCTTGGCTGACCTTGTAGGCGCCCTGGTACTGCGCCACCTCCTCGCCCATCAGGAAGACATTGCCATCGCGCCGCATCTCCTCGGCCATGCCGTCGCGGATCGCCTCGCGCACGGTCTGGGTGATCGTCGGGCCGTCATACTCGGCCTCGACATCCGGCGGCCGGTCGGCCTTGGGCCGCGTCTTCTCGGATTTCACCTCGGGCTTGGCCTTTGCTTCAGCTTTGGGGGCTTCGGCTTCGGGCGCCTCTTCTTCATCCGATGGCCCGGCATCGTCTCCCGCTTCGACGGCGGGACTGGCGCCGGATTCCGGTGCCGCCTCGTAGAGGGCGTCCTCATCCTCGCCCTCGCCGAGCAACAGGGCGATAGGCGTGTTGATCACCACCCCCTCAGTGCCGTCCTGGATCAGAATGCGGCCCAAGGTGCCGTCATCGACGGCTTCGACCTCCATGGTCGCCTTGTCGGTCTCGATCTCGGCGATCACGTCACCGGCGGCGACCGTATCGCCTTCTTTCTTCAGCCAACGTGCGAGCGTCCCCTCGGTCATGGTGGGGGACAGCGCCGGCATCAGCACCTCGACAGGCATCTCGTCTCCTTGAGTACGGCGTCTGGGCGTTTCAAAGCGCCGCGGTCAGGCCGCGACCACGTCCTCTTTGAGGATATCGGTGTAGAGTTCGGAGGGATCGGGCTCCGGGCTGTCCTGTGCGAATTCGGCCGCTTCCTTGACCTGGGCGCGGACGGCCTTGTCGATCTCCTTTAGGTCGTCCTCGCTCGCCAGTTTCTCGGCGAGAATGCGCTCCTTCAGATGCTCGATCGGGTCGCGCTCCTCGCGCACCTTCTGCACCTCTTCCCGGGTCCGGTACTTGGCCGGATCGGACATCGAATGGCCGCGATAGCGATAGGTCTCCATCTCGAGGATATAGGGGCCGTCGCCGGCGCGCGCATGGGCCAACGCCTTGTCCCCCGTCTCCTTCACTGCCAGCACGTCCATGCCGTCCACCATCTCGCCAGGAATGCCGTAGGCATGGCCGCGCTGAAACAAATCGCCGCCGGCCGCGGCGCGCTGGACCGAGGTGCCCATGCCGTATTTGTTGTTCTCGATGACGTAGACCACCGGCAAATGCCAGAGCGCCGCCATGTTGAAGGATTCGTAGATTTGGCCCTGGTTGACCGCGCCGTCGCCCAGATAGGTCATGCAGACATGGCCGTCCTCGCGGTAGCGATGCGCGAAGGCGATGCCCGTGCCGATCGGCACCTGGGCGGCGACGATGCCGTGGCCGCCATAAAAATTCCGCTCCCTGCTGAACATATGCATGGAGCCGCCCTTGCCCTTGGAATAGCCGGTGCGCCGCCCGGTCAGTTCTGCCAGCACGCCCTTGGGGTCCATGCCGCAGGCGATCATATGGCCATGATCGCGGTAGCTGGTGATAACGGTGTCGCCCTCGATCGCCGCCGCCTGCATCCCCACCACCACTGCCTCCTGGCCGATATAGAGATGGCAGAAGCCGCCGATCAGGCCCATGCCGTACATCTGGCCCGCCCGCTCCTCGAGCCGGCGGATCTCCAGCATTTCCTTGTAGTAGTAGAGCAAGTCCTCGGCCGAATAGGCGCCGATATCGGTGCCGAATCCGGACTCCCCTTTGCCCTGCGCCTTGCTCTTCTGGGCCGCGCCGGCCGCCTTCCGCCCCTTCGAGGCCGTCGCTTTCGATCGCGCCATGCTCTCTCCCCGTTTCGGACCTGAAAGCCCGTTTGGCCCAAAAGACTAGTGCATCACCGGGCCTTCGGCCAGAGCTAAGAGAAAAGTCACTGAACGGTTACAAATTCGGTGGGTATCGGCATCCACTCGCGCCGTTTCGGCCCGCACGCCCGATCAAGGCCGCGATGCCGCGAGTTTGACGCCCAACGCCACCAGAACGCTGCCGCCGATGCGCCGCGCGAGGCGGTTGACGGATTGGGAGGCGGAGAGACGTGTGGAGACAGCCACGGACAACAGGATGCAAGCGGCATCGGTCGCCGAAAACAGCAGATTAACGATCGCGCCGAGCACGAGGACCTGGCCCCAGAGCGGCAGCGCGGCCGAGATACCCGTGAATTGGGGCAGGAATGCCAGATAAAACAAGGCCGTCTTGGGGTTCAGCACCTCGACCGTGATGCTCTGGCGCAGCGTGCGGCCGCGCGGCGGCGCTTCGCCAGCCGCCGCTGGACCGGCCGAGGCCCTTCCGGGAAAGACGAGCCTGAAGCCCAGCCAGACCAGAT
>CAUZWC010000234.1:0-5260 GCA_963583595.1 Alphaproteobacteria bacterium | reverse complement strand
AAACGCAGTTTACCGCCAAGACCTTGACGACCCATGAAGGGCCCGAGCGCGGTGTGATGACCGGCATCCGGGACGTCCTGGCGACATCCAAGCTCGATCCGGGCGCCGTCGATATCCTGATCTACGGCACGACACTGGCGACCAATCTGCTGATCGAACGCAAGGGCTCTCCCACCGCGCTGCTCACCACCGAGGGGTTTCGCGATTCGGTCGAGATGCGCAACGAGAACCGGTTCGAGCAGTACGACGTCAATATCGACCTGCCCAAGCCGCTGGTTCCGCGCAGCCTGCGCCTGCCGATCAAGGAGCGGGTCAATGCCCGTGGCGACGTTCTCATCCCCCTCGACGAGAGCTCGGTCGAAGCCGTCGTGCCGATCCTCGAAAAGGCCGAGGTGCAGAGCGCGGCCGTGACCTATCTCCACAGCTATACCAATCCCGCGCATGAGGAGCGTACCCGCGACATCCTCGCGCGCCTGATGCCGGACCTGAAGCTCAGCCTGTCCAGCGAAGTGTCGCCGGAAATGCGCGAATACGAACGCGCCTCGACCGCCTGCGCCAATGCCTACGTCCAGCCCCTGATGAGCCGGCATCTCGAAAATCTCGAGCGCGACCTGCGCGCCGAGGGTCTTGCCTGCCCGCTCTATCTGATGCTTTCCGGCGGCGGCATCACGACCCTCAGCACGGCCGTTCGCTTCCCGGTTCGACTGGTCGAATCCGGGCCGGCCGGCGGCGCGATCTTCGCCGCCCATATCGCCCGGGAACTCAACTTCGACGAAGTCCTTTCCTATGACATGGGCGGCACGACGGCCAAGATCTGCCTGATCGAGGACGGCCAGCCCCAGACCTCGCGCACCTTCGAGGTCGCGCGCGTCTATCGCTTCCTGAAGGGCAGCGGTCTGCCCCTGCGTATTCCGGTCATCGAGATGGTCGAGATCGGCGCCGGCGGCGGTTCGATCGCCCATATCGACGCCCTAGGCCGGATCGCCGTGGGCCCGGAGAGCGCGGGTTCGGAACCCGGCCCGGCCTGCTACGGCCGTGGTGGCGAGAACCCGACGGTTACCGATTCGGATGTCGTGCTGGGTCGCATCGACCCGGACAACTTCGCCGGCGGGCGCATGAAACTGGATCGCGGCGCCTCGGAAAAGGTGCTCGACAAGGTCGTCGGCTTCGCCCTCAAGCTCGACACGCCCCATGCCGCCCTCGGCCTCGCCGAAATCGTCGACGAGAACATGGCAAATGCGGCGCGCGTCCACGCCATCGAGAGTGGGAAGGATATCGAGCGACGCACCCTTGTCGTGTTCGGCGGCGCAGCCCCGGCCCATGCCGCGCGCATGGCCGAAAAACTGAATATCGGTCGGGTCGTGATCCCGAGCGGCGCCGGCGTCGGCTCCGCCATCGGCTTCCTGCGCGCGCCGGTGGCTTACGAGGTCATCCGCAGCAACTACCAGCGTCTCGGCGCGATCAACATCGGCATTACCAACGAGCTGATCGAGCAGATGCGCAAGGAATCGCACGAGGTCGTCGACCCGGGTGCCGGAGATCGGCCGCTCAAGGAGACGGTCATCGCCTTCATGCGCTACGTCGGCCAGGGTCATGAGGTTGGCGTCGAAATCGGCGTCCAGATCGCCGGCGGTAGGCTTGGCGACGATGGCGATGCGGTGATGCGCAAGGGATTCGAGACCGCGTATCACGCCCTCTACAACCGCACGATCCCGAAGCTCGACATCGAAATCCTGACCTGGTCGCTGCAGGTCAGCACCCAGATAGAAAAATCCAAATCCTTCGAGCCGGTCGAGAAGCATCCCGTCTCCGCCCCGGCGGGCGAGCGGCAGCTGTTAGACCGCGAGACGGGCAAGTACACGACGGTGCCCTATTACTACCGTAAGGATCTTGCTCCGGGCACCGAGATGATGGGACCCTGCGCGATCGTCGAGGATGACACCAACACGGTCATCGCGAAGGGCTACAATGCCGTCATCCACCCACTCGGCTACATCATCATGGAACGGCAGGACAACGCCTGAACGTAACGAACGCCGTAAGACTTGCCGTAAGACCGACGACAACACAGAGGAAGACGAAACTATGGCCGACGCATTGAGCCAGATTCACATGCAGGTGATGTGGAATCGCCTGATCTCGGTTGTCGAGGAACAGGCCCAGACCCTGGTCCGAACCGCCTTCTCGACCAGCGTACGCGAGGCAGGCGACCTCGCCGCCGGCGTGTTCGATCGCGAAGGGCGGATGCTCGCCCAGGCCGTGACCGGCACGCCCGGTCATATCAACGCCATGGCCGAGGCGGTCATTCACTTCATCAACAAATACCCCGTCGACACGATGGAGCCGGGCGACCACTACATCACCAACGATCCCTGGCAGACGAGCGGCCATCTGCACGACGTCACGGTCGTCACCCCGACCTTCCTGGACGGCGAGGTCGTCGGCCTCTTCGCCAATACCTGCCATATTGTCGATATCGGCGGGCGCGGCTTCGGCCCGGACGCGCGCCAGGTCTACGAGGAAGGCGTCAATATCCCGATCATGCCGCTGTTCAAGCGCGGCGAGGTTAACGAGACCTTGCTCGAAATCCTGCGCACCAACGTGCGCGAGCCCATGCAGGTCGAGGGCGACATCTATTCCTTCGCCGCGGCCAACGATGCCGGCTGCCAGCGACTCGTCGTAATGATGCGCGAATTCAACCTCGACAGCTTGAAAAACCTGGGCGAATACATCATCGAGCAGTCGCGCGTCGCGACGATCGAGAAGATCCGCAAGCTGGACAAAGGCACCTTCCATAACCAGCTGACGATGGACGGCTACGACGAGCCGATCACCCTCAAGGCCGCCCTGACCGTCAACGACGAGAGCATTCATGTCGACTATGCCGGCTCCTCGCCGGCCAGCGGGTTTGGCATCAACGTCGTCTTTAACTACACCAAGGCCTATACCTGTTTCGGCGTGAAATGCATCGTGGCGCCGGACGTGCCGAACAACTACGGCTCGCTCCTGCCGATCACCTTCGCCGCGCCCGAGGGCTCGATCCTCAATGTCCAGCGCCCCTACGCGGTCGCCGCCCGCCATATCATCGGCCATCTGCTGCCGGACACGGTCCTCGGCTGCCTGCATCAGGTGATCCATGGCGGCGTGCAGGCCGAAGGCGCGGCCAGCCTGTGGAACGTCCAGCTTCGCGGCGGGGCTTCGGTGTCCGGCGGTTCCGGTTACGAAGGCAATATCCCCGATTTCGAGATGCTGCAGTTCAACAGCGGTGGCGCGGGCGCCCGGCCGATCAAGGACGGCCTCTCGGCCACCGCCTTTCCCTCTGGCGTGCGCGGCATGCCGGTCGAGGCCAACGAATCGATCGCCCCCGTGATCTTCTGGCGCAAGGAATTCCGGCCGGATTCCGGCGGCGCGGGCAAGTTCCGCGGCGGCCTGGGCCAGATCATCGAAATTACCGGCGCCGACGGCATCCCCTTCGACGTCCTGGCCATGTTCGAGCGCTGCCACAACGCCCCCAAGGGGCGCGACGGCGGCCATAACGGTTACAAGGGCGTTGTCAGCCTCGGTTCGGGCAAGGAGATGCGTTCCAAGGGTCAGCAATCGATCCCGCCGGGCGATACCCTGTTGCTCGAAATGCCGGGCGGTGGCGGTTTCGGCGATCCGAAGACGCGGGACCCCGAAATGGTGGCCCTGGACGTGCGGAACCAGATGATCAGCCGCGAGAATGCCGAAGCCCTTTATGGCGTCGCGGTCGGCGAGGACGGCAAGATCAACGATGCCCGCACGGCGGAGCTGCGCACCGCCTGAGCCATTCCGCCCATCGTTTCGTTGCGAAACGGCCGGCGCCCTTCACCGGGGCCGGCCGTTTCCCTTTTGCGCGATTCGCACTGATTCCCTCTCAGATCGCCTGCAATTTATAAAATGCAAACAACTATTAGCAGATTAAGATCCCGTCGATTTTCTCTAACTCATTGTTTTTATTATATTTAGAGATAACCGCAAAGTTGACCCGTAGCTTGCTAAAATAAACCCGAAGCCTCTCGGGGCCGGGTACGGAAGAAAGAGCGAGCGATGAACGAAACATTCGAAACGATCCAGACCGCCGACGGGTTGTTCGAGGACGTCGGACGGGAAACCGCCGTGGAAGTCTCGTTCGAGAGCCGCAGCACCGGATACCCCGGCATGCTGGACGCGATCGCCGTCTTCAACGCCGTCGGCAACGAGATGGGCGATATCGCGATCCGGGCCGATAACTGCCAGATCGACGAGAGCATGGACATCCTGCGCCAGGATCTATTCAGCGCCTAAGACGCTCCACTCTCCAAATCACCGCGTTGCCACCGGCCCGGTCTTCGATCGGGCCTTTTCTTTTCCGGCATACCCCTTCGGCGCTATCATCGGCCTCTCGCGAATCTCTCCAGGGAGGCCGCCATGGCCGATCGCCCCGACCCCAACGCCAATTCCCCCGCCGAGTCCCCAACCGATTCGGTGGCGCTCGTCGTAACGCCGGAAACGGGCGACAGCTGGTGGCAGCCGGAACCCGCCAACGGATACGCCGAGGTGCGGGTCGGACGCCATAACTTGCCCGGCGATGGTCGCCTCTCGACCGGCGTCCAGGAAATCGCGCCCCATTCCTTCATCCGCGAGCATTTTCACCCGGTCGAGGAGGAGTTGCTGTTCTTCTGGGAAGGCGAAGGCGCCGTCGTGATCGATGGCGGCGAGGAACAGCGGGTCACGCCCGGCACCACCGTCTATCTGGGCCCCGGACGGCGCCACAAGATCGTCAACGACACCGACCATCCGCTCAAAATGATGTGGACCCTGCTGCCCGGCGGCCTGGAAACCTTTTTCGGCGCGATCGGGCGTCCCCGGACGGAAGGCCAACCGGCCCCCGCCCCCTTTCCCCGGCCCGAGGATGTGGAACAGATCGAGGCGGAGACGGTGTTCGGCAGGGCGGCCGATTGACCGAGGACAAGGCCGTGCCACCGGCCCCTCCCAACCCTCCCCCCGCGCTCGGGGGAGGGCTTGTTAACCGCACCTAGCGCGGCCTTGAACCCCCGGCACCCGAACCGGCGCATCCCAATTTTTCTTCTCCCCGTGAACAGAGAGAAGGTCAGGGAGGGGGGCCGACGAAGGACATCGAGATCGAAGGACGAAGGACCATGCCACACCTGACCCTGCCGGACGGCGAGAGCCTCTATTTCGAGGAACACGGCTCAGGCCCGCCCTTTCTGCTCGTCTCCGGCCTGGGCGGGGTCATGGG
>CAUZWC010000233.1:0-5261 GCA_963583595.1 Alphaproteobacteria bacterium | reverse complement strand
ATCTCGACCCCCAGGGCCTCGGCCTGCTCGGCCAACCAGCGGCACAGATTGCCCAGGCTGACGATGTAGTTGCCCTCGTTGTGCATCTGGGGCGGGGTCGGCAGCCGGATCGCCTTGGACGCCGTCAGAAACAGAAACCGGTCCTCCTTCGCCGGGGTCTTCAGCGGCGCGCCCATGTCCTTCCAATCGGGAAACAGCTCGTTCAGCGCCCGGGGCTCGACCACCGCACCGGAGAGAATATGAGCGCCGACCTCGGAGCCTTTCTCCAATATGCAGACGGAGATTTCGCGCTCGCGCTCGGCGGCCAGTTGCTTGAGGCGGATCGCGGCAGACAAGCCAGCGGGGCCAGCCCCCACGACCACCACGTCATAGGCCATCGATTCGCGTTCCATGCCACTTCCCCTGCTGCGTTTCCTGCCTTCGCACCTCCGGATCGCCGCCCGATGGCGGGCATGCTTCCGGACGGCCGTCCCTGCACGACCGGGCGATAACATATCCGTCATCATGCGGCTACCTCCCGCAATATGCGAGTGGTAGGTTGGGCCATGCCGTCGACATGGGACCTCGCACAACTTCTGCGCTGGCAGATGGAAGCTGGCGCCGACGAGGCGATCCTCGCCACGCCCGTCGACCGCTATCAGGCCGTCGCGTCGGTGGCGGCCGCCGTCCCGCCACAGCCTGCCGTCAGGCCGCGCACGGCCCCTATCCTTTCCTCGCCCGCGGTCGTCAACGAGACGGCCCAGCACGCTGCCGGACAGGCAAAGACGCTCGACGAGTTGCGCGCCGCGCTCGACGCCTTCGACGGCTGCGCCCTGAAACAGACGGCCACCAATCTCGTCTTCGGCGATGGCAATTCCGCGTCGCGGATCATGTTCGTGGGCGAGGCCCCGGGGGCCGACGAGGACCGCCGCGGCCTCCCCTTCGTCGGTGTCAGCGGCCAGCTCCTCGACCGCATGCTCGGCTGGATCGGCCTGGACCGCGAAGCCTTCTTCATCACCAACATGCTGTTCTGGCGGCCGCCGGGAAATCGCCAACCGACGCCGGGCGAGATCGCCGCCTGCCTGCCCTTCGTCGAACGCATGATCAGCTTGGTCGATCCCGAACTGCTGGTCATGGTTGGCGGCTCTTCCGCCAAGAGCCTCCTGGGCAAGAGCGAGGGCATCAAGCGCCTGCGCGGCCGCTGGTTTACCTACGAGAACGCCTTCATGGCGCGATCGATTCCCGCCACGGCGATTTACCATCCGGCCTATCTGCTGCGCTCGCCGGCCGGGAAGCGGGCGGCCTGGCAGGATATTTTGGCCATTCAGGAAAAATTGGACGGTTTGGACGAATCGAAGCAAGAACAATAGCTTGCCTATATTGTCCACAGAAAAGGTCGGCTGAGCGGAATCCGTTGCCTTGATCAATCGCCATTTTGTGCGTATCCAGTCTCCGTGACTTGGAGTCTCGGAACCATTACCGCCTCGGGGGGCGAAGCAGCGGCACGGCTTCTCATCGGCGCCGTTTTGTTATCTGCCGCCATCATGTCCGCACCGGCGAGCGTTGCCCGAGCCGCCGATGGCAGCGTCGAGACGGCTGCCCTCGCGACGATTTTCGACATAGACGGCCAGATCGGCCTTCCCGGCGTCCTCGGGTTCGAGGACACCGCAACCTATCGCGCCATTTTCGGTCTCCAAGAGGTCGGTCGCTTGCAGGCTGCCGATCGCGAGATCAAAAAGCTCAAGGACAGGCGTCTGCTCGGCTATGTCCTGGCTCAGCGCTATCTACACCCCACAGCCTATCGCTCGAAATATGCCGAGCTGCGCGACTGGCTGGCCGAATATGCCGACTTGCCGGAAGCCAACCGGATCTATGGCTTGGCGAAGAAGCGCCAGCCCAAGGGCGCGGCCAATCCGCCCGCCCCCAGCGGCAGCATCTATTCCGGCTGGACGTTTTCCCACGACGACGACGGCTATTACCGCTCGTCCAAGTCGCTCGGGCCGGCCGCAACCAAGCGCAAGACGACCATCGAGAAGACGATCCGCAACCGGCTCAGCAAGGGCTGGCCAAGCGGCGCGATGGAAATCCTTCAGACCGACGAGGCGAAGCGCCTGTTCGATTCGGTCGAAATCGCGCGTATCCGGGCCAGCGTCGCCGAAAATTTCTACCTGAACAACAAGGACAAGGAAGCCCTGGCGGCTGCCGATGCCGCCGCTCCGAATGGCGAATGGGCGACCCAGGCCCATTGGGCGGGCGGGCTCGCCGCTTGGCGCCTCGGCGATCTCGACGGCGCGAGCCGCCATTTCGAAGCCCTCGCCAAGGCAAAACATGCCAGCCGCTGGAACCGCGCCGCCGGCGCCTATTGGGCCGCCAGGGTTCATCTGGTCAATCGCAATCCTTCCCAGGTTTCGGCCTGGCTGCGCCGTGCGGCCGAGGAACGCCACACCTTCTATGGCCTGCTGGCCCGCCGCGCGCTCGGCCTGCCGCTCGATTTCGACTGGCAGCTTCCGGCCTCCTCGAACGGCGATCTCGCCGGGCTGAAGGCCGATCCGCGTGGTGCACGGGCCCTGGCCCTGCTGCAGACCGGCGAGCGCGACTGGGCAGAACAAGAACTGCGCCGCATTCATCCTGAGACGGCGGCAATGACCCGCGCGATCGCCGTGGTCGCCGTGGGCGCAAACCTGCCTAGCCTGTCCCTGCGGGTCGCCGGTGCGCTGGAAGCGGATGGCGGCAACCGTTTCGACTCCGCGCATTTCCCGATACCGGCCTGGCGGCCTGAGAATGGCTTCCAGGTCGACCGGGCGCTGGTCTATGCAGTCATGCGCCAGGAATCGCAGTTCAAGCCCCGGGCCATAAGCCATGCCGGTGCGCGCGGGTTGATGCAGCTAATGCCGGCGACGGCGCGCTTCGTCGCCAATCTCGAAGGACTCGGCTCGATCCGCTCCAGCAGCCTTTACGATCCGGCGAAGAATATGCGCCTGGGCCAGGCTTACCTGCTCCACCTCATTGGCTATAGCGAGGTCGATGGCGACCTGTTCCGCATGATGACGGCCTATAACGGCGGGCCGGGCAATCTGGCAAAATGGGACCGCAACACCCGCTATGACGGTGATCCACTGGTCTTTATCGAGAGCCTGCCCTCGCGCGAAACGCGGAACTATATCGAGCGGGTGCTGACCTATTTCTGGATCTACCGAGATCGGCTGGACCAGGACACGCCATCGCTCGACGCGATCGCCGCCGGGGAATGGCCGGCCTATATCGCCCTCGACGGCAAGCCCCGCATCGTCGCCAAGACCGAGACCATGGGCAAAAGTGTCGAGAATTGACGAGTCGCGGGCTTTCCTGCCGGTCCGCATCGCGGTCCTGACCGTTTCCGACAGCCGCAGCCTCGCCGATGACCGATCGGGCAAAATCCTCGTCGAACGCATCGCCGAAGCCGGTCATGTCCTGGCCGACCGCGCGATCGTGCGCGACGAGATCGGCGCGATCACCGACCGCCTGCGCGGCTGGATCGGCGACCCCCAGATCGACGCGGTGATCGCCACGGGCGGCACCGGCCTGACCGGACGGGATGTGACGCCCGAAGCCTTCGAGGCGATCTACGAGAAGCGGATTGACGGCTTCGGTGAACTGTTCCGGATGTTGAGCTACGAAAAAATCGCTACCTCGACCATGCAGTCGCGGGCGACCGGCGGCGTGGCCGGCGGCACCTACCTTTTCGCCCTGCCCGGCTCTCCCGGCGCCTGCAAGGACGGCTGGGACGGCATCCTCAAATGGCAGCTCGATTCGCGCTTGCGGCCCTGCAATCTGGTCGAATTGATGCCCCGTCTTCAGGAACATATGGGCGGCGCGACCTAACCCTCGCACATCCGGGCATAGCCCGCCGCGTCATCGACATCCGACAGCTTTGCCGCCAGGCCGACCTTTGTGCCGGGCGCAATATTCGCCAGACAATCGGCCAGGGCATGTTCCGTCGACCAGCGCACGCCACTAAAGAGGCTCGGATGGCGGTCCGGACGGTGCAGCCCGACCAGCCAGAACCCGCCATCCTCCGCCGGCCCGAACACCACCTCGTTGCGCCCGAGCAGAGCGAAAGCCTCGGCCAGATGATGCGCCCGGATCCCGGGAATATCGCTGCCGATCAGCAGCGCCGGCCCGGGCCCCGACGCGGCGAGCGCGCGCAGCATTCTCTCCCCCAGATCGCCCCCGCCCTGAGCCCGGCGCGCGATGTCGCACGGCCAGAAGCGGCTCTGCCCGGCATAGTCGTCCGGTGTGACCCAAATAGTGCTTCGCCAGCGGGGATTCCGCGCGACCCGGCGGATCAGCCCCGCCGTCGTCGCCCGGTAGAAGCGCAGGGCCGCGGCCTCGCCGATCCCGGCCGCGAGGCGACTCTTGACCGCGCCGTAACGCGGCGCCTTGGCGAAGATGATCAAGTCGCGGCGCGGTCCCATCCTGCCCCTCACCCGTAGAGCCGGCGCAGGGCCGTCGCCGGCACTCCGGCCAGATAGAGCGACAGGCAAAGCAGGTTACGCGCCGGCCGAGCCCACCAGCCATCACGCCGATAGCGCCGGGCGGAGCTGACCAGGGGCGCGTCGAGCAGGACGAGGCAGTCGCGGCCGAGGCGGCGCACGATATCGACATCCTCCATCAGCGGTAGCGGGCGATAGCCGCCGATCCGGTCGTAGAGGCCACGCGAGATCAGCAATCCCTGATCGCCATAGGGCAAGGCCAACCGCCGGCCGCGCCAATTGGCCAGCCGCTCGACCCGCCGCGCCTGGGGAGCCGGATCGTCGAGCGCGAAACGAAAGACGGCCGCCCTGTCGACCCCGTCCGACCCGGCGATGTGGGCATGCATCGCATCGGCCCAGCCATCCCCCGGCACCAGATCGGCATGGAGGAACAGCAGCCAGTCACCGGCCGCCGCCGCCGCGCCGCGGGCGAGCTGCGGACCGCGCCCCGCCGGCCCCTCGACCAGGACCGCGCCATGGGACAGGGCGATGGCGCGGGTATCGTCCATCGAGCCGCCGTCCGATACGATGATTTCGCCTGCTTGACTGGCCAGGCAGGGCAGCAGCCGCGCGAGGCTTTCGCCGGCATTCAGGGTCGGGATCACGATGCTCGGCATGGCCCCTCGTCTGACCTCGTTTCGGCCGGGTTCGCCCGCTTGCGCGGCTTCCGATGCCGCGCCATACAGGCCTCTCATCATGCCACTGGGTCATAGCACAAGGCGAAAGGAAGGGCGCGCCGCACCATGACGGACGAGTCCCGGCCCCCGGCCC
>CAUZWC010000232.1:0-5296 GCA_963583595.1 Alphaproteobacteria bacterium | reverse complement strand
CGCCGCATCACGCCGGCGACCCGGGCCTCGACCTCATTGGTGCTCTTCTCGATCTCGATATCGACGATGTGCTGGCCGGGCGCGACGGCATCCCCCTCGGCGACCTGCCAGAGGGCGACCGTCCCTTCCTCCATGGTCAGGCCGATCTTGGGCATGGTGACGGCTTGGATATCGCTCATTCGGCTGGATCCCTGATTGATCGTTCTATTTGTCGTTCATGACGGCATAAACGGCCTCGGCGATGCGCGCCGGGCTGGGCACATAGGCATCCTCCAGCGGCCCGCCGAAGGGCACGCTAGTATGGGGCGGGCTGACCATGCGGGGGGCGGCGCGCAGATCGCGGAAGACCTCCTGGGCGGCCAGGGCCGCGATATCCGTCGCCATGTTGCAGCGCGGATAGGCCTCGTCCACCACCACCAGCCGGCCGGTCTTGCGCACGCTCTTCAGAATCGCCTCGCGGTCGAAGGGCGAGGTCGTGCGCGGATCGACCAACTCGCAATCGATCCCCTCCCCCGCCAATGTCTCGGCCGCCTTGGCGGCGAACAGGGCCATGCGCCCGATGGCGACGATGGTGACATCCTTGCCCTCGCGCATGGTGCGGGCCTGGCCCAAGGGAATGACGTATTCCTCGTCAGGCACCGCCTCGCGCATGCCCAGGGTGGCCTTGTGCTCGAAGAAGAAGACCGGGTCGTCGTCGCGGATCGCGGCGGCCAGCATCCCCTTTGCCTCGTAGGGCGAGGCCGGAATGGCAACTTTGAGGCCCGGAATATGGGTCAGCATCGGATAGAGGCATTGCGAATGCTGGGCGCCCGCCCGAAAGCCCGCGCCGTAAAGGCAGCGCACGGTGATCGGCAGGGTCGCCTTGCCGCCAAACATGTATTTGATCTTGGCCATCTGGTTGAGGATCTGGTCGAAGGCCACGGCCATGAAATCGACGAACATGATCTCGACCACCGGTCGCAACCCGGTCATCGCGGCACCCGTCGCCGCGCCGACGAAAGCAGCCTCGGTGATCGGCGTATCGAGCACCCGGCCCGGGCCGAATTCCTTGATCAGCCCCTTGGTCATGCCGAAGGGGCCGCCCCAGGCCTCCTCCGTCCCGGCCGGCCCGCCGCGACCGCCGGCGACGTCCTCGCCCATCACGATGACGCGCTCGTCGCGGCGCATTTCCTGCTTCAGCGCCTCGTTGATCGCGGCGCGGAAGGTCTTCGGCTTTGCGGGCGTGCTTGTCGAGGTGTTCATCTTGCCGCCCTAGTAGCTGGAATAGACATGATCGGCGAGGGTCTCGACGGCGGGCACCTTGGCCGCCTTCGCCTCCGACACCGCGCGTTCGATCAGGGCGCCGACCTCCTCGTCCACCGCCGCGAAATCGGCTTCTTCCAGCAAGCCCGCCTCGCGCACCCGCGCGACGAAGCGCGTGATCGGGTCGCGCGTCGCGCGCACCTCGGCCAGCTCTTCCTCGGTGCGATAGGTCTGTGGATCGCCCTCGAAATGGCCGTGGAAGCGGCGCATCTCGCATTCGATGACGCTGGGCCCCTCGCCCGCCCGGGCGCGCGCCACGGCCTCGCCCGCCGCCTCGCGCACGGCGAAATAATCCGCGCCGTCGACCGTGACCTGGGGAATGCCAAAACCGTCGGCCCGCCTGGCGATGGAGCCGCCCGCCGTGGCCCAGCTCGAGGCCGAGGCCTCGCCATAGCCGTTATTCTCGAAGACGAAGATCGCCGGCAAGTTCCAGACCGCCGCCAGGTTCATCGATTCATAGACCGCGCCCTGGTTGGAGCCACCATCGCCGGTGAAGGCCACCGCCACCCCGCCCGTCCCCAGGGTCTTGGCCGAGAGCGCTGCGCCGCAGACCAGCGGCGTGCCCGCGCCGACGATGCCGTTGGCGCCCATCATGCCCTTCTCCAGATCGGCGATATGCATGGAGCCGCCCTTGCCCCCGCAGAGCCCCGTTTCCTTGCCGTAGATCTCCGCCATCATGCCGACCACGTCGCAGCCCTTGGCGATGCAATGGCCATGGCCGCGATGGTTCGAGGCGATATGGTCGCGGTCGTCGAGATGGGCGCAGATGCCCGCGCCGCTCGCCTCCTCGCCGCAATAGAGATGCACGAAGCCGGGAATCTCGCCGGTCGCGAACTCGATATGCAGGCGCTCGTCGAACTCACGCATGGTCTTCATGGCGCGGTAGGCGTCGAGCAGGTCCTCGCGGCTCAACTGCACGGCAAATCTCCCTGGGACGGAACGATGCGGATATAACTGAACGTCGGTTCAGTTATATGGTATATCCTAGCAAAAGCAATCGTGCTCGGACAGGCCGCCAGCCTCGACCCGCCCGCGAATTACTGGCCCATCGGGAGGGAGTAGCCGCGGACCCCGATATGGGCGACGAAGCAACGTATATCGGAAGCCGCGACCGGGCAGGCAGCGAGCTGGCACAGCACCCCCAATAGCACCTTCGACTGCCCGGCGCTGGAGGTCGGCGCGAAGGTGCCGCAGGACAACCCGTCCATGATGAGAAGCCAATAGCTCAGGCTCGCGAACGAGACCGGGGCGGCGCCTTCCTCTCCCCAGCTGACGACTTCCGGCGCCATGACGCCTAGTTCGTCGATAAGCCGTTCCGGCGCATAGGTTCCGTCACGCCCCACCGCCATGCCCGGATCGGCCTGCACGAGCACGACCAGAAAAATCATCTCCCGGGAGATCACGTGAAGCACATCCGTTCGCGCAACCCGGGCATCCTGCCAGGAGGCCCGGCCCGGCAATTCCCTCGCCTCCGGCAGAACGAGAAGGATTTCCGACCGAGCCTTGCCGATCCAGACGGGGTCGTCCTCGGGATCGGCTGTCGCCGATATCTGGTCGTAGAGAAATTCGTTGATCTGCCGGTCGAAGGCCGCCTTGTCCGGGTTCACGATCAGATCGGGGATCGCGTCATGAACCGGGCGGGAAAGATCGAACCGGCCGGTATTGTAGAATTGCCCGGCCAGGCGACGGGAGACGGAGACGAGGCGATCGGTGCGGATCGACCCCGTATCCAACACCTCCTCGATCGCGGCGTCGAGTGTCTTGCCCGCCCGGTCGAGATCGCCCGACGCGGCCCCCGCCTCAGCCAGCACTGGAATCAGTTCGGCCTCATACCGCGCCGTCTCGCCGCTATCTCCCGCGCGCACCCAGCCGAGCCACGCGGCCACCGCCGCAATGGCTGTTGCCGGCTCGCCCGCGGCGGCTTACGCCTCGGCCAGAGCCGCGAAACAGCCGACGACCAATGCCGGCTCCGCAGCCTCCGAAATCTTGCAAATTTCCAATGCGCGCTCGAGATGATCCACCGCGAGATACGCCTCGCCGCGGCGCGTCTCGATCACGGCCAACTCGCTCAGCGCGAGAGCCAACCGGGTGTAGGTCTGCCCGAATCGTTCCTCGGCGAAGGCCGACGCCGCGCCCGCCGCTTCCGACGCCTCGGCGAAACCGCCCCACAGGAGGAGCAGGAGATAGTCTTTGCGCGCATCTTCGAATTCGTCCGCAAAGACGGTATTCGCGGGCGCCACGACCGGGGCCGCCAGAATCAGCGCGGCCAGGAATGCCTGCATGCGCATGCGTCGTGCCATTCGAACCGTGTATTCCGGGAGCGAAAACTGGCAAGACCGTTGCAACCAAGCGGCGAACGAAGACCGGATGGCATCGACGCTTTCCTCGAACTCCGGCGATCAGCTATATCCTTGGCCGCAGATCGCAAACCACGGGGAGGAAAAACCATGTCCGCCATCAAGCTGTTCAAGGCCGGGGATCGGGAATTCAAGCAGGTGCCGGTGGCGACCGGCGCGCTCAACGTCGCGCGGATCGTCGAGGACCCGCTGTCCGACGACCTGGGCGCGGGCATCGTCGAATTCGAGGATATCTCGATCCCCTGGACCCTGAATTACAACGAGGTCTTCTACGTGCTGGAAGGCGAACTGCGCTTCCGCACCGATGAGGGCGTGACCGTGGGCAAGCCCGGCGACCTGATCTTCATCCCCGAGGGCACGACCTTCCGCTACGAAGCGAGCGGCAGGGCCCGCGCCTTCTTCGCCCTGGCCGATACGACCAAGCATGAGGAAGAACGCGCGGTCTTCGAACAGTCGCTCAAGCAGGTCCGCAAGCCCGAGGCCTGAGGCGGATCCTCGCCTAACTCGTCCACGATCTTCGTGAGGCGGTAAGCCAGGAGCGGGCCGTCATCGGGGACGGCCCGCCGGGGCGCTTCCCGAATCAATAGCCGGCGGGTGCCGCGTAGCCTCTCACGCCGAGCCCGCCCGCCACGGCCCGGATCGTGTCATCGGCGAGAGATGCCTCACCCGTAGCGCAAAACATCCCGAGCATCTCCTTCGAGCGCCTTACGCGCAGTTGGCGCGAAGGTCGACCCGAAGGCCACGCAGTCGGCATCCGCGCCGGCAACGCGGCAGGTCGCCGCCTCGTTCCGCTTCCCGACGTCGAGAATGGTGTCGGAATGGCGCTCATGCGCATTGATGACGACCAGGCGATGGGTCATCGGCTTGGGTCTCGCCCCATCGCGAACGCCGCGCTCAAGGAATAATCTTCAGATCGCGCATTTCGGTGAACAGGCGCAGGAACATCTTGCGCGTGTCGCGAAAGCCCTCGAAGCCGAATTGGCGGAGTTTGTTGGTCGAATGGAAATCGTCCCAATCCCGGCTGAACATGGAATCGCCCTGGGGCCAGTAGACGAACTGTTCCAGGGTGAACTTGCGCAGCCCGTGGGTTTCGACAATTTCGGCCCAGAGCGATTCCTTGTCGGCCATCGCCGTCTTGAGGTCGATCTTCTGGATGCCGCCCAGGGGCAGGCCGAACCACTCGGCGAAATCGGGCCAGACATGCTCCGTCCGGTAGACGTCACCGTTGGTCACGTTGAAATATTCGCCATGGGCGCGCTCTTCTTCCGCCGCCCAGACGCAGACCTCGGCGAGCAGCTCGGCGTCCAGCGCCTGGGTGATGCGGCGATAGCCCGCCTCGTTGCCCGGGAAGCGGAACGGCTCGCCCAGGGCTTTCGCGATCGAGGCATAGACCGCGATGATGTTCAGCAGATTGTACGGGCTGCCGATGCCCACGCTCATCACCACGCAGGGCCGCAGATTGGTCCAGCGCCATTTGCGGCCCTGGGCATGGCGCGCCTCCAGCCAGCGCTGCATGTCGAAATAGAAATTGGGCGGGAAATGGGTCAGGTCCGTCTCCTCGCTGGGCGTCTTGAACCGCCCCAGATGAGAGCCGTAGGCGCGCGCGCCGGTCATCAGGGTGACATGCTCGATCGAGA
>CAUZWC010000231.1:0-5301 GCA_963583595.1 Alphaproteobacteria bacterium | reverse complement strand
CCGAGATCGCGGCGACGCTGACCGGGATCAGGGTGATGCTGGTGAAGAAGCACATCGACTGGACGGAAAAAATCCCGCCCAGCAGCAGCGCCTTGTAGCGCACCGCCGGCGGCAGGACGCGCGGCCGCCGGAACAGGCGCAGGGCGAGATAGAGCAGCAGCGCATAGCCCGCGGCCCGGCACATCACCAGGGTGGCGGGGTCGGTGCCGCTGTCATAAACGAAAGGCGTCAGGACGACGCCGAGCGAGAAGCCGAAGGCGCCCAGGACGACGAAGAAGCCGCCCAGCCAGGGTCGATGGATCATGGCTTGGTCGCTTGCGGAATGGCGGCGGCGATCTGCACCACAAGGACCGCGCCGACGACCAATGCGGCGCCGATCCATCCGACCCCGCTCACCGGCTGGCCCAGAGCCAGGGCGGCGAAACTCATGGCCGCGATCGGCTCCATATTGCTGAACATCGAGGCGCGGGTCGGTCCGATCAGCGGTATGGCCGAGAAGAAGCCCAGGATCGCCATGAAATAGCCCAGCGGAAAAACCAGCAGGATCAAAGCGATGGCGGGATCGCCGGGGATCGCTGGGCCGCCCGTCGCCAGCATCGCGCCGCCGTAGCAGAGCGAATTTGTTGTCGCCATATGCAAGGTCAGCCGCCGGCTGTCGGCGCGCTGCAGGATCCGGTTGCTGACCAGAACGATGACGGTCAGCCCGGTGGCCGAGGCGAGGGAGAGCGCGACACCCACCGGTTCGAGCGGCCCCTTGGCGACCTCCAGCGAGACGGCGAGGCCGATGAAGGCGATCAGGATCGCGACATACTGGATCCGGCGCACCTTCTCGCCTTCGACCAGGCGCATCGCGACCGCGACCATCAGCGGATAGGTATAGAGCAGCAGCATGGACAGGCTGACCGGGATCAGGCTGACGGCTGTGTAATTGGCCCAGGTCGTGAAGGAGAGAAGCAGGCCGAGGGCGAGGCTGGGATAGCGTTCGCTGGGCGCCATGCGGATCGGCCGCCCGGTCAGCCGCAGGAAGAGAGCGAGCAGGGTGACGAAGCCGAAGGCCCGGATGAACAGCACGGTCAGCGGGTTGGCGCCGTAATCGTAGAGGCCGCGCGCCGTGACCAGAAGAGCAGCCGCCGCGACCGCACCGAACAGGGCGAGCGCCGCGCCCAGCCAGGCGCGCCCCGCGCCGGCCGGCATGGGTACGGGCGGCGTTGCCTCGAGCGTCATGACCCGGCCGCCGCGCGCGCCTTCGACCTCCGATTGCCAATCTGCATGGCGAACAGCGCGCCGATCACCAACCCCGCGCCGACATATTGCCAGGGGCCCAATGCCTCGCCGAGCAGGAGGGCGGCAAGCAGGATCGTGGTGACCGGTTCCAGATTGTTGAAGGTCGCGGCCTTCAGCGGGCCGATGATCGTGACCGCCGAGAAGAAACACAGCATGGCGACGATATAGACCAGCGGCATGGCCAGCAGCAGCAGCCAGCCGATCTGATCCACCGGCCAGGCCCAGCCGTCGGTCAGGAGCAGGACCGCCAAATAGCAGGCCGAGGTCGAGGCGGTGAAATGCAGGGTCATGCGCGCGCTGTCCGCGCGGCGCAGGATGCGGCTCGACAGCATGACGGTGATGGCGAGGCCCAGCCCGGCCATCAGGCCCAGGCCGAGGCCGCGCGGATCGAGCGCCCCGGGATGAACCTGGAGGCTGAGCGCCAATCCGGTGAAGGCGATCACGACCGCCCCGGCCTTGATGGCCCCCAGCCGTTCGCGCTCGATCAGCCGCGTCGCGAGGGCGACGAAGATCGGATAGGTGTAGAGCAGCAGGATCGCCAGGCTGACTG
This sequence comes from Alphaproteobacteria bacterium, assembly GCA_963583595.1. Classification (GTDB taxonomy): domain Bacteria; phylum Pseudomonadota; class Alphaproteobacteria; order CADEGL01; family CADEGL01; genus JABIRQ01. The sequence continues at coordinate 3,467 of CAUZWC010000231.1, read as the reverse complement.
GGATGAAGGTGATGGCGGCGTAGTTGCACCAGGTCTGGAAGGCCAGGAAGACGCCCAGGCCGAGGCAGAGATAGCGCACGGTCGGCGGCAGGCCGATGGGCCGCCCGGTCGCGCGACGGAAGACCAGCAGCAGGACGAAAAAGCCGATGGCGCGCACGAACAGGACCGTCACGGGGTCCGATCCGTGTTCGTAGGTCAGCTTGGCGGCGACGACCAGAACGCCATAGGCCGCCGCGCCGATCAGGACCAGCAGGATGCCCAGCCATTGCGGCTGCACGGGTCGAGTGGCGGTCGGGTCTAGGGCGCTCATCGCGGCGGGTCCTTGGTCGGGCCCGTCCGGCGCGGGCCTCTTCTTCTAGGCCCGGAATCGAGGCTTCACAAGCGCCGCGGGGATCGGCGACCGGCGCTTTCCTGGCTCGGCGGCTTCGGCTAGGCTCCGAATGAACTGGCCATTTTCGGAGGACCTATTGGAATGAGCACGAACGGCTTGGAGCCCATCGATTCGAAATTCGTGCCGCGCTTCGCCCAGATCGCGACCTTCATGCGCGCGGCTTTCCGCGAATCGGCGGAGGGGCTGGATATCGCCATGTACGGGGTGCCGCTCGACTGGGGCTCGTCGAACCGCGATGGCGCGCGCCAGGGCCCGGCCCAGATGCGCGAGATGTCGCGCCTGATCCGCCAGACCCATTTCGTCACCAAGATGCAGCCCTTCAAGGAATGCCGCGTCGCCGATCTGGGAGATGCCGCGGTCAACCCGCTCGATCTGATGGGCAGCTACGATTCGATCCAGAAATTCGTGGCGGAGATCGTCGAGTCCGGCGCCCTGCCCCTGGGCATCGGTGGCGACCATTCGATCACCTTGCCGATCCTGCGTGCGGTCGCGGCCAAGCATGGCCCGCTCGGCCTGCTGCAATTCGATTCCCACCCCGATACCCATGACGAGCTGTTGGGCCATCGCTACAACCACGCGACTTGTTTCCGGCGCGGCATCGAGGAGAATGTCGTCGATCCCAAGCGCTACGTCATGCTGGGCATTCGCGGCACGCTCTACGCGCCCGACGATCTGGACTGGGCCTATGAGCGCGGAGTCACGATCATCACCATCGAGGATTTCTTCGAGATCGGGGTCGAGGCCACGATCGCGAAGATCCACGAGGTGCTGGGCGACGAGCCGGCCTACCTGACCTTCGATATCGACGGTATGGACCCCAAGGACGCGCCCGGCACTGGCGCGCCCGAGCCGGGCGGACCCAGCTACCGCGAATGCCAGCAGGTGCTGCGCGGCTTGCGCGGCCTTAACCTCTACGGGGCCGATGTGAACGAGGTCTCGCCGCCCCTCGATCCCAGCGGCATGACCGCCCTGGTCGCCTGCAACGTGGCCTTCGAGGAACTCTGCCTGCTCGCCGATTGCGTCAAGCGGCGCGACAACGAGCGCGACAGCGAATAGGAGGCGCGGGCATGACGGCTGCGGGGGTGGAGACCGAAATCGCCGACGGCGCGGCGAGGGAGCGCGCGGTGGGTCGTTTGCGCGAGGTCGGATTGCGCCTGCCCCAGTTCGCCGAACTGGCCGATCCGCGCTTGATCCCGGAAACCGGAGCCGAGATCGATCCGGATTCGCCGGACCCCCGCAACCTCTATCGCTGCCATTGGTACAATGCCGACGACCGGCGCGGCCGCGCCGCCGTGCCGGCCCATCTGGTTCTGCCCGAAAGTCTGACCGGGGTGCCGGCCCGCATCGTCGTCGCTCTGGGCAACCGCTTTCCCATGATCGGCGCGCATAAGGTGCTGGCGGCCTATGGCTGCCTCGCGCCGCGTCTGGTCACGGGTGGCTTCGACCCGACCCGCCATCGCGCGGTCTGGCCCTCGACCGGCAACTACTGCCGGGGCGGCATCGCGATTTCGCGAATCCTGGGCTGCCGGGGCGTCGCGGTCCTGCCCGAGGGGATGAGCCGCGAGCGCTTCGACTGGCTCGACCGCTGGGTCGCCGAGCCCTCGGATATTCACCGCACGCCGGGCACCGAAAGCAACGTCAAGGAGATCTACGACGCCTGCAAGGCCCTGGCCACGGATCCCCAGAACGTCATCCTCAACCAGTTTTCCGAGTACGGAAATTACTTGATCCACGAACTGGTCACCGGCACCGCCCTGGCCCATGTCTTCAGCCATCTGAACGACGCGGCCGGGGGTGGGCTCCGCGCTCGGGCCTTCGTCGCGGCCTCCGGTTCGGCCGGCACCCTGGCGGCGGGCGATCGGCTCAAGCGCGAACTGGGCGCGGCCATCGCCGTGGTCGAGGCGACGGAATGCCCGACCCTGCTCCGAGCCGGCTATGGCGAGCACAACATCCAGGGCATCGGCGACAAGCATGTGCCGCTGATCCACAACGTCATGAACACCGATTTCGTGATCGGCGTGTCGGAGCGGGATTCGGATTCCCTCAACCTGGTCTTCAACACTGATCCGGGCCGCGAGCACCTGATAGGGCGCAAGGGCGTGCCCGAGGTCACCGTTCGGGCCATCGACGGCCTCGGCCTGTCATCCATCGCCAATGTCGTGGCCGCCGTGAAGCTGGCCAAATATCTCGATCTGGGCGTCGATGACGTGGTGCTGACCGTGGCGACCGACGGCGCGGCGCTCTACGGCTCCGAACACGACCGGGCGATCGGGCGCTGGTTCGGCGGCAATTTCGATGCACTGGCGGCCGCCGAGGGCTTCGGCCGGCATATGCTGGGCGCGGGCACGGGCGATCTGCTCGAGGCCACGCGGGTCGAGCGCAAGCGCATCTTCAACCAGGGCTACTACACCTGGGTCGAGCAGCAGGGCGTCTCCCTGGCCGATTTCGACCGCCGCCGCGATCCCGCCTTCTGGGACGAGTTGCGGACCTTGGTCCCGCGCTGGGACGCCCTGATCGCCGAATTCAACACTGCCACCGGCGCCAACGCCTGATTCGGCCTGACTCGCACGGCCGAAGCTTTTCCTCTTTCCGTCATTGCCCGGCGTGGTCCGGGCAATCCAGTAGCGATTTTCTGGATGTCCCGGGTTTCGCCAGGGCATGACGATAGGTAATGGACCCACACGTCGTTGAAAATGGCGAGCAGACCCACCCAGATGACGTGCCGGTCTCGTCAGGGTGAGATTCCGGCATTACTTTTCCTCATCCTGAGGAGCTAGCGAAAGCGAGCGTCTCGAAGGATGACTGGCACCACCCTCCGTACTCGACAGGCGGCTAGCGGTTCCGCCGCATGGCGCGCAATTCGGTCGATTGAAGCAGGAAGATGCCGCTGACGACCAGGGCCGCGCCGACGAATTGGATTTCGGTCAGGGCCTCGCCCAGCACCAGGGCCGAGACGACGATGGCCCAGATCGGCGAACTGGTATCGACCAGCGAGGCGCGCACCGGGCCGAAGACCTGGATTGCCCCGAACAGGCAGGGAATCGAAATCGAGAAGGCGAGGCAAGCCAGCATCATC
>CAUZWC010000230.1:0-5319 GCA_963583595.1 Alphaproteobacteria bacterium | reverse complement strand
TTTTCAATGATCTTCCTGTCCTTGCCCATGCCCCGTCTGCGCGGCTTGCGCCGGATCAATCCGGTGCTGGCCTCGGTCGCTCTCTTCTTTCTGGTGCTCGCCATCTTCTGGCCGGGACAGGCCTTGGACAGCCTCATCTTCGTCGCGGATGCCTTCCTCTGGCTCGCGCCCTTCCTCGCGGCCTCGGTGCTCCTGGCCGGTTGGCTGCGGGCGGCTGGAGCAGACCAGGCGATCGCGGCGATCTCCAACCGTTCAGCAACGACCATGATCCTGCTCGCCGCCGCGGCCGGCGCCTTCTCGCCCTTCTGTTCCTGCAGCGTGGTGCCCATCATCGCCGCGTTTCTGGCGGCAGGCATGCCGCTCGGCCCGGTCATGGCCTTCTGGCGCGCCTCGCCGGTGATGGATCCCGAAATGTTCGTCCTGACGGCCGCCGCCATCGGCCCGGGTTTCGACCTCGCCAAGGCGGCGGCGGTCTTTGCCGTCGGCCTCGCGGGCGGCGCCGTGGCCCATAACCTGGTGCGCGCGGGTCGGTTGGAAGGGGTCTTGCGCCCCGGCATCGGCGGATGCGGCAGCGGCTGCGGTCCGAAATCGGCCACGCTCTCGCTGCGCTGGGCGGTCTGGCGCGAACCCGCGCGCATGCGCGTCCTGCTGCGCGAGGCCTGGCAGGCCACCTTCTTCCTCGGCAAATAGCTGCTCCTGGCTTTCGCCATCGAGAGCCTGATGGCCGCCTATCTGCCGCCCGATCTGGTGGCGAGCGTGCTGGGCGCCGGCAACGATTTTGCCATCCCCCTGGCCGCGGCGGCCGGCATCCCCGCCTATCTCAACGGCTATGCCGCAATCCCGGTGGTCGCCGAGTTGATGAGCCTTGGCATGACACCGGGCGCGGCGATGACCTTCATGGTGGCCGGTGGCATCACCAGCATCCCGGCCGCGGCCGCGGTCCTGGCCGTGGTCCGCCTGCCCGTCTTCGCCGCCTATGTCGCGATGGCGCTGGTCGGTGCGCTGGCCGCCGGCTAGCCCTACCGACTGGCAATCTAAGGGAACTGGCTGGGGCGGCAGGATTCGAACCTGCGATCACGGGATCAAAACCCGATGCCTTACCGCTTGGCTACGCCCCAAGAGCCGGGCGGAAATTAGGGCTTCAGCGCGGCCTTCGCAACGCCGGTCATGCCGCCCGGTCTAAATGATCGCGGTACCAGGCATAGGTCGAGGCCAGGCCCTCGCGCAGCCCGGTCCCCGCCTGCCAGCCCAGCGCCCGGATGCGCCCGACATCGAGGAGCTTGCGCGGGGTGCCGTCAGGCTTCTCGGAATCGTAGGCGAAGCCGCCCTCGAAACCCACGGCTTCTGCCACCCGATCCGCCAGTTCGCGGATGGTCACGTCCTCGCCCGTGCCGACATTGATCGTCGCCGCTTCGGAATAATGCTGCATCAGATGAACCAGGGCATCGGCCAGATCATCGACGAAGAGGAATTCGCGCCGGGGTTTCCCGCTGCCCCAGATCACGATCTCGCCCGCGCCCTCCGTCTTGGCGCGATGGGCTTTGGCCATCAGGGCCGGCACGACATGGCTCGATGCCAGGTCGAAATTGTCGCCCAGGCCATAGAGATTGGTCGGCATGGCCGAGATAAAATCGGCGCCATGCTGGCGGCGATAGGCCTCGCAGAGCTTCAGCCCGGCTATCTTGGCGATGGCGTACCACTGGTTGGTCGGCTCCAGCGGCCCAGTCAGCAGGGCATCCTCGGAAATGGGCTGGGGCGCCATCCGCGGATAGATGCAGGAGGAGCCAAGGAAGAGCAGCTTGCCAACCCCCGCCTTATGCGCGCCATGGACGATATTCGTCTCGATCACGAGGTTGTCATATATGAAATCGGCCGGGCGGCTGTCATTTGCCAGGATCCCACCCACCGTGGCGGCGGCCAGGAAGACCGCGTCGGGCCGCGTCTCGGCCAGCCAGTCCTCGGTCTCGGCCTGGCGGCGCAGATCGACCGTCTCGCGCCCCACGGTCAGAACTTCGCAATCCTCCCGCTCCAGCCGCCTCACGATCGCCGCGCCGACCATCCCGCGATGCCCGGCGACCCAGACGCGCCGCCCGGCCAGGGGGTAGCGCGGCTCAGTCATAGTGGTTCTGGCGCACGGCCTCGCGCCGCATGGCCTCGAGATCGGCCGCGACCATCTCCTGGACCAGATCGGCGAAGCCGGTCTTGTGGCTCCAGCCCAACTTTTCCTTGGCCTTGGTCGCGTTGCCCCGGAGATGCGAAACCTCCGTTGGGCGGAAATAGCGCGGGTCGATCTGCACCAGCGGATCGCCGCTCTTGGCCGAGACGCCCTGCTCGTCCACGCCCGCGCCGCGCCATTCGATGGTCTCGCCGATTTCCGCGAAGGCAAGTTCCACGAATTCGCGCACCGAATGGCTTTCCTCGGTCGCCAGGACGTAATCGTCCGCTTCCGCCTGCTGGAGGATCATCCACATGCCTTCGACATAGTCGCGGGCATGGCCCCAGTCGCGCCGGGCGTCGAGATTGCCGAGATAGAGCCGGTCGCGCAGGCCGAGGGCGATCGAGGCGACGCCGCGCGTGATTTTGCGCGTCACGAAAGTCTCGCCGCGCGTCGGCCCTTCATGGTTGAACAGAATGCCGTTCGAAGCATGCATCCCATAGGCCTCACGGTAGTTCACCGTCATCCAATAGGCATAGAGCTTGGCGGCGGCATAGGGACTGCGCGGCTTGAAGGGGGTGTTTTCGTCCTGCGGCACCGTCGCCGTGTCGCCGTAGAGTTCCGAGGTCGAGGCCTGGTAGAAGCGGACCGTGTCCTCCATGCCCAGGATGCGTATCGCCTCCAGCAGGCGGAGCGCCCCGAGCGCATCGGCATTCGCCGTGTATTCGGGGGTTTCGAAGCTGACCTGCACATGGCTCTGGGCCGCGAGATTGTAAATCTCGGTCGGCTGCGCTTCCTGCACCAAGCGGATCAGATTGGTCGCGTCGGTCATGTCGCCGTAATGCAGAAAGAACCGCACGTCCGCCTCGTGCGGATCGGCGTAGAGGTGATCCACCCGTTCGGTGTTGAAGGACGAACTGCGCCGTTTGATGCCATGCACGACATAGCCCTTGGCGAGCAGCAGCTCGGCCAGATAGGCGCCGTCCTGGCCGGTAACCCCCGTAATCAGCGCAACAGGCTCTATCATCGTTTTCTCGGTCTGGCGGGCGAAGCGCGGCAAGCTAACCGATTTCCCGCGCCTGACAAAGCGCCGGTCGGGGCACCAGTCGGCCGCCGGGCGGGCGTGCGAGGCTCGAAGCCGATCCTCGGCCAAACCTCGCAATCTCGCGGAATATCCTTAACAGCCCTCTTGTCGCTATACTATTGTTGTCTGAAATCATTGAATGATTCCCTGTCAGGATAACGATGGCCGAAGAAGTTATGTCCGATCGTCCCCGGTGGCCGCAACCTGCGGCCGAATCGAGCCCGGCGAAATCCGATTTGCCGCTCGGCGAATGGATCAGCAAGGCGATCGACCAGGCGCGCGAATCCCGCGACAAACCGGAGACCCGCGACACGGCGGATACCGGCGGGGCTGCGGCACCCGTCGTCGAAAAAACCTCCGCGCCCACGCTCGGCGCGGAGGCGCGCGAGGCGGCCGAACGGGCCGCGGCCATCTCTGGTCTGTCCATCGCCGAATGGATCGATCGCGCGGTCCAGGACGCCGCGGGGGCGAACGAATCCGGCGAAGGCGGGACGCAGGCCCTGGACGCAGCGGCCGCATCCCAGGCAAGTGACCCGCTCGGCGCCGAAGCCATGAGCGCGGCCCGCCAGGCGGCTGAATTGTCCGGCCTGTCGCTCAACCAATGGATCATCGACGTCATCCGCGATGCCCAGCCGGGCGATGATCCGGCCCCGATGCCCGATCCGTCGGCCGAGGCTGAGGACGGCTCGGTACGCCAAGCCGCAAACCGGGCCGCGGCGGCGGCCGGCGTGCCGCTCGGCGCCTGGCTGCGTTCGGCGTTCGAGGAAGCCAGCACCGAAAGCGACCAGCCCGCCGACGATCGGGCGCCGGACGGCGACGCCCCAGAGAGCCTCGCGGCGCCGTTGCAGCAGGCCATCCCCGCCCCGCATCCGGCCGCGCCGATTGTCGCGCCAGCCCCGCCGGCCGCACCAGCCGCGCCGGCCCCCAATGAGGCCGCGGCGAGGCCCGTCGCGGCGGGCCGCCACCAGGACATCACCCGACTCGCCCGCTATCTGCCGCTCGACGCCCTATATCCGGGCCCGTTCCAGGCGCGCGAAGACATGAACCCGGCGGAAATCGTCACGCTCAGCGAATCGATTCGCGACAAGGGCATCCTCCAGCCGATCCTGGTCCGGCGTCAGCCCGGCCGCACGGACCGCTACCACGTCATCGCCGGCGAAAGGCGCTGGCGCGCCGCGCGGATGGCCGGCCTCGTGGAGGTTCCAACCATCGTTCTCGATATTTCCGACCGCGAAGCGATGCAGATCGCCCTGGTCGAGAATCTCGTGCGGCGCGATCTCAATCCGATCGAGGAGGCCCAGGGCTTCCGGCGCCTGATCGACGAATACGCCCATACCCAGGACGAACTCGCGGAACTGGCCGGCCGCAGCCGCAGCCATGTCGCCAACATGCTCCGCCTGCTGCGCCTGCCGGAAGACGTGCAGAGCCTGCTCCGCGAAGGCGAGTTGTCGGCCACCCAGGGCCGTGCCCTGGTCAGCGCGCCAGACGCCTCCGACCTGGCCCGGCAGGTCATCGAACGCGATCTCAACGTGCGACAGACCGAAGCGCTGGTTCAGCGCACCCTAGGCGATGCCAAGAAGCCGGAAATGCCCGCCACCGCTAAGGATCTGGACGCGGCGGAGAAAACCCTGACGGCCCGCCTCGGCATGCGCGTGAGAATCAGCATGCGCGGCGAGCGCGGCACGCTGAGTGTCCGATTCAAGGGGCAGGAAGGACTCGAAGTCTTGCTAGCAAGACTCGATGAAAAGAAATAAGAGGGCATGGCACAGAGAAAGGCGCCATGCTCGGATGTTTCGATTTGATCGGCAAGCGATTGCGCGAGGCGAGCCTAAGGCGTGAAACAATCTTTAGGCATGCGAATTGCCTTGGTTTCTTCTATAATGCCCCCGAAGGGGGGACATGCGTGAGGAGACGGCCTGCCAAATCATGGCGGACTGGGATTTGACCACCGGAGCGCAGTGGACTGCGGGCGATATTGAGCCGGAGGCACGCGAAGCGACGAAGCTTGCTGCGCGCAAAGCCGGCGTACCTATCGGCACTTGGCTGTCCCAGACAATTTTGAAGACTGCGACGGCAGAGC
>CAUZWC010000229.1:0-5345 GCA_963583595.1 Alphaproteobacteria bacterium | reverse complement strand
TGCAGACCGATATGGGCGGCCCCAAGGCCCCCGTGTCGCCGGCGGACAGCGTGGCCGGCATGCGCGCCGTGATCGACGGGCTGACGCCCGAGACCAGCGGTCATTTCTTCAACTACGACGGTGCGGTCATCGCCTGGTAGGGATGAACGATGCGATGTCCGTTTTTTCCTTTGGTTCGCGGAAAACACTCTTGCGCGCGGCTGTGATCCGAGGATCGCGTCGGGGATTGCGATAGCCTCCCCGGCGCGCGAGGGTGCCGCTATGATGGCGGCCGACCGTGCCGCTCCGATGCTCGAGGACAGACCATGCCCGCACCGCTCACCTTCTATTTCGAGTTCTCCTCTCCCTACGGCTATGTCGCGGCGCGGGAGATCGAGGACCTGGCGGCCCGGCATGGCCGCGAGGTCGATTGGAAGCCCTATCTGATGGGCGTCGTCATGAAGCAGACCGGCATGGTCCCGCTGATCCAAGTGCCGCTCAAGGGCGACTATATGAAGCACGACCTGAAGCGGACGGCCCGGGCCATGGGCTTCGATTTCAAACTGCCCGACCCCTTTCCCTTCCTGGCCGTGGCGCCCAGCCGCGTCTTCTACTGGATGCACGGCCGCGATCCGGTCCTGGCCAACCGTTTCGCCCGCGCGGTCTACGACGCCGCCTTCATGGAAGGGCGCGACATGTCGAGGCCGGATGCGGTGGCGGAAGTCGGCACGGGCCTCGGCATCGATGCTGACGAATTGCGCGCCGCCCTCAAGGATGACGCGGTCAAGGATCGGTTGCGCGACGAGACGGACATGGCGATCGCGGCGGGCGTGTTCGGCTCGCCCTTCGTGATCGTGGACGGCGAGCCCTTCTGGGGCTTCGATAAATTCCCCGAGATCGAGCGCTGGCTCGAATCCGGCGGCGGGTGAAATTGCGGGGACGACAGTTGCGATGACCTGCATCCGCTCCGCCGTACAGCCGCGCTCCAAGGCGTTCAAGCAGAATGCCGCGGCGATGCGCGCGCTGGTCGAGGATCTCAAGGAGAAGATCGGCGCGATCAAGGAGGGCGGGCCCGCGCGCAGCCGGGAGCGCCATCTGGCGCGTGGCAAGCTGCTGCCCCGGGACCGGGTGCGCGGGCTGCTCGACCCGGGCACGCCCTTTCTCGAACTTTCCCAGCTCGCCGCCCATGACATGTATGGCGAAGACGTGCCGGCGGCCGGGATCGTCACCGGGGTCGGGCGGATCGCCGGGACGGAATGCGTGGTCGTCGCCAATGACGCGACGGTCAAGGGCGGCACCTATTTCCCGATCACGGTGAAGAAGCATGTCCGCGCCCAGGAGATCGCGCGCGAGAACAACCTGCCCTGCGTCTATCTGGTCGATTCGGGCGGAGCGAACCTGCCGACCTGGGACGAGGTCTTCCCGGACCGCGACCATTTCGGCCGCATCTTCTACAACCAGGCGACCCTGAGCGCGGGGGGCATTCCGCAGATCGCCGTCGTCATGGGTTCCTGCACCGCGGGCGGGGCCTATGTGCCCGCCATGTCGGACGAGGCCGTGATCGTGCGCAACCAGGGCACCATCTTCCTGGGCGGCCCGCCCTTGGTGAAGGCGGCGACGGGCGAGATCGTGACGGCGGAGGAACTGGGCGGCGCGGATGTTCATGCCCGGACCTCGGGCGTGGCCGACCACTACGCCCAGAACGACCCGCATGCCCTGGCGCTGACCCGGCGCATCGTCGGCAATCTGAACCGGCGCAAGACCGTCTCCCTCGACCTGCGCGATCCGCTGCCGCCGGCTCATGGCGCGGAAGAGCTTTACGGCATCGTGCCGGCTGATTCGCGCATTCCCTACGATGTGCGCGAGGTGATCGCGCGGATCGTAGATGCCAGCGAGTTCGACGAGTTCAAGGCGCTCTACGCCCAGACCATCGTCTGCGGCTTCGCGCATATCCACGGCTATCCTGTCGGCATCGTCGCGAACAACGGCATCCTGTTCGGCGAGAGCGCGCTGAAGGCCGCCCATTTCATCGAGCTCTGCGCCCAGCGCGGCATCCCGTTGGTCTTTCTGCAGAACATCTCGGGCTTCATGGTCGGCAAGAAATACGAGGCCGGGGGCATCGCCCGCGATGGGGCCAAGATGGTGACTGCCGTGGCCTGCGCCGCCGTGCCCAAGTTCACGGTCATCATCGGCGGCAGCTACGGCGCGGGGAACTACGCCATGTGCGGCCGGTCCTACAGCCCTCGCTTCCTCTGGACCTGGCCCAACAGCCGGACCTCGGTGATGGGCGGCGAACAGGCAGCCACCGTCCTCGCCACCGTCACGCGCGACAATATCGAGGCCAAGGGCGAAAGCTGGAGCGCGGCGCAGGAAGAGGATTTCAAGCAGCCGATCCGCGAGCAATACGATCGCCAGGGCCATCCCTATTACGCCAGCGCCCGGCTCTGGGACGACGGGGTGATCGACCCGGCCGACACGCGCATGGTGCTGGGCCTCGGCCTCTCGGCGGCCCTCAACGCGCCGATCGAGAAGACCCGCTTCGGCGTGTTCCGGATGTAGGCGGGCCTTCGTTTCAGCGACAAGCAGGACAAGATGACGGACGAGAGCATCAAGACGACGATCGCCGAGGATGGCCGGGCGACGGTCACCCTGAACCGGCCGGAGATACACAACGCCTTCGACGATGCGCTGATCGCGGATCTGCGCTGGGTGCTCGACGATCTCGCGGCGCGCGACGAGGTGCGCCTCGTCGTGCTGGCCTCGGAGGGCAAGAGCTTCTCGGCCGGCGCCGATCTCAATTGGATAAAGCGGATGGCCGGCTATTCGGAGGCCGAGAACCTGGCCGATTCGATGGCCCTGGCCCATATGCTTCAGCGTCTCGACACCATGCCCGTGCCGACCATCGCCCGGGTCCAGGGCGCGGCCTTCGGTGGCGGCGTCGGCCTGGTCGCCTGCTGCGATGTCGCCGTGGCGTCGGCGCCGGCGAAGTTCAGCCTGTCGGAAGTACGGCTCGGCCTGATCCCGGCCACCATCGGCCCCTATGTCGTGAACGCCATCGGCTCGCGCCAGGCGCGACGCTATTTCCTGACGGCGGAACGCTTCGACGCGGCCGAGGGTCAGCGCATCGGCCTGGTCCACGCGGTCTGCGCGCCGGACGATCTGGACGCGACCCTGAACGGTATTGCGACCGAATTGCTGAAGGGCGGGCCGAGCGCTCTCCGTCAGGGCAAGGCTCTGATTGAGCGGGTGACGGGTGGCGTGCCCGATTCGGTATTGGCCGACACGGCCGAACGCATCGCGCGTATCCGCACCGAACCGGAAGGCCGCGAGGGCGTCGCCGCGTTCCTGGAGAAGCGCAAGCCCGGCTGGGTCGTGGAAAATGGTTGAGGAATGTTTTCCCCTCACCCTCCCACGCCTTCGGCGTGGGCCCCTTCCTCTCCCCAAGGAGAGGGGTGGAGGTGCGCAATGGAAACGCCCATGACTGAAGCTGCTGTCACCACCGAGATCGATTCGCGCGGGGTGGCGACCGTTCGGATCAACCGGGCGGAGCGGGCCAATGCCTATAACGGCGCGGTGATCGACGGGCTTTACGAGGCCGCGAACCGGGCGGCGGCGGAGGATGCCGTGCGGATCGTCGTGCTGCGCGGCACGGGCAAGCATTTCTGCGGCGGCGCGGACCTCGCCTTTCTCAAGGAAATGGGCGTGGCGACAGAGGCGAGGAACCGCGAATTCTCGATCCGCACCACGGGGGCCATCCGCGCCTTGAACGAATTGCCCAAGCCGACAATCGCGGCGGTGTCCGGGGCCTGCTACGGCGGCGGCATGGGCATGGCGGCGGCCTGCGACATCGCGATCGGGGCGGAAAACTGTGCTTTCGGGCTGACCGAGGTGCGCTTCGGCATCGTCTGGTCGCCCATTGCCCATGCCATGGATGCGGCCATCGGCACGCGCGAGACGCGGCGCTATGCCCTGTCGGGAGAGCGGTTCGGCGCGGCCGAGGGTTTGCGCATCGGGTTGCTGCACGAGGTCGTGGCGGCGGAGGCCCTGGATTCGCGGGTCGCGGCGTTGGTGGACACCCTGTTGGCCAACGGTCCCGAGGCCATGGCGGCAGCCAAGTCGTTGGTCCTGGACCTCGCCGGTCTGCGTATGAGCGACGAAACCCTGGCGGAGATCGCCCAGGAGGCGGCGTATATGCGGGCGCAGCCCGAGGCCAAGGAGGGCCTGTCGGCCTTCCTCGAAAAGCGGGTGCCGGCATGGGCGACCCGATGATGGAGATATAGGGCGGATGTTCGACAGCATCCTGATCGCGAACCGGGGCGAGATTGCCTGCCGGGTGGTTGAGACGGCGCGGCGCATGGGGCTGCGCACCATCGCGGTCTATTCCGAGCCCGATGCCGCCGCCCGCCATGTCGCGCTGGCGGACGAGGCTTATCCGATCGGGCCGGCTTCGGCGCGAGACAGCTATCTGAACGTCGAGCGCCTCGTCGGCGCGATCAAGGAGAGCGGCGCGGCCTCGGTTCATCCCGGCTACGGCTTCCTGTCGGAGAATGCGGATTTCGCCGAAGCGGTGGCCGAGGCCGGCGCGATCTTCGTCGGCCCGCCGCCCGCGGCGATCCGCGCTATGGGTTCGAAAAGCGCGGCCAAATCCCTGATGGCCGAGGCCGGCGTGCCGGTCGTGCCCGGCTATCACGGCGAGGACCAGGACCCGGACCGCTTGGCCAGGGAGGCCGAGGCCAGCGGCTACCCTGTGTTGATCAAGGCGGTGGCCGGCGGCGGTGGGCGCGGCATGCGTGCGGTGACCCGGCCCGAGGACTTCGCTGCCGCCCTCGAATCCGCGCGGCGCGAGGCCGAGGGGGCGTTCGGCGACGGCCGCGTTCTGCTCGAACGCTATGTCTCCCAGCCGCGCCATATCGAGGTCCAGGTCTTCGCGGACAGCCACGGCAATGCGGTGCATCTGTTCGAGCGCGATTGCTCCATCCAGCGCCGCCACCAGAAGGTGATCGAGGAGGCCCCGGCGCCGGGCATGACGCCCGAGCGCCGCGCCGCGATGGGCGAGGCCGCCGTCGCCGCCGCGCGGGCCATCGGCTATGAGGGCGCGGGCACGGTCGAGTTCCTGGCCGATCCCTCGGGCGAGTTCTGGTTCATGGAGATGAACACCCGCCTGCAGGTCGAGCATCCGGTGACCGAGATGATCACCGCCGAGGACTTGGTCGAATGGCAGCTTCGCGTCGCCGCGGGCGAGGACCTGCCCCTGGGGCAGGACGAACTCGAAATCCTGGGCCATGCCATCGAGGTCCGGCTCTATGCCGAGGACCCGGCGCGCGGCTTCATGCCCGCGACCGGCACACTCGCGCATCTGCGCTTCC
>CAUZWC010000228.1:0-5349 GCA_963583595.1 Alphaproteobacteria bacterium | reverse complement strand
GTGCTGAGATGACGAATATTCGATTGCCCAGTCTCGGCGGAATCGAAGCGGCGGCGAAGGAAATCGCGCCCCATATGGCGCCGACGCCCCTGATCCGCTCCGAAATTCTCTCGCGGATCTTCAAGGCCGAGGTCTGGCTCAAGAACGAGACCGTGACGCCGATCGCCTCCTTCAAGCTGCGCGGCGCCCTGGCCAGCCTAATTCGGGCGCGGGCGGGCGACGGCATCGCGGGCGCCGTGACCTCCTCGACCGGCAATCACGGCCAGGGGGTGGCCTATGCCGGACGGTTGCTGGGCATTCCCGCGGATATCTTCCTGCCCACCGACGCCAATCCGGTGAAGGCGGCGATGATCGCGGCTTTCGGCGGCACCCTGCACAAGATAGGCGCCGATCTGGACCTGGCGAAGGATGCCGCCAAGGCCCATGCCGTCTCGACCGGCGGGTTCTTCGTCGATGACGGCGACGACCCCGATCTGATGGAAGGGGCGGGGACCTGCGGGCTGGAGATCGCGCGCGCCCTGCCGGATATCGACGCGATCTACGTGCCGCTGGGCGGCAGCAATTTCGTCTCCGGCCTGGGCATCGCGGTCAAGACCATCCAGCCGGACGCGAAAGTGATTGCGGTCCAGGCCAAGGGCGCGCCTGCCATGGTCGAAAGCTTTCTCGCCAAACGGCCGGTCGAACGGGCCTGCGACACGATTGCCGACGGGCTGGTGACGCGCATCCCGCCAGGCCTCGCCTTCCGCTACATGGTCGAGGTGGTGGACGACGCCATGCTGGTTGGCGACGAGGCCCTGCTCGCCGGGATGCATGCCCTGATGGAAAGCGCCCATGTCCTGGTCGAACCGGCGGGCGCGGCGGCCCTGGCCGGGGCCTGGGAGCGGCAGGCCGATATCGCCGGCAAGCGGGTCGTGCTCGTGCTGTCCGGCGCCAATGCCACCACCGACCTGATCCGGCGCGCCCTGGCGATCCCGCCCCTGTTCGCCTTGGCGGATGCCGCGGTATGAGCGGGCAGGCCGGCGATCCGACCCTGGCGGGGGCCGAAGCGGCACTGGCGACCATCGCGGAGCATGTCCCGGAGACGCCGCTGATCCGGTCCGAGGCCTTGAGCCGGGCCTTCGACGCCGATATCTGGCTCAAGCTCGACTGCGCCACCGCCACGGCCAGCTTCAAGCTGCGCGGCGCGCTCTGCGATCTGCTGCGGGCCGAGGCTCGAGGCGAGACGGGCGGCGTCGTCGCCTCCTCCTCCGGCAATCACGGCCAGGGGGTGGCTTTTGGCGCTCGCCTGCTGGGGCGGAACGCCGATATCTTCCTCCCGGAAGGCAACAACGATCTGAAGCAGGGCATGATCTGCGCCTATGGCGGCCGGGTTCATGTCCTGGGCACGGATATCGACTATGCCCGCGAGGCGGCGATCCGCCATGCCGAGGAAAACGGTCTCTATTTCGTCAATGACGGCATCAGTCTGGACATCATGGAGGGCGCCGCGACCATGGCGACCGAGATCGCCCGGCGGCTCGACGGCATCGACTATCTGATCATCCCGGTCGGCGGCGGCAACCTGACGGCGGGCTGCGCCGCCGTGATGGCCGAGGCCCAGCCGGGCTGCAGGACGATCGGCGTGCAGCCCGAGGGCGCGCCGGTGATCGTGCGGAGTTTTCTTGAGGGCCGGCCCCTGGAAGTGCCGGGTGAAAGCTTCGCCGACGGGCTGGTCAGCCGGGTCACCATACCCTTCGCCTTCGAAGTCTTCTGCCGCCATGTCGCCGATGGCTGGCTGGTCGGCGACCAACCGATCAAGGCCGCCATGCACAGCTTGGCCGAATGCGCCCATCTGCTGGCCGAACCCTCGGGCGCGGCGGGCCTCGCCGCCGCCTGGGAGCGGCACACCCTGCTGAAAGGCAAGCGCGTCGTGTTGCCGATCACCGGCGGCAATGCTTCGATGGACCAGCTGCGCGAGGCCCTGGCCACCCCGCCGCTCTTCACCCTGGCCAAGGCGGTGGGATAAGCGTCCCGATAATCCCCTCTCCATATGGGAGAGGGGATTTAGCAATCAGCTCTTGCGGCCGGCGAGGATGCGGTCGATGGCGGCTTGCAGACCGCTGCCGTCGAGGGTGGTGAGTTCTGTGCCCGGGGCGCCGGGACCGACGGGGACCCGGCTACCGACGGGGCCGATGAGGTAGAGGCTAAGGACGCCGACGGGGGCGAAGGCGGAAACGAAATCGCCGTCGCCCTGGAGGACAGCGAAGGGCGGGCCGTAGCGTTTGACGAAGAGATCGCGTTCCCGGCCCTCGGGGGACCGACCGTATTCCTCGAACAGGTTGACCGCCAGGATGGTCAGGTTCTCGGGGCCGTAGCGGGCCTGGGCCTCGATCAGGCGCTGGATCTCCAAATGGCAGGTCAGGCACCAGCTGGCCCAGGTGACGACCACGACGACGGGCCGGTCCAGGGCCGCCGCGTCGGGCGCCGGACCGAGAATTACCGTGCTGTCCAGCAGGACGGCACGGCGAGCATCGTCGAGCCCCGGGCCGGCGGCCGCGGCCGGACCCGCCAGGGATGCGAGCAGCGCGCAAAGGAAAGCCGCAAGGCCCCGCCACATCATCGCCGGGCCTTGAAGAAATCGCGCAGCAGGGCCGCGCTTTCGATCTCGGCCAGGCCGCCGAGGATTTCCGGCCGGTGATGGCAGGTCGGCTGGTCGAACACGCGCGGGCCATGGATCACCCCGCCGCCCTTGGGGTCCTCGGCGCCGAAATAGACCCGGCGCAGGCGCGCGAAAGAGATCGCGGCGGCGCACATCGGGCAGGGCTCCAGGGTGACGTAGAGATCGCATTCGGTCAGGCGCGGGGTGGCCAGGGCCTCGGCGGCGGCCCGGATGACCAGCATCTCGGCATGAGCAGTGGGATCGGAACGTGCCTCGACCTCGTTGCCCGCAGCCGCCAGAACGGCCCGGCGCGCGCTATCGACCAGGATCGCGCCGACCGGCACCTCGCCCCGGGCCGCGGCGGCCCGCGCCTCGGCCAAGGCCAGATCCATATAGCCGCTCACGGCTTGGTCGGCGTGGGAGCGGAGGCGGAACGGGCGAGCCAGGCCAGATCGCCGCGGAGACGCGCGGCCCGGCCCTCGCCCAGGGCGTCGGAGACCCGGTGCTGGGCCAGACGCCAGAGCGGCAAGGAGGCTTCCAGCTTGGCCCTGCCCTCCGCCGTCAGGGCGATGCGACGCTGGCGCTTGTCCTTGCCCGTCTGCATGCGCAGCAGGCCCGCACGGACCAGGGGTTGGAGATTGCGCGACAGGGTGGTGCGGTCCATCACTAGGGATTCGGCGAGGGCGGAAACGGTGGGCTCGCCGGCCAGGCCGACGGCCGTCAGCAGGGAGAACTGGGTGCCCTTGATACCGCTGGGCGCCAGGGCGTCGTCATAGAGCTGGCCGACCGCGCGCGCCGCCTTGCGCACGCTCAATCCCGAACAGCCTGCGGCGGCGCGCAGGGCTTCCTTAAACTGATCCGCGTCGAGCTGTGCCATGAAAAGAATGTATATGCATATACCGCTGAGTCAATCGATCCGTTGCCCCGCCCCCGGCCGGGCACATACAGTCCGCCCATGAAGAAAGTCGAAGAACGAGAGGGCGATCGCATCGCCAAGGTCATGGCGCGAGCAGGCCTCTGCTCGCGCCGCGAGGCGGAACGCTGGATCGCGGAGCGCCGGGTCAAGGTGGACGGCAAGGTGATCGACGGTCCCGCCGTGCTGATCGGCCCCGACAACAGGGTCCATGTCGACGGCAAACCCCTGCCCGCCGCCGAACCGCCACGCCTGTGGCGCTATCACAAGCCGGCCGGGGAGATCACCACGGCACGCGACCCCCAGGGCCGCCCCACGGTGTTCGACAACCTGCCGTCCGATATGCCGCGCACGGTGACGATCGGGCGGCTGGATATCGGCTCGGAAGGCCTGCTGTTGCTGACCAATGACGGCGGCGTGGCGCGGCGGCTGGAACTGCCCGCGACCGGCTGGACCCGACGCTACCGGGTCCGGGTGCACGGCAAGCCCGACGAGGCCGCCCTGGCCCGGCTGGCCAAGGGCGTGACGGTCGACGGCGCGCGCTACGGCCCGATCCGGGCCGTGCTCGACAAGGTGCAGGGCAGCAACGCCTGGCTAACGATGAGCCTGACCGAGGGCAAGAACCGGGAAATCCGCAAGGTCTGCGCCCATCTGGGCCTGGACGTGAACCGGCTGATCCGCCTCGCCTATGGCCCTTTCCAATTGGGCAACCTGGACCGGGGGGCGATCGGGGAAGTGCCGCGCCGCTCGCTGCGCGAGCAGCTCGGCCAGTTGCTGGAGCCGCCGAAACCATGATCCGCATCGTCACCGGCAAGCACCGCGGCCGGAAGCTGGCGGTGCCGGAGGACGGGCCCGAGGGCAACTCCAAGGGCGACGGCGTACGGCCGACCACGGACCGCGCCCGCGAGGGGCTGTTCAACACCCTGGCCCATGGCGATTTCAGCCAGGGCGGGCAATCGGTCTTCTCGGAGGCCCGCGTGCTCGACGCTTTCGCCGGCTGCGGGGCGCTCGGCCTCGAAGCCCTGTCGCGGGGCGCCGCCCATGCGAGCTTCCTGGAAATCGACCGCCAGGCTTGCGCGGTGATCGCGGAGAATCTGGACCATCTGAGCGAAACGGCGCGCGGCAAGGTCCTGCGCGGCGATGCCTTGAGGCCGCCCCAGGCCCGCGCCGGAGCCTGCGATCTGATCTTCCTGGACCCGCCCTATCGCAAGGATATGGCCGCAGCGGCCCTGCTGGCCCTGGTCGCAGCCAGCTGGGTGGCGCCGGATGCGGTCGTCGCGGTCGAGCAGGAGCGCGGCGAGACCCTGGCGGCGCCCGAGGGATTCGAGCAGATCGACGAGCGGCGCTATGGAAGGGCGCAATTTACCCTGCTGCGCTACCGCGTATCCAGCCAGTCCTGAAGGAAGGCGTAGCTGGTCCAGCCGCCATCGACGGCAATCTCCTGGCCGGTGATGAACGATGAGCGTTCCGAGGCCAGGAACAGGACCAGATCAACGATCTCCTCGGTATGGGCCATCCGGCCCATCGGCGTGCGCCGGGTCAGATTGGTCGGATCGAGCTTGCCGCGTTCGACCAGTCTTTCGATCATCGGCGTGTTGGTGAAACCGGGACAGACCGCATTGACCCTTATGCCCCGCGTCGCCCATTCATTGGCCAAGACCTTGGTCATGGCGACGATGCCGGTCTTGGACACGACATAGGCCAGGCGCTCGGGCGCGGCCGCCAGGCCCCTGATCGAGGCATTGTTGACGATCACACCCCCTCGCCCTGGGCGCACATCCGCCTTCCCGCCTCATCG
>CAUZWC010000227.1:0-5360 GCA_963583595.1 Alphaproteobacteria bacterium | reverse complement strand
GAATGTCTGGGTGATGGTCACGCCGGTCTTTCCGATCCAGATCCCCGCCATGACGTGGAAGACCATGCCCTGCTCGAGCACGGTCTTGTCGCCCTTGCGCAGGCTCGCGGTCCGCTCGCCCCAGGTCGGGGCATAGGCGATGCCGGTGGGATAGCCGAGCCGGGCTTCTTTCTCGATACCCGCTTTGGCCAGGGAGACGCGCCAGGCTGCCTCGACCTCCTCGCAGGTCGTGCCCGGCTTCACGACGCCGAGCGCGGCCTCGGTCCCTGCGACCACCCTGTCGGCGAAGTCGCGATAGTCCTGTGCCGGCTTGCCCAGATAGAAGGTCCGGCTGATCGGGCAGTGATAGCGGCGGCACACCCCGGCCATCTCGATATTGATCGGGATATCGTTGCCCAGAAGCTTGTCGTTCCAGGCCGGATGCGGCTCGTTGGCCCGCGGTCCTGCGCTGATCAGTGGCGCGCCCGAACTGGGCATGCCACCGAATTTCTCGGTGCCCTTCAATTGGACCGCGACGATGGCGGAGGCGAGATCGCATTCCCGGATATCCGGGCGCGCGGCGTTCTTCGCCGCCTCGACCATCAGATCGGTGGTCGCGCCGGCGGCGCGCATATAGTCGAGCTCCTGTTCGCTTTTGACGATGCGGACCCAATTGACGAGCAACTCCGCATCCTCGAAGCGAGCGTTGGGCAGGGCCTTCTGAAGCTGCGCATGAGACCGGGCGGTGTAATAGTAAGCGCCCATCTCGACGCCGATCGTGGCCTTGCCCCACCCCTTCTCGGCCATCATCCTGCCGATGAAGTCCATCGGGTGGCGCTCCGTCGACTGCACGTACTGATCGGTGTAGGGGATAATGTGATCGGCCGGCAGATAGGTAGTGCTATGGGCCGAGACCGCGTCCATGAACCGGCCGGTCCAGATCGGCAATTCCGAATCGAGCGCCACGACGACCGCCTGGACGACATAAAAGGAATAGGCGTCGTAGCCGGTCAGGTAATTCATGTTCGACGGTTCGGTCACGACGAGGACATCCATGCCCTCCGCCGTCATCCGTTTCTTCACCGCCGCCAGTCTCTTGGCGTATTCCGTGCGTTCGAAGTTCAAACTGGCCATTGATCTCTCCCCCAATCTTTCGCGCGCCCTGGCCGGGCGGCGGTCCAAACCCTGCGACGATAGGAAAATTGGCGCGCCCGGCAGGACTCGAACCTGCGACCCCCGGATTAGGAATCCGGTGCTCTATCCTGCTGAGCTACGGGCGCCTTTGCGCCGGGGATTATAGCACGATGGGAGGGCCGTCACCCATAGTCGGCGGGCCGGCGCGACCGGAAAGGTTAGTCGCTGAAAATTTTCGAGAGCGGCGTGGAATAGCTCAGCATCACGATCTCGGTGCCGGGATTCCTGTCGCCGAGCCCGGCATTGGAGACGTGATTGATCATGACGCCGATGCGCGAGCGATCGTCGAAACGATAGGCCAGTTCGCCGGAGGAGCGGAACTCCAGCCAATAGCCCAGTTCCTTGCCGTTGCCGTCGGCGTAGACGCCTGGGGCGAAGCCGAAGGTCAGGACGATGCGGCGGCCCAAATAGATATCGGTCAGGATGCCGCCATAGCCGTGGAAGGCGCCGTCCGAGGTGCCCATCATACCGCCGAAGGGCTTGAAGATCAGAAAACGCTCGCCGCCACGCACTTCGAAGGCGAAGGCGCCGGCCACATCGTCGTCCTTGAAGACGTTGTAGACGCCGCCCTGGACGGTGAAAAGAGTAGGGTCGTCCTCGGCTGCGGCGATATCCGCTGCGCCAGCCCAGGCAACCACAAAGAAGAAGGCGACCGTAAGCCGCCAAACCATAGAAAACATTCTCGCGATACCCCTACATACCGTAGCGAGTTTTATCGATACACCGTGAACGGCTCGCGCATTCTACGAGTTCCGTATTTTTGCGCAACAGCTTAGGTTGCGGCCGTCCGGTACGTTTTTTCTTTCGGTTTTAGGATTTTCCGGCCGGTCAACTCCGGACCTTGAACTCCTCCATCGCGGCGACGAGGCCGGCGCGGATGCCCGGCTCCATGGCGGAATGACCGGCATCGGGAACGACGCGATAGACCGCCTCCGGCCAGGCCGCGGTCAATTCCTCCGCCGTGCGGATTGGGCAGACGATGTCGTAACGGCCCTGGACGATGACGGCCGGGATGCCGCGAATCCGGTCGACCGCCTCGAGCAGCGCGTTCTCCGGCAGGAAGACGTCGTTGACGAAGAAATGCGCCTCGATCCGGGCCAGGCCCAGGGCCATGCGGTCCGCCTTGAACCCGGCCACGGTCTCGGGGCTGGGCAGCAGGGTGGAACAGGCGCCTTCATAGGCGCTCCAGCTCTGCGCCGCCGCCATATGCACTGCCGGATCCGGATCGATCAGGCGGCGATGGTAGTTGGTCAGCAGATCGCCGCGTTCCTCCGGCGGCAGATGCTCGGCGAAGCGGCGCCAGTTCTCGGGGAAGATCGCGCGCATGCCGTAGAGGAACCAGTCGATCTCGAATTTGCGGCAGAGGAAGATACCGCGCAGGCAGAGACCGATGGCCCGCTCGGGATGGGCCTCGGCATAGGCGATGGCCAGGGTGCTGCCCCAGGAGCCGCCGAAGACGAACCAGCGCTCGATCCCCAGATGGCGGCGTAGTTTCTCGATATCCTCGACCAGATGGCCGGTCGTGTTGTTCGACAATTCGCCCAGGGGGGTGGAGCGGCCGGCGCCGCGCTGATCGAAGATGACGATGCGGTAATGGCGAGGATCGAAGAAGCGCCGATGCGCCGAGCTGCATCCCGCTCCCGGCCCGCCATGCAGGAAAACCACGGGCACGCCTTCCGGGTTTCCCGACTGCTCCCAATACATCTCATGGGGCGGATCGAGGACCATCCGGCCGGTCTCGAAGGGCTCGATGGCGGGGAACAGGTCTTCTCGGGCCATGGGCACGCCTCAGCTTGGGAATCGGAAGGCCCTACTATGGGCGATGGTGGCGCTATGATGAAGGGCGATGACCGTGTTTTCCCGCAATCTCTGCGCCCTGCTTTGCGCGCTTTCCTGGGCTGTCCCGCCGGCCGGCGCCGAACCCCTGCGCGCTTCCGCTGCCGCCGATGGCGAGACCGTGATTCTGGCGGATGGGTCGGCCCTGCGTCTGGCGGCGGTGCGCGTGCCGTCCGGGGAGGCGGGCGCCGGGCGCGAGGCCGCCCTGGCCGAAGCGGCGCGGGCCGAACTCGACGCTATGGTCCAGGATCGGACTATCCTGCTCGACGGGCCGGCCCGCTTCGACCGCCACGGACGGCGGGGCGCGGCTTCTGGGGACGGCCTGAATTCGCCGTGCTGGACGCGGCGGCGATTCCTGCCGAACGGCGCGGCGGCTTCGCGATCGTCGAGGGCCGGGCGGTCGAGGCCGCCGAACAGGCTGGGCGCGGCTATCTCAATTTCGGACCAGACTGGAAGGTCGATTTCACCGTCACCGCCGCGCCCCAGGATCTGCGTGCGATCAAGCGCACGGGCGTCGACTGGGCGCAGTATGCCGGCAGGACGCTGCGCGTGCGCGGTTGGCTGGAAGACTATAATGGTCCGATGATCGAGATCGGAAGCGCCGCCGCAATTGAGGTGCTGGACGAATGAGCGCTACCTGTTGGTCATCGCGCGCGACGCTCGTCGCCGTCGGCCTGGCGCTTCTCGGCGCGCTCGGCGGTTGCTCGGCCAATCGCGCGACGGGCGAGACGACCTTCACCGGCTTCATGTCGCCCGAGCAGGAGGCGCGGATCGGGCAGGGCGAGCATCCCAAGATCCTGCAGGAATTCGGCGGCACCTATCATGACCCGGCCCTGCGCGCCTATGTCGAGGGAATCGGCCAGCGCCTGGCGGCGGTGTCGGAGATGCCGAATCTCGGCTTCACCTTCACCGTTTTGAACTCCGATATTGTCAACGCCTTCGCTCTGCCGGGCGGTTATGTCTATGTCACCACGGGCCTGATGGCGCTGGCCGGCAACGAGGCGGAACTGGCGGGGGTGATTGGCCATGAGATCGGCCATGTCACGGCCCGTCATGCGGCCCAGCGCTACAGCCAGACCGTTCTGGCCCAGCTCGGCACCGGCTTGCTCGGCGCGGTTACGGGCAGCCGGGGCCTGACCGAAACCGGCGCGGTCCTCGCCCAGGGCGTCCTGGCGGGCTATTCGCGCGAGCAGGAAAGCGAGGCCGATACCCTGGGCACCCGCTACCTCGCCCGTGCCGGCTACGACACCCGCGCCATGGCCAGCTTCCTGGCCAGGATGGAAGAATACAGCCGCTTCACCGATACCCTCGCGGGCCGCGCCGACGGCGACCGCTACAGCTTCTTCGCGACCCACCCTCGCACGGCGGCGCGGGTCGAGGATGCTATTCGGGTGGCCCGCATCGACTATCCGCCGCCAGCCGAGCCGATGGTCGGGATCGAGACCTATCTGCGCCGCATCGACGGACTCTATTACGGCGGCGACCGAGCCAACGGCTTCATCTGCGACCGCCAATTCGTTCATCCGGCCCTGGGCTTCCGCTTCGTCGTGCCGCGCGGCTATCAGGTCTTCAACGGCTCGACGGCCGTCTCCGCCATCGGCCCTGAGGGCGCGCGCATCGTCTTCGACCTCGCCCTCCAGGTGGGGGATTGGAGCGTGGCGGATTACGTCACGCGGGTCTGGGCGCCCGGTCTGCGCTTCCGGCGCTTCGATACCTTCACGATCGACGGACTCCCGGCAGCGACCGGCACGACGCGGGTCGATTCGGATAGGGGGCCGCTCGACATGCGCCTCGTCGCGATCAAGGCGCGGCGCGACAAGACCTACCGGTTCCTGTTCGTCAGCCCGCCGGGGGCCACCGATGCGCTCGATCCCGGCTTTCGAGGTTCGGTCGCGAGTTTCCGCGAGATAACGGGGGCTGCGGCGGCCGAAGCCGAGCCCTACCGGGTGCGCGTCCGGGCCGTCGCGCCCGGCGAGACGATTGCGAGCATCGCCGCCGCGATGCCCTATGACAGCTACCAGGTGGAGCGGTTCATGGTCCTCAACGGCCTCACCCCCGGCACGAGGCTGGAGCCGGGGCGATGGGTCAAGACCGTCGGGGACTGATCGCCCTCAGGGGCGCATGCCGGCGAAGAGGCCGATATTGCCGTGCAGATGCAGGCAGCTGGGGGCGAGGCCCGCATCTTCCATCCAGGCGAAATAATCCTCGAACCGAGCCGGGCGGTTCCGCTCGCCCATATCGGCGATATAGCTGTCGAAATCCACGGCGCTGCGCATGGGGCTGCCATAGATCCGTTCGATCCGGTTCCACAGGGCTATCTGCAGGGGGAACAGCGCCGGCCGGTGCAGGCG
>CAUZWC010000226.1:0-5432 GCA_963583595.1 Alphaproteobacteria bacterium | reverse complement strand
TCGGCTTCGCCCTGGGCATCATGGGCGTCTTCCTGCTGTTCGGCTCGGTCGAATTCTCGACCGTTTTCGCCGCGGCGCCGGACAAGGTCGGCATGAGCCTCGAATTCCTGGACATGAATTTCGACGCGCTGACCATCGTCTGCATCCTGCTGTTCATCGGCGCGATGGGGAAATCCGCGCAGTTCCTCCTGCACACTTGGCTGCCCGACGCGATGGAGGGCCCGACGCCGGTCTCGGCTCTAATCCATGCCGCGACGATGGTGACGGCCGGCGTCTTCATGGTCGCGCGCCTGTCGCCCATGTTCGAATACGCCCCGGATGCCCTGATGGTGGTCGCGGTGGTCGGCGGAACCACCGCAATCTTCGCCGCGACCATCGGCATCGTGCAGAACGACATCAAGCGCGTGATCGCCTATTCGACCTGCAGCCAGCTCGGCTACATGTTCTTTGCCCTCGGCGTTTCGGCCTATCCGGCGGCGGTCTTCCATCTGATGACCCATGCCTGGTTCAAGGCGCTGCTCTTTCTCGGCGCCGGCTCGGTGATCCATGCCGTCTCGGAACAGCAGGACATGCGCCATATGGGCGGGCTCTATAAGAAGATCCCGGTGACCTATGCGATGATCTGGATCGGCAGCCTCGCCCTGGCCGGTGTCGGTATTCCGGGCGTTTTCGGCTTCGCCGGATTCTATTCGAAGGACGTCATCCTCGAAGCGGCCTGGGGCGCCCATACCGGTGTCGGCCAATACGCCTTCTGGATGGGCATCGCGGCGGCCGCGCTGACCGCCTTCTATTCCTGGCGCCTGATCTTCCTGACCTTCCACGGCAAGCCACGGATGGACGAGGAGACCAAGGCCCATATCCATGAATCGCCCAAGGTCATGACCGTGCCGCTGATGTTCCTCGCGATCGGCGCGATCTTCGCGGGCGTGATCGGTTACGCCATGTTCGTGGGCGAGGATATCCACGCCTTCTGGGGCGATTCGATCCTGATCCTGCCGGCCAACAACTCGATCGAGGCGGCGCATCATTCGCCGCTCTGGGTCGTTCTGCTGCCGCTGATCATGGGCATCCTGGGCATCGCCCTTGCCTTCTATCTCTACATGACCCGGCCGGATCTGCCGGCGCGCATCGCGGCCCGGTTCCGTCCGGTCTATCTGTTCCTGCTGAACAAGTGGTATTTCGACGAGCTCTACGACTTCCTGTTCGTGCGGCCCGCCAATGCGCTCGGCCGGGGGTTATGGAAATCGGGCGATGGCGCGGTCATCGACGGCGTGGGGCCGGACGGCATCGCCGCCGCCTCGGTCGCCATCGCACGGCGGGCCAGCCGGCTGCAGAGCGGATACGTCTATCACTACGCCTTCGCAATGCTCATCGGGGTGGTCGCTCTGATCACCTGGTATCTTTACGCGCGGGCGGCCTAAGGCCATGCAGGACATTCCCATTCTTTCCGTCGTCACCTTCCTGCCGTTGATCGGCGCCTTGCTGGTACTGGTCATCCGGGGGGAGGAGGCCGATGTCGCGCGCAATGCCCGTTGGGTCGCGCTCTGGACCTCGCTCTTCACTTTCGTCGCCTCGCTCTATATCTGGTTCGGGTTCGAGCGCGGCGTCGCTGGCTTCCAGTTCGAGGAACAGGCCGCCTGGCTGCCCGATTTCAACATCAGCTATCACATGGGCGTGGACGGCATTTCGATGCCTTTCGTCCTGCTCGCGACCCTGCTGACGCCGATCTGCATCCTGTCGAGCTGGGAGGCGATCCAGACGCGCGTGCGCGAATACATGATCGCCTTCCTGGTGCTCGAAACCCTGATGATCGGCACCTTCTGCGCGCTCGATCTCTTCGCCTTCTACATGTTCTTCGAGGGCGTGTTGATCCCGATGTTCCTGATCATCGGCATTTGGGGCGGGCCGCGCCGGGTCTACGCGTCCTTCAAGTTCTTCCTCTACACCCTGCTCGGCTCGGTCCTGATGCTGCTGGCCATGCTGGCGATCTATTTCGAGGCGGGCACCTCTGACATTCCGACCCTGATGGCCTATGGCTTCCCCGAGGAAATGCAGACCTGGCTCTGGCTCGCCTTCTTCGCATCCTTCGCGGTGAAGGTGCCGATGTGGCCGGTCCATACCTGGCTGCCCGACGCCCATGTCGAGGCGCCGACGGCCGGCTCGGTGATCCTGGCGGGCGTATTGTTGAAGTTCGGCGGTTACGGGTTTTTGCGCTTTTCGGTGCCGATGTTCCCGCTGGCGACTGATTTTTTTCTGCCTTTGGTCTTCGCCCTGTCGGCTGTGGCGGTGATCTACACCTCGCTCGTCGCCCTGGCGCAGGAGGATATGAAGAAGCTGATCGCCTATAGCTCGGTCGCCCATATGGGCTTCGTGACGATGGGTATCTTCGCCCTCAATTTGCAGGCGGTGGAGGGCGCGATCTTCCAGATGTTGAGCCACGGTGTCGTCTCCGCCGCGCTCTTCCTCGTCGTCGGCGTGGTCTACGACCGGATTCATTCGCGTCAGATCGACCGATACGGCGGCCTGGTCCACCGGATGCCGATCTATGCCTCCGTCTTCATGGTCTTCATGCTGGCCAGCGTCGGGCTGCCGGGCACCAGCGGATTCATCGGCGAAATCCTGGTCATGGTCGGCGTCTTCCAGGTCAGCACCTGGGGCGCGTTCCTGATCGCGACCGGCATGGTCCTGGGCGCGGCCTATATGCTCTGGCTCTATCGCCGGGTGATCTTCGGCAAGCTGACGAAGGCCGATCTGATGGATATCGCCGATCTCAACCGGCGTGAAATCCTGGTCTTCGCCCCCTTGCTCGCAATCGTATTGTGGATGGGCATTTATCCGACCTCTTTCATTGAGGTGATGGAGCCGTCGGTCGAACTTCTCCTCGGCAATTATCAAGCTGCCTTGGCCGCGGGCGACGCCCCGTCCGCCCTGGCCGTGCGCTAAGGGAGGGCGAGACGATGGATCCCCTCACCATGATGCCGGCCCTGCCGGAAATCTTCCTGGCCCTGGCCGGCATGGCGCTGCTGATGTTCGGTGTGTTCCAGGGCGACAAGTCGCGCCATTGGATAACCTGGGCCGTGGTCGCCTGTCTCGTGATCGCGGGGGCGATCGTGCCCCAGCTCGCGGACGGCCGCTCCCTGGCCTTCGGCGGGCTCTTCATCACCGATCCCTTCGCCGTCTTCATGAAGGAACTGGTGCTGATCGGCGCGGTGTTGGCCTTGATCATGGCGACGGGCTTCAACGAGCGCGAAAAGATCGCCCGTTTCGAATTCCCCATCCTCGTGCTCTACGCGACCGTCGGCATGCTGCTGATGATCTCGGCGAACGATCTGATCGCGCTCTATGTCGGTATCGAGTTGCAGAGCCTCTGCCTCTATGTCCTCGCCGCCTTCCGGCGCGACACGGGGCGGTCGTCCGAAGCCGGGCTCAAGTATTTTGTTTTGGGCGCGTTGTCCTCGGGAATGCTGCTCTACGGCGCGTCGTTGATCTACGGTTTTGCCGGCACGACCCGGTTCGACGGTCTGGCGGAGGTTCTGTCCGGCAGCGATATCAGCCTGGGCCTGATCGTCGGCATCGTGTTCCTGATCGCGGGCCTGGCCTTCAAGGTCTCGGCGGTTCCCTTCCATATGTGGACGCCCGACGTCTACGAAGGGGCCCCCACCCCGGTTACAGCCTTTTTCGCCTCGGCGCCCAAGATGGCGGCCATGGCCCTGTTCATCCGGGTGATGATCGAGCCCCTGGGTGACGCCGCGACCGAATGGCGCCAAATCATCGTCTTCATCTCCATCGCCTCGATGCTCTTGGGGGCCTTCGCGGCGATCTGGCAGACCAATATCAAGCGGCTCCTCGCCTATAGCTCGATCGGCCATATGGGTTACGCCCTGATCGGCCTGGCCGCGGGCACGGAAGAGGGCGTGCGCGGAATCCTGGTCTATCTGGCAATCTATCTGCCCATGGTGATCGGCACCTTCGCCTGCGTCATGTGCATGCGCCGCCAGGGCAGGATGGTCGAAGGCATCGAGGATCTGGCCGGCATCGCGCGCACGAATCCGGGCATGGCTCTGGCTCTCGCGATTTTCATGTTCTCGATGGCGGGCATTCCGCCGCTCGCCGGTTTCTTCGGGAAGCTCTACATCTTTCTGCCGGCCATAGAATCCGGCCTCTACACCCTGGCCGTGATCGGCGTGCTGTCGAGTGTCGTTGGCGCCTTCTATTATCTGCGTATCGTCAAATTGATGTATTTCGACGAGGCGAGCGAGGCCTTCGACCGGCCGATGGGCCGAGAGTTAAGCGTGATCCTCGTGGTCACGGCCGTCTTCACCCTGTTCTTCTTCGTCTCGCCCGAACCTCTGGTCGGGAATGCGGCCGCGGCGGCGGCTGCCCTGTTCGAAGGATGACGCGGCGGACGGGATTGGAAGACGACCCGATCCTGCTGCCGGACTTCGATCTGGTCGCGCTGGGTACCGTCGATAGCACCAATGCCGAAGCCATCCGGCGAGCCGAAGCGGGCGCGCCGGGGGGCACCCTGATCTGGGCGCAAACGCAGAAGGCGGGACGGGGGCGCCGTGGGCGCGCCTGGACTTCTCCGCCCGGAAACCTATATGCCACTCTGCTGCTGCGGCCCGATTCCGCGCCGGGCGTCGCGGGACAGCTCGGTTTCGTTGCCGGCCTGGCCCTGCGCCAAGCCATCGTCGAGACGATGCCCGGCGCCGGCGGGACTGAACTGAAATGGCCTAACGATCTGGTGTTCGAGGGGCGTAAACTAGCAGGGATCCTGCTCGAATCCCGGATATCGAACGGGCGCAGGCTCGATTGGCTGGTGATCGGCACGGGCGTTAATGTGGCGAATCACCCGGAAGACGCCGAGCGCCCCGCGACAAGCCTGGCCGCGCTTGGCGCGTCGCCGACCGTCCCGGCCCTCCTGTCGGCTTATGGCCGGGCGATGGCCGGTTGGCTTCGACGCTGGCGGGACGAAGGCTTCGCGCCGGTGCGTTCCGCCTGGCTGCGCCACGCCGCCGGCTGGGACCTCTTGTTGCAGGCACGTCTGGCGGACGAGACCGTTGAGGGCCGTTTCGCCGATTTGGACGAGACCGGCGCTCTTGTTTTGGAACTGCCGGATGGGGCCACGCGCCGGGTTCTGTCCGGTGAAGTCTTTGCCTTGCCGAGATAAGATCGTGCTTCTCGCCATCGATTCCGGAAACACCAATATTGTCTTCGCCCTCTATGAGGGCGAGGTGCAGCGCGGCCAATGGCGCGCTTCCAGCGATTCCCATCGCACGGCCGACGAACATGCCGTCTGGCTGATGGCCTTGATGGCTCTGCAGGGGGCCACCTCGGCGGATGTCTCGGGTGCGATCATCGCCAATGTGGTGCCGGCCAATGCCATGGCGCTCGAAACCCTGTGCCGCCGCTATTTCCGGACGGATCCGGTG
>CAUZWC010000225.1:0-5468 GCA_963583595.1 Alphaproteobacteria bacterium | reverse complement strand
GATCAGCGCCTCGCTCAAGGCGACGACATTCTTGGCCTTGGCATTGAACAGGCCGATCGTCTTGATCCGCTCGCACACCCCGTCCACCCCCAGGGCGACCATCTTCGCGGGCGTATCGGCGGCGGCGAAAAGCCCCGGAGTAGCCTTGTTGACCCCGACATCGGTCGCCTGGGCCGAGAGCACGACGGCGACCAGAAGGGTGTAGACGCTGTCGTATTCCAGCTCCGTCTTGGGCGCCGGCTTCTCGGCGGCGAGGCGGCGGAAGAATTCGTCGATATCGGCCTTTTTCATGGCCGCCACTCTAGGGAGAAATGGCGCATCGGCAAACGCGCGAACGCGGTCCGGGGGGGGAATCGCCGCGCCCGTGCCAAGGGCCTATGATCGCCGCCGCGCCCTATCCTCCGCCGGCTTCGAGACTCCATGCCCCATCGTCTGCGCAACTTCACCATGCTCGGCATGCTGGCCTTGGCCTGGGGCAGCGGCTATCCCTTCATCAAGATCGTGGTGGAGACGATTCCGCCGGCGACCGTCAGCCTGGCCCGGGCCGGTTTCGGCTTCCTGGTCCTCTTCGCCGTCTTTCTGTTCCAGCGCGAACGCCTGCCGCGCGGCTGGGAGAATTGGGCCTGGATCGCCGCCCTCGGCATGCTCGGCTTCGTCCTGCCCCATATCCTGATCACCTGGGGCGCGGCGCGCATCGAAAGCGGGCTCACCGCCATCCTGGTCGGCTCAGCCGCGCTGTTCACCGTGCTTTTTGGGCTGATCATGGAACGCGCCGAGCGCCCGACCCTGCACCATCTCGCCGCCATCGCCCTAGGCTTCACCGGAATCGTCATCCTTGTCGGCCCCGACGCCCTGGCCGGGTTGGGCGGGCAGATCTGGGGCCAGCTATCGGTCGTGGGCGGCGCCGCCTGTTATGGCATCACCTATCCCATCGCCCGGCGCCTGGGCCATCTCTCGCCGGTCGTCAGCGGCATGGCCATCCTGCTCTGCGCCAGCCTGGTCGCGCTTCCGATCAGCCTTCTCGTCGACCGACCTTGGCTGCTGGAGCCGAACACGCTGGAGCTCGGCGGGTTGGTCTGGCTGGGCGTCGTGTCCTCCGGGCTGGGCGCAATCCTGTTCCTGCGTCTGGTCGCCCTGACCGGGCCGAATTTCGCGACCGTGGTCAATTATCTGGTGCCCCTGATCGGGGTCGGTCTGGGCGTCGTCGTGCTCGGCGAATCGGTGAGCTGGAATGCCCTGGTCGCGCTGGTCCTGATCCTCTCGGGCATGGCCGTCTCGGGTCGCGCGAAGCGAACCGCGGCGACACCTCAGGCCTAAGACGCGGCGCCCACGACGGCGGGCAACGCCCTTGGCGAGGGCCAGCGGCGGCGCTTATCATTCACCCCATGTCGACCTCCGAGACGACCGGTCCGCGCGCGGCGGACATGCCCGCCCCCCTGTTCGACGCGAACCTGGCGCCCCATCGAAGCCTGGGTCCCAGGGGTTTTCTGGTCGTCATGATCGGGGTGAGCGCCATCAGCTTTACCGCCAGCATCGTCTTTCTGCTGAAGGGTGCCTGGCCAGTCTTCGGCTTTTTCGGGCTGGACGTTCTGCTGGTCTATCTCGCCTTCCGGGCCAGCCATCGCAGCGCGCGGCTCTACGAGACCGTGCGCCTGACCCGTGACACGCTGGAGGTGCGCCGGGTGACGCCGAGCGGGCGTCAGACGGAATGGCGCTTTCAGCCCAACTGGTTGCGGGTGGAGATGGACGATCCGCCGGAGCATGACAGCGAGTTGGTCCTGACCTCCCACGGCCAGCGCGGCGCCATCGGCGCCTTCCCGACCGCGGAGGAGCGGCTCGATTTCGCGAAATCCCGGCGCGACGCCTTGGCGCTCTGGCGCGGGCGTCCGGCCTGAACGGTTCCTCGGGGCCTCAGCTTTCACTGAACCCCAGCACATCGGCCATCGTGTAGAAGCCGGGTTCCCGGTTGTCGGCCGCCCATCGCACCGCACGCACCGCGCCCCGGGCATAGACCTGGCGGCTGGAGGTGCGGTGGCCCAGTTCGACCCGCTCGCCCGTCCCGGCGAAGATCACCGTATGCTCGCCGGTGACATCGCCGCCGCGCAGGGCAGCGAAGCCGATATCGCCCGCCCGGCGTGGCCCGGTCAGACCGTCCCGCCCGCTATCCTTGACCTGGCCCAGATCGACCCCGCGACCCGCCGCCGCCGCCCGGCCGAGGGCGAGGGCGGTGCCCGAGGGGGCATCGACCTTGTGCTTGTGATGCATCTCGACGATTTCGATATCGAAATCCGTGCCCAGCGCCGCCGCCTGGCGCACCAGGCCGAGCAGCAGGTTCACCCCGATGCTCATGCTCGCCCCGATCACCACAGGGGTATGGCGGCCGGCCTTTTCCAGGGCCGCCTCATGCTCGGCCTCGAGACCGCTGGTCCCGACGACCAGGATGGCATGGGCCTGGGCGGCGAGATTGGCATGGCCGATCGCCGCGTCCGGCGCGGTGAAATCGATGACCGCGTCGGATTTGGCGAAGAGGGCAGCGGCGTCGTCGCCCACCGCGATGCCACAGGGCGCAAGCCCGGCGACGGCCGCGACATCCTGGCCCAGCGCCTCATGCCCCGGCGTGGCGGTGCCGCCGGCCAGGACCATGCCCTCGGCTGCCACGACCTCGCGCACCAGAAGCTGGCCCATCCGCCCGGCACAGCCGAGCACGCCCACGCGTGTTGTCGCCATGATCGCTCACCCCTCCGTCAGAACCTTGTCGCACATATTTAAGCACAGGGACGAAGCGCCCGCATGGCGCAATCGCCGCGTTTTGGAATTCGGCATGAACGGAATCGCCGAGGGAAAACTCCCCGCCGCCACAACCAAGCCGTCGTCCCGGGACTTGTTCCCGGGACCCATTTCCCTATCCAAACAGACGGTCGTGGAAAGGGTGCCGTTTCCGCCGCCACCCGAACGGCCAACCTGGCGGTGCGTTGGGGTGTCGCAACGCCAATGGGTCGCGGGAACAAGTCCCGGAGCGACATCGAGGCTGATTGCGATAGGTCGAAAGCCGGGCGATGAGGGTGGGGTTGCGCAACAGGGCACAACGACGAAGCGAGAGCACGTCAGTCCCGCAGATCGTCCCAGAGTTCCTTGACCTTGGCGAAGAAGCCTTCACTTTCCGGGCTGTTGGACCGCTTTCCGCCGTCGACCTTGGCAAATTCGCCCAGCATGTCCTTCTGCTTGCGCGACAGGTTGACCGGGGTTTCGACCACCACCTCGATATACATGTCGCCGTGTTGGGTCGTGCGCAGCACGGGCATGCCCTTGCCCCTGAGGCGGAACTGGCGGCCGGTCTGGGTGCCTTCAGGAATGGTCACGCGCGCCTTGCCGCCGCCCACCGTCGGCACCTCGATCGAACCGCCGAGCGCGGCCGTGGTCATCGGGATGGGCACCCGGCAATGGATGTCCGCGCCCTCGCGATGGAAGATCCGGTGGAGTTTGACGTTGAGAAAGATATAGAGATCGCCCGGCGGCGCACCGCGCATGCCGGTCTCGCCCTCGCCCGAAAGGCGGATGCGGGTGCCGTCCTCAACCCCGGCGGGAATCGTCACGTCGAGGGTCTTCTCGTGCTGCTGCCGGCCCGAGCCGCCGCAATCCCGGCAGGCCTTTTCGATCACCTGGCCCGAGCCTTGGCAGTTCGGGCAAGTCCGCTCGATGGTGAAGAAGCCCTGGGTCGCGCGCACCCGGCCGGAGCCGTCGCAGGCGTTGCAACTGACCGGCGCGGCCGCGCCCTCGGCGCCCGTGCCCTTGCAGGATTCGCAGCCCATCGAGGTCGGCACGCGGATGCGCGCCTGCTTGCCGCGATAGGCATCCTCCAAGGTGATGCCCATGTTGTAGCGCAGGTCCGAGCCGCGCGCGGGTCGCCGCCTTCCGCCGCGCCCGCCGGCCGCGCCGCCGAACATCTCGTCGAAGACATCGGCGAAGCCGGTGGCGAAATCGAAGCCCTGCGCGCCGCCGCCCGCGCCGGGACCGCCATTCTCGAAGGCGGCATGGCCGAAGCGGTCGTAAGCCGCGCGCTTCTGGTCGTCCTTCAGGACGTCGTAGGCCTCGTTGGCCTCCTTGAACTTCTGCTCCGCCGCCGCATCACCCGCATTGCGATCCGGGTGATGCTGCATGGCGAGCTTGCGATATGCCTTCTTGGTTTCGTCCGCCCCGGCGCCGCGCTGGATGCCGAGGGTTTCGTAATAATCGCGCTTGGCCATATGCTCAGGTCCCGAACGTGCGGCGTCCCGGCCGCGCTTTCGCGCAGGCCGGGGGCCGCTTCGTAATTCTGTCCACACTCACCTTATCGGGCACCCTATTGGGCGTTCAGGCGGACTTGCTTTTCTTGTCTTCGTCGACTTCCTCGAATTCGGCATCGACCACACCATCGTCGCCCGCGCCCTGCGCGCCGCCGGCATCGCCGTCCGGGCCATCACTCGGCCCGGGGCCGTCCTCGCCTTCGCCGCCGGCGCCCGCCTTGTAGAGGGCTTCGCCGACCTTCATCGAGGATTCGGCCAGGGCCTGGGTCTTGGCCTGGATAGCCTCGACATCCTCGCCGTCGAGGATTTCACGCAGGGCCGCAATATCCGCCTCGATCGCGCTCTTCTCTTCGGCCGAGATCTTGTCGCCATGCTCGGAGAGCGTCTTCTCCGTGCTGTAGATCAGGGTATCGGCCTGGTTGCGCAATTCGACGTCGGCCCGCCGCTTGCGGTCCTCTTCGGCATGGATCTCGGCATCCTTGACCATCTGATCGATATCGCCCTCTTCCAGGCCGCCCGAGGCCTGGATGCGAATCTGCTGCTCCTTGCCGGTCGCCTTGTCCTTGGCGGAGACGTTGACGATGCCGTTGGCATCGATATCGAAGGTCACCTCGATCTGCGGAATGCCGCGCGGCGCCGAGGGGAGGCCGACCAGGTCGAACTGCCCCAGCATCTTGTTGTCGGCGGCCATTTCCCGCTCGCCCTGGAAGACGCGGATGGTCACCGCCGTCTGATTGTCTTCCGCGGTCGAGAAGGTCTGGCCCTTGCGGGTCGGGATCGTCGTGTTGCGGTCGATCAGCCGGGTGAAAACGCCGCCCAGGGTTTCGATGCCCAGGGAAAGCGGGGTGACGTCGAGGAGCAGGACATCCTTGACGTCGCCCTTGAGGACGCCGGCCTGGATGCCCGCGCCCATGGCGACGACCTCGTCCGGATTCACGCCCTTATGGGGCTCGCGGCCGAAGAAGCTCTTCACCTTTTCCTGGATTTTGGGCATGCGGGTCATGCCGCCGACCAGGATGACCTCGTCGATTTCCGACGACTTCAGGCCGGCATCCTTGAGCGCGGCCCGACAGGGGGCCATCGTCCGCTCGATCAGATCGTCGACCAGGGCTTCGAGCTTGGCGCGGGTCAGCTTGATGTTGAGATGCTTGGGCCCGCTCTGGTCCGCCGTGATGAAGGGCAGGT
>CAUZWC010000224.1:0-5475 GCA_963583595.1 Alphaproteobacteria bacterium | reverse complement strand
ATTCATGGGCATTGGCCGAGCGGGCGGCGCTGTCGAGCTCCGCCCGGCTGGCCTCGGGCCGGCCCATCAGGAGGTTCTCGGCGACCGTGCCGTGGAACAGATAAGTGTCCTGGTTGACCACGGCGATCTGCTCGCGCACGGCCTCCAAGGGCAGGTCGCGCAGGTCGCGACCGCCGATCGTCACCCGGCCTGAATCGGGATCATAGAGGCGCAGCAACAGGCGCACGATGGTCGACTTGCCCGAGCCGCTGGGCCCGACGATGCCGACCCGCTCACCGGCCTTGAGCGAGAAATCGAGTCCGTCATGGGCCTCGCCCCGGCCGCCAGGATAGGAGAAGCGCACATTCTCGAAGGCGATGGTGGGCTCGAGCCGCCCGACCGAGCCTGGCCCGGCCGTGACCACCGCCTTGGCGGCTAGCAGGCGGAAGATGCCTTCCGCCGCCGCCGTGCCGATCATGCCCTGGTGCAGCAGGGAGCGCAGATCGCGCAGGGGGCGGAAAACCTCGGTCCCCAGCATCAAGATAATGAGCAGGGTGAGCAAATCCATCTCGCCCCCGACCACCCGAATCGCACCCCAGCCCAGCGCGACGGCCGCGCCCAGGGCGATGCCCGTATCGGTGATGCCGCGCGCCAAGGTGTTGGTCCCCAGCACCCACATGGTGGTCTTGAACAGGGTGTCGGAGCGGCGCTCGAGCAGTTCGGCGCGCGCCTCGCTCTGCCCGAAGGCCTTGAGGGTGGCGAGCCCCTGGATCGAATCGAGGAATTCCGAGGCGAAGGCCTCATAGGCCTTCTGACGCGCGCCGCTCTTCGCGGAATCGAGTTTGTGCCAGAGCGCGGGCGCGAAGAGGGTGGCGAGGGCCGCGGCCAGCAGGACCGCCGCGATCGGCAAGTCGAGAAAGGCGACGAAGGCGAAGATCAGCACCGGGGTCAGCGCGGCGACGAAGAACTGCGGCAGATACTGGCCGAAATAGGTTTCGAGCTGTTCGACCCCCTCGACCATGGAGAGCAGGACGTCGCCCGTGCGCGCGGCCCCGAAATAGGCCGGGCCGAGTTCCGCGACATGATCGTAGATGCGCTGGCGCACCTGGCGCTGGACCTGGGAGGCGGTCTCGTGCGCCACCATGGCGCGCTTGTAATCGAGGAAGGCGCGGAGAGCCATCACCCCCGCGACGAGAACTGCAGGCATGGCCAGTTCGCCCAGCCCAGCGCCCGAGAAGACGAGATAGATCAGCCAGCCGAGCAGGCCGAGCCGCGCAATCCCGGCGGCCGCCGCCGCCATGCCGATCGCCACGCACCAGGCAATCCGCCCGCGAACCCCTGCCGTAAACGCCCAAAGCCGCCTGTCGAAATACACCCCGTCTGTCCTCCCGATGCGCTTCTATCGCCGATGCGTTCCTGTTATATGCGTCGCGCACCCCTCGGGACGAGCGAGAATGTTTAGCCCTCGGACAAGCAGAACTAATCCGAGGCCCGCAACCCGCCTAATCCGGCAGGAACTCGTGCCGCAATGCCTGCGTGTGGGCGCCGATTTCGGGCACCGGGCCATAGACCGTCTTGCCCGCGCTTTCGCGCACCGGCGGCGCGGCCAGTTCGACCGGTCCCGCCGGGGTCGGCACGGTCTGCAGGCGAAGCTGGGGATGGGCCGCCAGGTCCTCGACCGAATTGACCGCCCCATAGGCTATCCGCGCTGCGGCCAGGCGTTCGACTAGGACCCCGCGGGTCAGGCCGCCGAGCGCGGCATCGATTTCCTTATCCATGGCCGGGCGGTTTTCCACCCGCAGATTGTTCGATGCGAAGTCCGGCCGTTCGGCGAGGTCCGGGCGGCCCAGAACCTCCGTACAGAAGCGCGCCCATTCCCGCTCGTTCTGCACGGCGATCACGACCTGCCCGCCATCGCCCGCCTCATAGGCGCCGTAGGGCGCGACCGAGGGATGGTGGAGCCCGACCCGGCGCGGCGCCTTGCCGCCCAGGGTCGCGTGCAGCATGGGCACGGTCATCCAATCGGCCATGGCATCGAAGAGCGAGACGCGGATGCCCTTGCCCCGGCCCGTCTTCTCGCGTTCGAGCAGGGCCTGATAGGTCCCGACCAGGGCATACATCCCGGCGGCGATATCGACCACGGAGATGCCGACCCGGCCCGGCCCGGCCGGGGTGCCGGTGATCGCGGCGAGACCGCTCTCGGATTGGATCAGCAGGTCGTAGGCCTTCATGTCGCGATAGGGGCCGTCCTCGCCATAGCCGCTGATATCGACGGTGATCAGGCGCGGATGGCGCACCCGCAGATCGTCGGAACCGAAGCCCGCGCGCGCCGCGGCGCCGGGAGCGAAATTCTGCACGAAGACATCGGCCCGCCCGATCATCGCGTCCAGGAGGGCCGCGTCTTCCGGATCCTTGATGTCGAGAACCGCCGATTCCTTGCCCCGGTTGAGCCAGACGAAATAGGAGGACTGGCCATGGGCCGCGCTGTCGTAACCACGCGCGAAATCGCCCTCCGCCCGCTCGATCTTGACCACCCGCGCCCCGGCATCGGCGAGACGCGAGGTCAGGAAGGGCGCCGCGACCGCCTGTTCGAGGGAGACGACCAGGATATCTTTCAGAATGTCTGACACGGCGGTTCCGTTTCGGTGGATAAAGGCGCCGCGAAGCTAGCCGATCTCGGGCCTTCGCCCAAGCCGCCGCGCATCGCAGCCGATCGTCGAAGGCGGTCGCGCGATCGGGCGTCGCCCCGTAGTCTGCCCCCGCACCATCGAGGAGCCACCGTGGACTTCATCATCTTCGTGCCCATCGTCGGCGGGCTGGCCCTGGGCATCGTCTTCGGCGCCCTGGCCCTGGTAACCAATTTCTGCGCCATGGGAGCGATCACCGATCTGCTGCTGATGGGCGACGGCAGGCGGCTGCGCGCCTGGTTGCTGGCCGCCGCCGTCGCGATCCTGGGCACCCAGGCGCTCGGCCTGGTGGGTTTTCTCGAGACGGATGGATCGATCTATCGCGGCGGATCGGCCCTGGTTCTGGGCAGCCTGTTGGGGGCGATCGTCTTCGGCTTCGGCATGGTGCTCGCAGGCGGCTGCGTCCAGCGCGCCCTGGTCCGCACCGGCGCGGGCAGCCGCAAGGCCCCGGTCGTGCTGCTGGCCGCCGTCATCGGTGCGGGCGTCGTCGCTCTGCTGCCCAGGCTGCCGATTCCGGACTGGCCGGCCGGCGCGACCCTGCCGGACATTTTGACCCGGCATATGGGCCTGGCGCCCGATCTCGCCACGGGGCTGAGCGCACTCGCCGTGGGCGGTGGTCTGCTGGCGGTCTGTCTGGCCAGCCGGGCCTTTCGCGCCTCGCCACGGGATCTGGCCGCCGGTCTGGGCATCGGCGGTCTCGTCATCGGCGGCTGGATCGCCACAAGGGCGGCCGGGATCGAAACCGGTTCCCTCAACTTCGCCCTCGCCTTGACAGCCGAGACCAACGCCTTCCTGATCGCCGCCACCCTGGGCACCGTCCTGGGCGCGGTGCTCTATGTCGCGCCCGGCCGGCGTTTCCGGGTCGAGCGCTTCGCGGACCGCGCCGATCTCCGCCACACGGTGCTAGGCGGTTTCCTGATGGGAATCGGCGGTGCCTTGGCCCATGGCTGCACCATCGGCCAAGGGGTGACTGGCCTCTCGACCCTGGCCCTGGGTTCCGTCCTGGCCTGGATCGGGTTGGTCCTTGGCGCCTGGCGCGGCTTGCGATTTCTAGAGACCGGAAAACTGACTAGTGTCTTTGGCCATGGCTAGACGCTTCGCCCTGCCGTTTCTCTAGATTTTCGCGTGGTCGCCCGCCCTGGCGGCCGACTCCGACACCGTGCGCGTGAACGCCAGCCGCTATCAGGCCGTGCCCGAGGGCGTCGCCGTCAGCATCTCCTTCGCCTATCCGGCCCAGAAGGACGAAAACCTGTAGCTTCTCCTGGCCGACCGGCTCCTGATCGGGGTCACAAGGTGATCGGCACCGGTGGCTACAATCTGGTGGTCGACTACGACGTGCCGCAACGCAGCGAGGACGACAAGACCTTCCAACTAGAAGGCGGCACGGAACGGCGCGGTATGGACCGGATGCGGATGACCTTCAACTTCCAGCTCGCCGAGCCTGAAGGCGCCAGCGGCACCAGCCCTGACCCAGGCCTGGATGGCCCTGCTTGACCCCGCCGGCAAGCGCGTCTGGGAGGGCGTGGCAAGCACCCGGCGCCCCAGGCGCAACCCCTTCGCCGCGCCGGAGGAACTTCTGCTGCCGTTGGTCGATCGGCTGGGCAAGAACGTGCGCGACGAGACGGTCGCACCGACCTAAGCCCCACCCGGATCGCGAACGCCGATCAAGCGCCGCGCCGGCGCTCGATTGTGTAGCCGCTCGTGTTCAGGTCCCAGGACTTCGCCACGCCCTTCTCCAGCTTTTCCTTCTGGATGCGGAAGGTCGCGGTCTTTGGGAACTCATCCACGAAATCGATGTAGCGGGGCATCTGGAAATAGGCCAGTCCCGACTCGCACCAGCGGATGAGGTCCAGCGGATCGACTGTCCGGCCGGGCTGCACCTTGACGAAGAGCTTGATGTCCTGCTCGCCTATCTCGGTATCGACACCGATGACCGCGCATTCCTCGACATCGGAATGGGTGTTCACATGGCGCTCAACCTCCCAGGCGGAGACATTCTCGCCGCGCCGGCGGATCGAATCCTTCTTGCGCCCGATGAAAAAATAATTTTCATCCTCATCGAAATACGCGAGATCTCCGGTATAGAGCCAGCCATCCTTGAGCGTCCGCTCGGTCGCGGCCTCGTCGCGGAAATAGCCCTTGGTGATCAGGCCGGGCTCCTTTTCCCGCACCATGATCTCGCCGCGCTCCCCGACGCCCAGGGGGTTGCCGTCGTCGTCGCCGATACGGACCTCGAAATAGGGCGCGGCCTTGCCGTTCGAGCCCTCCGGGCTTTCGCCCAGGTTGAGGGTGGTGACGCTTGAGGCTTCGGTCATGCCGTAATTCTCGCGTATCTCCGGCCCGAATCGGTCGGTGAAGGGCTGCCAGACCGTGATCGGCGCGCCGCCGCCCCAGGCGACGCGCACCGGGTTATCGCGATCGCCGGGCCGCTCGGGCTGTTTCAGCAGAATCTGCAGAATGCCGCCCAGATAATGGATCTGAGTCGCCTTCGCCTCACGCACCTGGTCCCAGAAACGCGAGGCGGAAAACCGCTCGACCAGCGCCAGGGAGATATCGTGTTCCAAGGCCAGAACCATCACCTGGCTGCCGCCGATATGATAGAGCGGCTCCCATATGAACATGACGTCGCCGGCCCGCACATCGGCGACCAGCGAGGCCGCCTTGGCCGAGCAGCGATACATCTTGTCCGTCACCAACACCCCCTTGGGCGGACCCGTGGTGCCGGAGGTGTAGCTGATCGCCACAACATCGTCGGGCTGAGGGTCGCCCGGCGGCAGACCTTCCGCGCCCGAAGCCGCCATTTCGGCGA
>CAUZWC010000223.1:0-5502 GCA_963583595.1 Alphaproteobacteria bacterium | reverse complement strand
CGTCCAGGTGCTGGACCAGGAGGGCACCCGCCTGCCCGGCCAGCGCCGCGCCGCCGCCCGCGCGACATCGGAAGCGGAGGGAATCGAAATCCCCAAACTCCTGCACGATCGGATCGCGGCCCTGGCCCGGGGCGACACCGCCTTGGAGGAACAGGCGTGACGGATTGGTACGAAAGGCCCCATCCGGTGACGGGCGAGCGCTATATCGCCCGCGACGAGCCGGGCTATGCCGATATTCCGAGCTTCATGCGCTGCCCCCAGCCGAAGCGGATCGCCGAAGCCGATATCGCCTTCGTCGGCGTGCCCTATGACGGCCAGGCGACCGAACGGGTCGGCACGCGCCAGGGCCCGCGCGCAATCCGCAACGTCTCGACGGTGCTGCGTGCGATCAACCATGCGACCGGAGCCGATCCCTTCGCGCTCTGCCGGGTCGCCGATGCGGGCGACGTGCGCCTGCCCCGCGCCTTCGACGTGATGGATACGATCGAGGATATCACCGGCTTCTACCGGGCCATCGCGGCGGCCAGGCTGATCCCCCTCTCCGCCGGGGGCTAACATTCGATCAGCTACCCCATCCTCAAGGCCCTGGCGGCGGAAGGCCCCGTCGGCCTGATCGATATCGACGCCCATCTCGCCTCAACCTCACTTGTCCGGCTCTAGACCACGATTCCGACGTTCCAGTAGGACCGGGTCGGGGGCACCGCTATCATATCCGCATAGGGATCGACCGTGGCCATGAAGGCGCCGCTCTTCTCGTTCGCCTCGGTATCCGCCCGGCTGCGCCATAGGGAAACGGAGGCGGTCAGGCCGGTCTTGCGCACCGAACAAAGCAGTGCGCCGCGAAAGCCTTCCTCGGCCCGATAGGAGGCGACGTCCTTGGGCCAGCCGGCGGCGACCTCGTCCAGCCGCTCCGGTTTGATGGTGACATGCGCCACCCTGGCATAGGCGATATCGCCCTTCGTGCCGGGCGCCACTTCGGCCATCACTTCCATGAAATGCAGATCGGGCACGGTCAACCGATGCGCGCCGACCTTGGCGACAACGCTTTTCAACTGGCCCGATGCGTTCGCTTCCATCGCCGCCTCGCTCTCGAAGACAACGATGGAAAGGGTGTGCGGCCCCACGCCGTCGATCAGGAAATAGCCTTTCGCAAGGCCGTCATAGCCGCCGACCCCGGCGCGCCAGAGCTCTTTCACCTCGGCCATGCCCTCGGTCGAAATATCGACATAGTTCAGTCGTGCGAACATGATCCTTCCTCCCCTTCAGCTCAGATATCTGGCGATATTCTAATCTCCTCTCGACGGCGGCGTCTGTAGCCGTCCGCGCCGGCTTGGGCTACCGTCGCGGCGGGCTCGCGATGGAGGGGCCGGCCATGACGCGCAAATACGCCGATCCGGCGGGACAATGGACGCTCAAGATTCCCGTACCCTATGTGAAGGGCGTCTGGGATGACGATCTGATCGCCCTGTCCGGCCAGGTGGACATGAAGGGCGATGGGATCGTGCAGCATCCCGGCGATCTTGACACCCAGACAGGGATCTCGCTGGACCATATCCGCAAGGTTCTGGCCGATCTCGGCGCGAGCATGGCCGATCTGACCAAGCTGGTCGTGTTCTACAAGACCGATGGCAATGTCGACGAGGATGCCTACCGCGCGCGGATGGGCACGATGATCGGTGAGGGTGCCGAACTGGCGGTCACCTTCGTGCCCCTGCCGAATCTGGGCTATCCCGGGATGATGGTCGAGATCGACAGCTACGGCGTGAAATCCGCCGGCCGAAACCTTGCGCGGCGCAGCGCCAACCCGGACGGGCTGATGCCCCTGGGCGGCCCCTTCGTCCACGGCATCCGCTGCGGGGAGATGGTCTTCACCAGCGGCCAGGACGCGCGCGACGCCTCCGGCAAGCTTCT
Organism: Alphaproteobacteria bacterium; assembly: GCA_963583595.1. Lineage (GTDB taxonomy): Bacteria > Pseudomonadota > Alphaproteobacteria > CADEGL01 > CADEGL01 > JABIRQ01. The sequence continues at coordinate 3,591 of CAUZWC010000223.1, read as the reverse complement.
GCATGCCGGCGATTCGGTGGCGCAAAGCAAGCAATGCCTGGACAACACGGTGCGTATCCTCGAGGCCTTGGGCGCCGATATGAAGGATGCGGTCAAATTCAACGCCTATTACCGTGGCGCGGGCACGGCCGAGGAATGGGAGCGCAGCGCGCGCGTGCGGGCGAGCTATTTCCAGGAGCCCGGCCCGACGGCGACCGGCCTACCGGTCCATCACCTCCACCCGACCGGCGCGGCCTTCCGTTTCGACTGCTGGGCGATGCGCGGCGAGGACGGATCGCGCTTGGCGCGCGAGCATGTCTGGCCCGAGGGCCATTGGGACTGGCCCATCCATCTGCCCTACAAGCACGGCCTGAAATGCGGCAGCAAGATCTTCGTCGGCGGCCAGGTTTCGCTCGATCCGAAGGGCGCGGTCATCGACCCCGGCAGCATGGGGCCGCAGACCGCGCGCGCGATGGACAATATCGGCCGTGTCCTGGCCGGGTTCGGCGCCGGGTTCGGCGATATCGCGAAGCAGAACAGTTTCTATGCCGGGACCGACGATCCCAACGACCTGCACAGCAATGTCGATGTGCGCTCGTCCTATTTTTCCAAGCCGGGACCGGCCTCGACCGGGGTGCCGCTGAACTACCTGGCCTATAAGGACATGCTGACCGAGATCGAGGCGATCGCCGTCAAGAAATAGGCTTCTGCATTTCACGACCGAGACAGGATGGGGGAAAAGGGACCGTCATGCCGCTGAACGAACTGACGAGAATGGAGGCCGCCGAGGCGGTGGACCGCTTGAAGGCGAAGGATATCAGCCCGCTCGATCTGATCGACGCGGCCGAGGCCCGGATCGCGGAGGTCGAGCCGGCGGTCAACGCCCTGCCGACCCTGTGCTTCGATCGGGCGCGCGACCGGGCCAAGCGCCTGATGAAGGAGGGTGCGCCCGCCGATGCCGGGCCCGGCTGGCTGGCTGGCCTGCCGGTCGCGATCAAGGACCTGACCGAGGTGGCCGGGGTGCGCACGACCTTCGGCTCGCCCATCTTCGCGGATTACGTGCCCAAGACCTCGAACGTGACGGTCGAGACTCTGGAAGGGAACGGTGCGATCGTTATCGCCAAATCCAACACGCCGGAGTTCGGCGCGGGGGCCAATACCTTCAACGAGGTCTTCGGCAAGACCCTCAACCCCTGGAACACCGCATTGACCTGCGGCGGCTCCTCCGGCGGGGCCGCGGTGGCCCTGGCGACGGGCGAGGTTTGGCTGGCCAGCGGCTCGGATCTCGGCGGCAGCCTACGCACCCCGGCCAGCTTCTGTTCGGTGGTCGGCCTGCGGCCGAGCCCCGGCCGGGTCGCCCGTGCGCCCTCGGCGACGCCCTTCGCCAGCCTCAGCGTCGAGGGGCCGATGGGCCGCACCGTCCGCGACACCGCCCTGATGCTCGACGCCCAATGCGGCCAGCATCCGCGCGATCCGATCTCCCTGCCCGCGCCGGCGACATCCTTCCGGGCCGCCGCCGAAGCGCCAAGGGCGCCCGCCCGCGTGGCCTTCAGCGTCGACCTGGGCGGCATCGTACCGGTCGCACGGGAGGTCGCGGTGGTCTGCCGGGCGGCGGCCGAACGCTTCGCCAGCCTAGGCGCAACGGTCGAAGAGGCCTCGCCCGATCTGCATGACGCGGGCGATACTTTTCAGGTCCTGCGCGCCGCCAAATTCGCGGCCGAGCGCCAGCCCCTGCTGGACAAGTACCGGGACAAGATGAAGCCCGAGGTGGTCTGGAACATCGAGAAGGGCCTGGCCCTCGACGCCGGGACCATCGGCGCGGCGGAACTGGCGCGCGGGCGCATGTATCAGCGCATCGTCGATTTCTTCAAGACCTATGACGTGCTGATCTGCCCCGCCGCCCTGGTCGCGCCCTTCAATGTCGAGACCCGCTATATCGAGGAGGTCGAGGGCCATCGCTTCGACAATTATGTCGACTGGCTGCTGATGAGTTCGGCGATCACCCTGACGAGCTGCCCGGCAATCTCCGTGCCCTGCGGCTTCACCGGAGACGGCAGGCCGATCGGCCTGCAACTCGTCGGTCGGCCGCGTGGCGAGGCGGAACTGCTGTCCTATGCCGCGGCCTTCGAAGCGGCGGCGGGCCTTGCCGAACTGGCGCCGATCGATCCGCGGGTGGGGACGGCCTGAGGCCGATCTACTCCCCGGCCCCCGGCTTCGCGAAAAAGTCCGGCGGCGCGTCGAGAGGTTGGCTCGCCGTCGGCCCGGTCTGTGGCACGGACGAGGGCGCCGGCCCGGTATCCGCCGGGGGGGGCGCGGCCTCCTTCGGCGCGACGGCGCCGTAGGCCCGGTCGCAGGTCGTCCAGGCGCGCCGCAGATCGGCCCGCTCGGGCACGCCGTAGAGCGCCGCATGGTTTTCGACATCGCGCACCGCGAGATCGCATTGATCGGCATAGCCACCGAGTCTGTGTTCGAGCGCCAGGACTCGCACCATCGTCTGGAGATCCTGGATCGCCATCAGGGCGTCTTCCGGATGGTCATAGTCCAGCTCCTCGATCGGCCCTTGGGCGCGCGACGGCATGACGCCAGCGGCCATGATCGCGATTGCGAGGACAAAGGCACTGGTTTTCATGGCGTCGAGCTTCCAAACGGAGCGATAGGACGAAGGGACGACGGTGCAGGTCTCGAACAGGCCCTCGGTTTCGCCGAGGGGAGTTTAAGGTTGGCGATTCAACTCGGCGAATTCCCGGGCCAGGGACCGGGCTTCGTCCCGCTGAGATGCCGTTATCTGCCCAGCCATCGCCCGAGCGGCTTGCGCAGCCTGTTCCTCGCCCGCCGCTTGCGCAATCAGGAACCACATATAAGCGTGCATCGGATCGGCCTCGCCCCCTTCGCCCCTGGCGAGCAACGCGCCCAGGGCGTATTGCGCCGGGGCGACGCCTTCGGTCGCCGCCACCTCGTACCAACGGCGGGCGGCGGGTTTATCCGCGAGCCCACCGAGACCCTGGTCGAGCATCAGGCCGTAGTTGTATTGCGCGGCCGGAAATCCGGCCGTTACGGCGCTTTCGTACCAGCGGCGCGCCAGCGCGTCGTCCCGGGCGACGCCGCGGCCGAGCTGATACATCACGGCCAGCTTGAAAGCGGCCTCCCGATGACCCTGTTCCGCCGCGTCGCGATACCAGCGCGCGGCCCGGGCTTCATCCTTTTCGACCAGCAGACCCTGTTCGAAACGCACGCCCAAAAGGAACTGCGCCACGGGATTGCCCTTCGCGGCGGCATCCCGGTACCAGCTCATGGTCGCACCATAGTCGACCTGCACCGAGCCCTGCGCGAGCGCCGGCGTCGCCGATGCAACGATAAGAATTGCCCCCAACACGAACCGCTTCATAGCTCGGCCCGCCCCCTGGCCTGCTTCATTTCTGTTTCACGATAAACCTAGCCCAGCAACCTACGCCGCGCCAACCGCCGCCTTGGCGGCCGGCACGGCGCGCGGCGGCCAGGCGCGGCCCAACCGCGCCTCCTGCCCCGGCAGCGGAGCGCCATAGCAATCGTCATCCGCGATGGTGACGTAGCAATAGGCAGGTTGGTCCGGCAGGACCGCGCCGCCGACAAGCG
>CAUZWC010000222.1:0-5529 GCA_963583595.1 Alphaproteobacteria bacterium | reverse complement strand
AGCAGCGGCACGAGCAGGACCGTCGGCCGCACCCGGTCGGGCGTCTCGGGTATCGGGATATCCCAAATGCCCAGAGTCATTTTCGCGCCGGGCGTCCAGGACCAGAACTCGATGGGTTCGTTCTTCTCGACCACGACAGGCAGGGCCGCACGCGCGCCGCCTTCGACCAGGCGGCGCAGGAATGCGGTCAGATCGACCTCGCCCCGGAAGGGCCAATAGAAGCCGATGCATCCATCGGAGAGTTTCGGAAAAGACGCGGCCAACGTCTCGTGAATCGCCGCCCCGGCGCTCTTTCGTCCGTCCCGCGAGATCGCCAGCCGCTTTGCCAGGATTTCCGCGCGCCGGTCACGGCGCCAAGCCCGAATTTTGTCCCAATCCTTCATCGCCCCTCGCCCATTCACGACCCGGACTAGCTTTTGCCCTCGGCCAACCGCCCGCGCAGATATTCGCGCAGCGCGGCGGCGTTGCTATGGTCCGCGTCCTTCGCCGCGAAGACCAGGGTCAAAGCCCGCGCCCCGCAAGCGGCCAGGAGCTCCTCGACGGCCTCCGGCCTTGCATCCAGTTCGGCGAAGTAGCGCTTCCCGAAGGCCGTCCACTCGACCGGATCGTGGCCGAACCATTCCCGCAACTCTGTGCTGGGTGCGACACCCTTGACCCAGGCGTCGAGGCGAAGATCGGGCGTGGAAAGCCCGCGCGGCCAAATGCGATCGACCAATATCCAGCAACCGTCGCCATCGGCCAGCGGCTCATAGGCGCGTTTGATCGCGATCCGGGGCGGCATCGGGCTCATCTCCCCAAGCAATCCAGTCGCCTGCTATCGCTCTATTGCCCCTTGAGGAATTGCGCGGCTTCGCCGGCGGCACGCAGACCGCTAAGATAGGCGGTCTCGACCAGTTCCGAGACCGGCCGGGATTCCGTTCCGGCGCCGGCCCAGAAAACGGCCCCCGTGTCGGTCGCGCGCAGGACTTCGCGCGCGCCCCGCCCGCCGGGCCGCAGGAAGGAATAGCCGCCGCCCGCGAAAGGATCCTTCGCCCAATTCACCAGCCTGTAATCCACCAACGCACGTTGCGGATCGGCTTTCGGGAACATGCGTCGAAGATCGTCCATAACAATCTCGATCACCCTGTCGTCGCTCTCCGCCGAAAGCTTCGTTGCACGCGGACCGATACAATAGCCCGTGAGCGCCGCGGAGCGGCCCTTCACATTGCGAAAGACCGCCCAGTAGAGATTGACCGCCCCCCTCGCGGAGGCCGCCATCTCCATCCATCGCGGCCAGAACCGCCGGTCGAACCGCATCAGGATTTTGATGATCGGACCCATTTCCATTTGGGACAGCGCCCATTTCTTCGAGTCGGGCAGCGGGGGATCGAAACGAACCGCATCGGATTTGAGAACGCCGACGGGCAGCGTCGAGATCAAGGCGCGCGCTTCGATCTCATCCCCCCCTTTGAGGCGGACACTGACCTTTTGCGCGCTCCAGGCGACCGATTCGACCTGGCTTCCGAGGCGGATATCGAGGCCCTTGGCGAGGCTTCGCGGCAGCGAACTGTAGCCCGTGACGATCCGGTTGTTGTACCGGGTTTGAAGATCCAGCACGCCGTCATCGACCAGGCCGAGGACGCCGACATCGTCCGCGCTGCCCGGCAGATGCTGAAGGAAGGTCATCTCGGCCAACATGCGCGCCCGGCCCTTGTAGCCGTGCTTGTCCATAAATTCCCGCGCCGACAGGTCGGGCGGCTCGCTCCGGGCGATCTTTCCGCGCATCCCGGCGCAGGCCCAGGTTCCGGGATGCATGCAGGCTATCGGCAGCCAGCGAGTGCCGCCGCCCAGATTGAAGGCTGTGCGCCGCATCTGGGGCGAACCGCGCAGGTTCAATCCTGCCGCTCGCACCTCCGGCAAAGTCGCCGCGTTGAGGCCATGGACGAACTCAGCGCCGCCCTCCACCGGGCCTTCGCAGAAATCGTCCACGGTCATGATTCTGCCGCCGATGCGATCCCGCGCCTCCAACACCGCCACCGACAGGGATGCCTGCGATAGACCCCGCGCTGCGGTGATACCCGCCATCCCGGCGCCGATTACGATTACATCCAGCATGACTTCCGCTTTTCCGCTTCAATTTCGACTCGGCGACCGGCCAATCCCGCCGCCGGACAAGCCCGATTCAACACAGAGCCGCGACGGCGTCGCTGCCGTGCCAACCGTCGGGCGACATGCTATTTCTTCGTGACGCGCAAGACCTGCTTGCGCAGGAACTCCGGCGCCAGGGCCTTGACCACATAGCCCATGGCCAAGCCTCCCGGAAATGTGAGTTCGCGCTTGCCCTTGGCAAGGGCGGCGAAGATCGCATCGACCAGACCTTCAGGCTCCACCATCGACTGCTTGGCCTTCTCCGACATGCCCTTCAGCATCTGCGCGCTGAAGAACGGCGTGCGCACCACGCCGGGATACACGGTCAGCAAGTTCACGCCCGTCTGCGCGACCTCGAGATCCAGGGAGAGGCCTTCCGCCAGGCCCGTCATGGCAAATTTCGTGGCGGCATAGGCGCTCTTTTCGGGAGAGGCGATCCTGCCGGACACGGAAGAGACAAAGACAAGCCAACCACGCTTGCGCTCGGCCATCTGGGGCAGCAGCGCCTTGGTGAAATAGAGGGTGCCGAAATAGTTCACCCGCATCATGCGTTCCATATCCTCGAGGTCCCAGTCGAGGAAATTGGCCTGCCCGCCATATCCCGCGTTGTTCACCAGGATATCGATAGACCCGAAGGCCTCGACCGCGCGGCGAGCCACCTCCGCGACCTGACCCGAATCGGCCACGTCGCAGGGCAATACGATCGCCTCGCCGGACAGAGCGCGAACTTCCGCCGCGACGGCCTCAAGCTCGGCTTCGCGCCGTGCCACCAGGGCGACGCGCGCGCCTTCTTTCGCCAAGCGCAAGGCGATCTCGCGTCCGATTCCGCTCGACGCGCCCGTCACAAGCGCGGCCAGTCCGCGATAGGTCTCTAGTCCCATTGGATCACCCGCTCGAATATCCTGATGAAGGTCGTTGAAAACTGTCCGCCCGAGAAAACCGCCGAGCGCCGGATAAAGCCGACGCCACTGGATGGAAGCGGTCCCGGCTTCACGTCGAAGCGGGGCTTCAGGAAGGCGGGGAGCCCGAGGAAACATTGCGCCGACGCGCCCAGTATACCCCACCTTCGGCGAACTGCCACGCGACCAGACCGGGCAAACCTTCGATCAATTCGCCAAGCCTGGTCGCCAGGGAGATGGCCAGCATCACGTCGCTCGGCATGCCGATCATCGCGCCGAGCAGGATGTACCCGCCTTCCTGAACGCCGTATCCGCCCGGCACCACGAAGGCGGCGCTGCGCAGCGCAACGGCGAGGCTGTTCACCATGACGGCCTCGGCCAACCCGATAGGATAGCCGAGCAGCCAGGCAAGGAGCCAGACCTCTCCGCCCATCAGCGCGCGTTTGGCCAGGCGCAACAGGGTGGACAGGATGATCGACCCAGGGCGGCGATAGAGGGTTCGTATGGTCGCATCCAATTCGGCCGCGTTGGCGACCAGCGATTGCCATTTTCCCGCGCTCGACACCCGTTTCGCCGGCCGGACGAAAGCGCCGAGGGCACCCGCATATTGAACCAGGGCGAAACCGGCGATGCCGACGGCCAGCGCCGCCGCGCCGATGACGGCGATCTCGACCATCGGCTCGTCCGGCGGGGCGATCGCGGCCAGGACGGCGATCCCGATGACCGCCCAGAGCAGCACCGATAACGCCTGCACCGTCTTGTCGAGGATGACCGATGCCACGGCATCCACGCCCCGCACCGAGCGCAAGGTCAGGATCCGGACCTTGACGAATTCGCCGCCGACGGTCGCCACGGGCAGCAGAAAATTGACCGAAGAGCCGATCCAGGTCGCGAATGCGGTCACCGAAAACCGCGGCCCCCGCCCCGGCGCGAACAGCAACCGGTACGCCGCCGTCCTCAGGAGCAGATCGGGCGGAATGAAAAGCGCGACCAGCAGAATGCCCCAGCCCGCATCCGCCAACCGGTCGAGGATGGTCGTCACGCCCTGCCACCCGACAAGCACGATGACGATGCCAAGGCCGACGATGAATCCGACTCTCATAACTTTCTTTCGATCGAGGGAAAGCAGCGATCCTAACGGCAGATCAGCCGATGTTCTATCGAGCAGCCCCCACCTCTTCGCCATTTCCCGATCCGGTTACTCAGCACCGCCCGGTGGCGCTATGCTGTGCCAATCCGGCGCGTAGTCCGATGCCCGCCTCAGTAAAGAGTCCGCGCGCCCGACACGACCACGACACAAGAACGGAGATCGCCTGAATGGCCATAGTATCCTGGGACACAAGGCTGGCGAAAATCCTCGTCAAGCCGCTGGTCGGGACCCGCGTCCATCCCAACCACATGACCGGCCTCAGCCTCCTCTTCGGGATTGCCGCCGCGCTGTTGTTCGCGTTTGGCGGGCCGGTGTCGGTGCATGTCGCGGCGGGCCTGTTCATGATCGCGGTCTTCCTCGATCACACCGACGGCGAACTCGCGCGACGGTCCGGCAAGACCTCCGAATTCGGCAAAATTTTCGATTCCTCCGTCAATTGCGCGAACTACACGATGATGTTCATCAGCATCGGCATCGGCCTCTCGAGCGGGCCCTTGGGGGTCTGGGCGCTCGTTCTCGGGCTGGCCGCCGGGCTCAGCAACCCGATCATCCTTTTCATGCGCCTCGGCACGGAACGCATCCACGGCTCGGAGGCCGTGGCCCATCCCAGCCATGCCGGCGTCGAGATCGAAGACATCATCTATCTCATCGGCCCGATCACCTGGCTGGGCGGGCTCGAGTATTTCTTCCTGGCCTACGGAATCGGCTCGTTCGGCTATTTCGCCTGGACCATGTGGGGTCGACTGAGAAAGCGGCCCTGAGGCTGGGACTCGCGGTGGCCGCTATCAGTAAATCCGGCGGCGCCGAATGCGACACCATCTTTGCGACCGTCCCACGATCAATACCAAACCGCCGAGCCGCTTCGCGTTGGCTCAAACCCTGGCCCAGAACCGCCAGACGAACACGCCCGTATAAATCCACACCGAACATTCCCCGCCTCCGGCAAATCAAACTGCCAGAGACTGAAACATGGCCGAGTTTTAACCCGACACGGCAGGACAAGCCTCACCGTTAGCGTGGCCGCGTTTTGCACCGTGAATTACAGTTGTATCTCTGTGGGAACAGTGGATTAACTCGGACCCGCCCGGATTTTGCTCCGGCGGCTACATCATCCGCAAGATTTTGGATTAAACCGGGGCTTATAAGGCGTCTAAGACGATTGTCCTACACTTTGGCCTACACTTTGAACGCCGGTAGCGACCATATTTTTAGCGCGTCGAGGACCATCAGCCCAGACTATTAACCTGGCTGACTGACGCTGCCGCCGAAGCCGAAACGGCCGACGAGAGCGCTTGAACCGCTGGCACCACCGCCGCCGACCGGGCTAAATAGGGCATGGCGCTGGGCAAAGAC
>CAUZWC010000221.1:0-5560 GCA_963583595.1 Alphaproteobacteria bacterium | reverse complement strand
AGCGCAAGGCCCGCGATCAGCAGGATATCGCGCCGGCGCAACTCATCGCCCTCGCCGGGCGGCCTGCCGCCGGTTTCCTCGACGAGGGTCCGGCGCCGCCGGCCGATCTCGCGTCCCCAGGTCTCGAAGGCGCGGCCTGCGCGCGCGCCCCGATCGGGGCGCGCCAGCGGGGGGCGAGGCGTCGGTTCTTGATCCGCCATGGCGGAGCCGCCCTAGGCCGCCTTGCGATGGTGGCGGATGAGACCGAGGATTTCGGCCGCGGCCTCCGGGATATTGGTGCCCGGTCCGAAAATCGCGCCGACCCCGAGACCCTTCAGCATCTCGTAATCCTGGCGCGGGATCACGCCGCCACAGATGACCAGGATATCCTCGGCTCCCTGGGCGCGCAGCGCGTCGAGCAATTGGGGCACCAGGGTCTTGTGGCCGGCCGCCTGGCTGGACACGCCGATGACATGGACGTCGTTCTCGACGGCCTGGCGGGCCGCCTCCTCGGGCGTCTGGAAGAGCGGGCCGACATCGACGTCGAAGCCGATATCGGCGAAGGCCGTGGCGATCACCTTGGCGCCCCGATCATGGCCGTCCTGGCCCAGCTTGACGACCAGCAGGCGGGGCCGCCGGCCCTCCTCCTCGGCGAAGGATTCGACATCGGCCTGGATCCGGGCGTAACCCGCGTCGCCCTCATAGGCCGCACCGTAGACCCCACCGACCAGGCGGTTGGTGGCGCGGAAGCGGCCGAAGGCGCCTTCCATCGCGTCCGAGACCTCGCCCACCGTCGCGCGGGCGCGCATGGCCTCGACGGCCAGGGCGAGCAGGTTGCCCTCACCCGATTCGGCGGCTCCGGCGATGGCCTCCAGGGCCGCACCGCAGCTCGCCTCGTCGCGGGTCTCCCGCAGGGTCTTCAAGCGCACGACCTGGGCCTCGCGCACCTTGGTCGTGTCGATATCCAGGATGTCGACCACCCCGGCATCCTCGGGCCGGTAACGGTTAACGCCGACGATGACCTCATCGCCCCGGTCGATGCGGGCCTGGCGGCGGGCGGCCGATTCCTCGATCCGCAGCTTGGGCATGCCGGCCTCGATCGCCTTGGTCATGCCGCCCAGTCCCTCGACCTCCTCGATCAGTTCCCAGGCAGCCGCTGCGACGGACGCGGTCAAGTGCTCGACGTAATAGCTGCCGGCCAGGGGGTCGATGACATGAGGAATGCCGGTCTCCTCGGCCAGGATGAGCTGGGTGTTGCGCGCGATGCGCGACGAGAAGGGCGTAGGCAGGGCCAGGGCCTCGTCGAAGGAATTGGTGTGCAGGGACTGGGTGCCGCCCAGCACTGCCGCCATCGCCTCATAGGCCGTGCGCACGATGTTGTTGTAGGGGTCCTGCTCGGTCAGGCTGACCCCCGAGGTCTGGCAATGGGTGCGCAGCATCAGGCTGCGCTGGTCCTTGGGCTCGAAGGGCGCCATCAGCCTGGCCCAGAGCAGGCGCGCGGCGCGCAGCTTGGCGATCTCGAAGAAGAAGTTCATGCCGATCGCGAAGAAGAAGGAGAGGCGCGGCGCGAAGGCGTCGATATCCAGCCCGCGACCGGCGGCGGCGCGGACATATTCTAACCCGTCGGCCAGGGTGAAGCCGAGCTCCTGAACGACCGTCGCCCCGGCCTCCTGCATGTGATAGCCGGAGATCGAAATGGAGTTGAAGCGCGGCATCTCGGTCGCGGTGTATTCGATGATGTCCGCGACGATCCTCATCGAAGGGGCAGGCGGGTAGATATAAGTGTTGCGGACCATGAACTCCTTGAGGATGTCGTTCTGGATCGTGCCCGAGAGCTTATCGGGACCGACGCCCTGCTCCTCGCCCGCGACGATGAAACCCGCGAGAACCGGCAGGACCGCGCCGTTCATGGTCATCGAAACGCTGACCTTGTCGAGCGGGATGCCGTCGAACAGCACCTTCATATCCTCGACAGAATCGATCGCCACGCCGGCCTTGCCGACATCGCCGATCACGCGCGGATGGTCGGAATCGTAGCCCCGATGGGTCGCCAGATCGAAGGCGACGGACAGGCCGGTCTGGCCGTTCTCGAGACCCTTGCGATAGAAGGCGTTGGTCTCCTCCGCCGTGGAGAAGCCGGCATATTGGCGGATCGTCCAGGGCCGGTTCGCGAACATGGTGGCGCGCGGCCCGCGCAGGAAGGGCGCGGCGCCCGGCATGCCGCCCAGATGATCGAGGCCTTCGAGGTCCTCCGCCGTGTAGAGCGGCTTGACCTGGACGCCGTCCGGGCTGTCCCAAGACAGGGTCTCGGGATCGCGGCCTTTCAGTTCGGCCGCGGCCAGGGCACGCCAATCCTCCAGCGATACCTTCGGAAATTTCGCCATACACTCGTTCTCCTTGCGGGTCCGGAGTATAGGCCAGTCCGCGAAAAAGCGCATATGCCGGTTCACGCCGCGCCGCCTGGCTGACGGGCCGGTTTGAGCCCGCGTCGCAAATGGTTCTTGGTCGGGCGCGCGTCGGAATGTCCCTAGAGTCCGGAGAGTCCGGCCCAAAATGAACACATCGCTTTCAGTTCGTTGCGGCCGGCCGAACTCGGCCCGGATAGCTTGTTCCAAGAGCTGCTATCAGAGGTCAGCCCGCGCATCCCCATTCGATGCCCCAGTTCCGTCATTCCCGCCCACGCAGGAATCCCGTTGTTTTTCAAAGGATCGGACCCCAACTTCGCGGGGGTGGCGGCTCGATATGGACCGAGAACCTTCCCGTCGTCGCCGGAGCGGACCAGGCCAGGCCAGGCCAGGCCAGGCCAGGAAGGTATGGCGTGAGCCGCAAAAATTCCCGTTCAAATCAAATGCCTATTTCGGACTGGATACCTAGAACGGGCCAGTCGGGATTGGGAATGCCCTCGAAGACCTTGCGTAGCCTGCCGGACCAGGCTTCACGGAGTTTGGCGAAATAGGGATCGTCTTCGTCGATCCGCTGGCGATGCCCCAGGCACAGGCTGTTCCGGCGATATATCGCGAGATCGATGGGCGGGCCGACCGAGACGTTCGACCGCATGGTCGAGTCGAAGGAGATGAGGGCGCATTTCGCTGCTTCGGCAAAGCCCGTGCCATCGTCGATCATGCGATCGAGCACGGGGTTGCCGTATTTGATTTCGCCGATCTGCAGATAGGGGGTTTCGTGGGACGCCTCGATGAAATTGCCCGCGCTGTAGACGAGATAGAGGCGCGGTTCGCCCCCCGCGATCTGGCCGTCCAGGATGATCGAGGCGTTGAAGTCGAGATTATGCTGCTGCAAGGACGGGCCATCGACCTGATAGACCTCGCGCATGGCGCGGCCGACCGTGCGTGCGGCCTGATACATGGTCGGCGCGGCATAGAGATCCAGGGATCCTTCGCCCTGGCCCAGGCTTTCCGCATAATGGCCGATGGGCCGGACCGATTGCTCGGCGACGACCTCCGGGAAAAGACGCATCATGGCGTCCCGGTTTTCCAACATTTAGGAGACGCCGGACGGGGTCCGCAGGTTGTCCTCCAGCACGAAGAAATCCGTCTCGCCGGTCCGCACGATATCGATACTGGCGATATGGGCGGAGATGCCGCGCGGCACCGCGACCCCGTGCATTTCCGGGCGATAGGCCGGATTCCGCATGATCTCGGCCTCGGGCAGGATGTCGGGGCGGCAGATCTCGCGATCGTGATAGATGTCGTGAAGGAAAAGGTTGAGCGCCTTGACGCGCTGGATGCAGCCCGCCTCGATCCGGTCCTATTCCCTGGCGGTGAAGATGCGGGGCAGGATATCGAAGGGGATCAGCCGTTCGGTGCCGCCGCCTTCGCCATAGACCAGGAAGGTGATGCCGATGCGGCGGAAAAGGGCCTCGGCTTCGTTCCGGCGCTGTTCGAGAAGCTCCAGCGGCAGGCTGTCGAGCCAGCGCGCAATCTGGGCACAGGCGGACCGGGTTCCACTGCCCGGGTCCATTTCGTCGAACGCTTGTCGGTGATCGTTACGCCCCTTCGGCGGTTACAGATACGCGGCTTGCATTGCTGCGATCCTAACACGACCGCCCCCCGGCGCGGGTCGGGGCGACAAAGCCGACCACGGAGCGCTACCAGACGAAGGCCGGGATCGCGGCCACCGGCCGCTCGCCCCCGCGCCAGCAGAGCGCGGTCAGGGTCGCCGCATCGGGTTTCTCGCCATGGGCGATGCCGAGCTCCTCGGCATGGATACCGCCAGGCAGCAACACGGCGTCGATGCCAGCCGCGCGCGCGCCGGCAAGGTCGGTGCGCAGGGCGTCGCCGCAGGCGAGGATGCGGCTGCGATCCGCGATCCCCATCATGGCGAAACAGGTGCGATAGACCGGGGCATGGGGCTTGCCGTGATAGAAAACCTTGCCGCCCAGTTCCTCGTAGCACAGGGCGAGAGAGCCCGCGCAGACGACCAGGGCCGAGCCGCGCACGACCACCAGATCGGGATTGGCGCAGACCATCGCGGCCCCGGCCCGCGCGCCCTCGGCGAGGGCGGCCTCGTAATCAGCCACCGTCTCGTCGTCCATATCGACGCCGGTGTTGAGCAGGAAATCGGCCTCGCCCGCCGAATCGACCTCGTCGACATCCAGGCCTTCGAGCATGCCCCGGTCGCGCTCCGGCCCGATATGGTAGCAGCGCCGGCCGAGAGCGGCATGCCAGGGGTTGCTGCGCTCCTTGAGCGCGCGCCAGGCATCCTCGCCCGAGGACAACACGTCGCCATAGGCCGTGCGGGGAATGCCCATGCGCTCCATCGCCCGAATCACCGAGGCGGCGCGGCGCGGCGCATTGGACAGAAGGATGGTGCGCTTGCCCGCAGCCTTCAGCCGTTCGAGCGTGTCGACAGCGCCGGGATAGGGCTCGACCCCGTTATGGATCACGCCCCAGAGATCGAGGACGAAGCCGTCATAGCGTTCGGCCAGGGCGCCTATCCCGTCGAGAATCGGAATCGGCGGCGCGGCGGGATCGGCGGTTTCGGGAGGGTTCGGCATGGCGGCGCCCTTGTGCCACGACCTCGCGGGGAAGGAAAGGCGGGCAGGGAAGGAAAGGCGGCGCGGCGGGATTCAGGGCTCGCGACCGAGGCGCGGTTCGCCGAAGAGATAGCCCTGACTGTAGTCGATCTCGAAATCGAGCAGTTCGATCAGGTCCAGCTCGCTTTCCACCTTGTCCACGAACAGAGCGATGTTATGAGCCTCCAGCCGCATCTTGAGGCGCGGTTGCGCTTGGCCGCCGCTGCCTCGAGCGCGGGCGGCACCAGCTTCAGGCTGGCCCGCGCGCCGTCCAGCTCGCCCATCACCCGGTCATAGGCCGCGCGCTGGAGGATGATCTCGTCGGAGGGCCGGGCCTGCTGGCGGAAGCGCACGGCGACCTCGTGCATCACCATCCCGGCGCGCCCGACCAGGCCGCCCGACATCGCCGCGACATTGAGGTCGATCCCGCCGATGCCTAAATGCAGGGCGAACGGCGTCGCCGCCGCGGCGAGCGTGTAGGACAGAAAAATCAGTAGATGGACCGGCACGGCCATGACCAAGCCCCGGGCTGCATCCCGTCTGAACAAT
>CAUZWC010000220.1:0-5563 GCA_963583595.1 Alphaproteobacteria bacterium | reverse complement strand
GACCGGACCGGCCGGATTTATGTCGAATATCACAACGAAGCCGACCGCAGGATCATCGACGCGATGCTGACCGACCGATTCGTCCTGCTCGCAGCGCGGGCCGACCGCCTGCATGTCGGCACGATGGTCTACCTCGGACGGCATTGGCTGGAACGCGTTCCGTCGCTAAACGCCCTGCGCATTGATCGCCCAGACCTTTAACGGGTCGGGCGCGAGGAGAGGAGACAACACCATGAAGGCTTGGGAAATTTCGGGACCTGAGGGCGGCGTCGATGCCCTGAATCTGGCCGAGCGACCCGATCCCGAACCCGGACCGGGCGAGGTTGCGATCGCGATCACGGCCTCGGCCCTGAATTTCCGGGACCTGGCCACCGCGGAGGCGCCTGATGGGCGCGTCTCCCGCTATCCCCTGATCCCGAACTCCGATGGTGCGGGCGAAGTGGTCGCGGTCGGCGAAGGGGTCGAAACTCTTCCTCCCGGAACGCGGGTGACCAGCGCCTTTTTCACGAATTGGGTCGACGGCGCGATCTCGACCTCGATCATGGCCAGCGCCCTGGGCGGCGGGAACAACGATGGCGTCCTGGCCGAGACGGTCGTGTTGCCGGCCACGGCCGTGATGCGGACGCCGGGCCATCTCTCGGATGCCGAGGCCGCGACCCTGCCTTGCGCGGCGCTGACGGCCTGGCATGCCCTGGTCGAGAAGGGCGGGGTGATCGCGGGAGAGACGGTGCTGCTGCTGGGCACCGGGGGCGTTTCGATATTCGCCCTGCAATTCGCCGTTATGCACGGCGCGCGCTGCATCGTAACATCGTCCAGCGACGCCAAGCTCGAGCGGGCGCGCGATCTGGGTGCGGAGGGGACCATCAACTACCGCACGACCCCGGACTGGGACCAGGCCGTGCTCGAACTGACCGGCGGGGCCGGCGCGGACCACGTGATCGAAGTCGGCGGGCCTGGCACACTCGAGCGCTCGGCGAACGCCGTGCGGGTCGGCGGCCGAATCTCGCTGATCGGCATTCTGACCGGGGCGGCGGGCCAGGCTTCGCCCACGCCCCTCATGCGAAAATCGGTGACTTTGCAGGGCATCTATGTCGGCAGCCAGGCCATGTTCGAGCGCATGAACCGGGCGGTCGAGACCCATCAATTGAAACCCGTCATCGACCGCAGTTTTGCCTTCGACCGGGCGCCCGAGGCCTTTGCCTGCATGAAGGAGGCCGCCCATTTTGGCAAGATCGTCGTGGCGCGGTAGGGCGGGATGCGGGCGCTGCTGCAGCGGGTGAGCCGGGCCACCGTCGATATCGGCGAGCGGCGGGTCGGCAAAATGGGCCCCGGCTTGCTGATCCTGATCTGTGGGATGCAGGGCGATGGCGAGACGGAAGCGGCGGCGCTGGCCACCAAGATCCCCAAGCTGCTTATCTTCGCCGACGATGACGGACGGATGAATCGCTCGGTCCTGGATACCGGGGGCGGCGTGCTGGCGGTCAGACAGTCCACCCTCGCCGCGGATACCAGCTGCGGCAATCGCCCCGGATTCTCCCGCGCCGCGCCGCCGAAGAAGGTCGAGCCCTCTATGACCGGTTCTGCGAGTTGTCGCGCGCTCTGGGCCTGACCGTGGAAACGTGGAAATTCGGCGAGGAGATAGCGGTTTTCCTGGTCAATGACGGACCGGTTACCATCTGGTTAGACACGGCCGAACGCTGAGGGCGAGGCCTTGAAGGATGAAACGAAGACGGATGCAGACATGACGAAAAGAGAAACACCCTGCAATGCGGATCTGGCGGCCAAAGTGTTGCGCGACGTCGCCGCGCATTACCGGGCGATGGCGGAGGAGAATCTGGAGGCCCAAGAGCGGCTGCTTCAGAACGCCGAGGTCTGTGAGGATGTCGCGCGCATGGTCGAGGAAGATCCACTCGGCACCTTCACGGAACCCATGCCTGGAGAGGACGGCGACGACACTCTCCACTAGGGGAAGCAAGCAATAGAGACCGATGATGCCGGTGCAGGGCCCGATTTCGCCCATCCGAAACCGATATTGCGTTTGCGCGGGCTATTTTTAGATGTTTCACGATATAAATCGTGTTTAATAAAAACTATAACCCACGGATTAAAAACAAAAATATAGTCTACATTGATGGTTTCGCAATTTTTCCTGCGCCCAGGGCAGGAGCGTAAGGAACGTTACCATCTGCGTTCTGCGGGTTGTTCCGCCCATGGCGGTGAACACAATGATTTTGGTATAGCGTTTCACTGATGAGCCTGGGCGGAACCCGGCGCCAGTTTCAAGCTGCGAAATCCAACCGCCCCGGCCGCTCAAGCCGGTTTGACTAGCGCTGGCGCGGCCGGTCCCAATTCCGGAATCGGGCCGTCGTAATAGGGCAAATTGTCGATCCTCGGGGTCCACGCGCCGCTTTCGATCGAGGCCCGAACGTGATCGGCGATTTCGTCGAGGCGCGCGAACCAGACATCGCCCTTGTCGACCATATGGCGGATCAGATCGCGGATGGCCCGGGCGCGGGCAAGACGGCCGCTCAGGAACGGGTGCCAGACGCTGTTCCACAAGCCGCCGAATTCCCAGGCCGCGTCGAATTCGTCGATGAAGACTTCCATCGCGCGGCGCGGCGCCTTGACCGCGGCGAAATAGGAGAATTCCGGACTGATCTGGTATTGGGGCCAGTCGTCCATGCCGTAATGGGATGGAATCTCGACGATCTGGCCGGCCTTGCTGCGCAGCATGTAGGGAATATCGTCGCCGAACAGGCTCGAATCGTAGGAAAAGCCCTCCTGAGTCAGGAATTCCGCCGTGTGGCGGGAAAACCGATAGGTCGGCGCCCGATAGCCGCGCGGTCGCGCGCCGGTGGCCGCGGCGAGAATCGCTGCGCTGTGACGCAGGCGTTCCAACTCTTCCGCGGGCGGCAATTCGTTCGGATGTTCGTGGATATAGCCGTGATGCCCGATTTCGTGGCCGCCTTCGAGGATCAAGTCGACGGCACGGGGATATCGTTCGACGCACCAGGCCGGCACGAAGAAGGTTTGTCGGATGCCGAAGTCGCGGAACAGAGCCACAAGGCGCGGCACCGCGACCTCGGGGCCGTAGCGCAGTGCCGAGAGCAGGGCTATGCGCGTGTCGGCGGTATCGTGGTAGCCGAGGTGCAGAATGCTGTCGGCATCCATGTCGAAAGTGATGGCGACGGCGCAGCGCGCGCCGCCGGGCCAGGGAATGGGGTTCTCAATCACCGTCGCCTCCAGTTCTTCTGTCTTCGCTTCATCCCAGCATTCCCGCCCATGGGCGGGGGATCAAGCTTCGCGATCAGAGGGGGCGGAACGGAAACCGGGCGTCGAGCGTGCCAATAAGAACTTTTCGGGGCGTCTTCCGCGTGTCTTAATTCGTGGTGGCGCAAGGGGAATGCGATGCGCGTATTCTTGATACCGGCCGCTGTCGCGGCATTTTCTTGGCTGGCCATCTGCATCGAATCGGCTTCGGTCGACGAGTCCGGCTGGTGACCGATTTCGCCGGCCGAGGCCCGGATCGCCTGGGACGGATCAGGCCTGGAAGGGACACACCGCGGTTGAAGTTCCTGGCTTCGGCTTCAGACCAGGAGGTGACCATGTTCCAGCCGGCCCGCCCGTTGCTGATCAGGTCGAGCGTCGCGAACTTCCGGGCGATGTGATAGGGCTCGTTATAGGTAGTCGAGGCGGTGGTCACGAGGCCGATATGCTCGGTGACGACCGCAAGGGCCGGCAGCAAGGTCATCGGCTCCATCTCGACGATCTCGAAGCCGGAGCGGGCCAGGGAGCCCTTGGGCGCGTCCCGCTCGCGAATGCCGATCCCGTCGGCGAAAAAGACCATGTCGCATTTGCCGCGCTCGGCGGCCTTGGCGCTGCGAGCGTAATGCTCGAACCGGAGCGAGCCGTCTGCCGGAACATCGGGATGCCGCCAAGCCGCCGGGTGATAGCCGAGGCCGCGAATCGACATCCCGAGATGCATCTTCTTGCGCATGTCGCCCTCCCTCGACGGTTCTTCCGAACTACGGCGGAACCGCGGCCGCTACTGCGGCGTTCGCCGCGGATTCGTCGCGCCAGCCCCATCCAAATCGGCGCGCAGGCGGGCGATATGGGCAGGGCCGATGCCGCAACAGCCGCCGACGATATCGGCGCCCAGGGCGCGCCATTGCGCCGCGAAACCGGCGTATTCCTCGGGGCTCAGGTCCCGCAGATCGCGCAGATTGACGCCCTGCCGCTTCCAATCCTTGGCGATTGGCATGAAGGCATTGGCATAGGCCCCGATGCGCAACCCGGTCATGGCCCGCAGGCGCGGCAGCGCCTCGGTGATGGCATCGGCATCGCAGCAGTTGAAGAGCACCGCCTCGACCGGGATGCCGTCCAGGGCTGCCAGGGCCGCCGCCACCGTCTCGCCGCTGCGCAGGAGGCCGTCGCGCTCGTCCCGCAAGGTCCAGGAGACCCAGACCGGTTTGCCGTGCCGTGCCGCGGCGCGCGCGGCGGCGGCCGCTTCGGCGGCGCTCGACATGGTTTCGCAGAGGAACAGATCCACACCCGGCGAAAGATGCCCGGAAATCTCCGCATATTCCTCGACCATGGAAGCGGGATCCTGGGCATTGGGTTCGTAGCTCGCACGCAAGGGCGGCAGGGACCCGGCGATGTGCAGACCCGCCTTGCCGGCCTCGGCGCGCCCCGCCTCCGCCATCGCGACGGCGAGACGCGTGATCTCCCCCAGCCGGTCGCGAAGACCGATTTGCGCCAGACGCTGCGGCGTGACGGTGTAATTCCAGGTCGTGATCACATCCGCGCCGGCCGCGATGTATTCCTGATGGACATCGCGCACGGCCGTCGGCGAATCGATCAAGGCCTGGGCTGAGGACCGGGCATCGGTATTGAGCCCCCGCGCGCGAAGCGCCTGCCCCATGCCGCCGTCCAGAAAAACCGTCATCCGCCGCCCTCGTTCATCCACCCACCGTCCGGATCGTTCTCGTCCAAACGAGACGCTAACGCATGAGCGGCCCGCTCTCAATCATTGCGAACGGCCGGGCAAGAATCGCACGAAACCGGTCGAGAGAGGGTGATCTTGTGGACGATGCGCGCTATCATCGCGCCGACCGATATGGACTCGACGCAATCCAGGCTAAATGGCCGAGGTCGCCATTCCCCGCGACCTGTTCGCCGACATCCTGCGCCGCATCGACCGGCTCAGACCGCGACCAACTCCATCATGATCGGAAAAAACCCGTTCCTTCACGCCGTCAACAGGACTGGTGCGCCCGGATTGCGGGCAAGAAGGTCATATCGCAACATCCACCTACCATTCACCGATCAAAACCACTTGCGGACGGTAGAAAGATGGAAAGGGCTTGCCGGTCCAGTCGTATTGAGCAACGATCAACCTGTTGCAAGGACCCCACGTGGGTAATCTCGGCTAATAGCCTTAAATAATAAAGGCGAGCCAATCGCCGATCGATTTCAGACCGACGCAAATCGAATTGCCGATTTGAGAATGGTTTCGTTTCGGGAGAAGGGTAACTAATGTCAAATTTGTGTTCCACTACGTCCG
>CAUZWC010000219.1:0-5582 GCA_963583595.1 Alphaproteobacteria bacterium | reverse complement strand
GGGCGTCCGTCCAGATCCTTGCGCAGGCCCGGCCGGCCCATCTTATAGGCGAGGTCCGGCGAGACCGGCGCGTTGTTGGTAGCCGGGTTCCCCTCGCTGGCCTGCTCCGCGACCAGATAGGCAATCAGCCGGCTGCGCGCACGATCGGGGCCGACCGGCTCGACCACCGCTTCGGCGACGCCCGGATGGCGCTTGAAGACTTCCTCGACCTCGCCCAATTCGATGCGGAAACCGCCGATCTTCACCTGCCGGTCCTCGCGTCCCAGAAACTCGATCACCCCGCCGGGCCGGTAGCGCCCGAGATCGCCCGTGCGATAGAGAATTTCGCCGGTTTCCGGATGGGTCACGAAGCGTTCAGCTGTCCGCTCGGCATCGCCCCAGTAGCCCTGGGCCACCCCGATGCCGGCGATATGGATTTCGCCGACCGCCCAGGCCGGACGTGGCGCGAGCCGGTGATCGAGAATCCGGACGTCCTGATTGGCCAGGGGCCGGCCATAGGGAACGCTGCTCCAGCCCGGCTCCGCGGCCCCGACCTCGTGATCGATCGACCAGATGGCCGCCTCCGTGGCGCCACCCATGCTGACCACCCGGCAATCCGAAAAACAACGCCGCACGGCATCCGGCAGGACGAGCGGAATCCAATCGCCGGACAGCATGGCAGTGCGCAGGGGTATCGGCTTCGTCTCGGCCACCAGATATTCCGTCAGCATGGCCATTAGGGCGGGCACGCTGTTCCAAATGGTGACCCCGTGGCGGCGCATCAGGGCCAGCCAATGCTCGGGATCGCGCTCCGTTCCCGGGTCGGGAAGGACGATCGTCCCGCCGACGCCCAGCAGGCCGAAAATGTCATAGACCGACAGATCGAAGCCGAGGGAGGACAGGGCCAGAACCCGGTCTCCCGCGCCCACAGACCAGCGCGCATTGACCGCATCGATGGTGTTGAGCGCGGCCCTATGGGAGATCATCACGCCCTTCGGTTTGCCCGTCGAACCGGAGGTGAAGATGATATAGGCGAGATCGTCGGGACCGGCCGGCAACGCCGCGAATTCTATCACCGAATCGGGCGCCGAACCGGGTGCATCCTCCGGCACGACGATTTCGGCGATCCCCGCCGCCAGAGCGAGGCTGCCGGCGCGGCGGCTTTGCACCAGGGCTGCGCGCACGCCGGTGCGAGCCAGGACGTTGTTGCGCCTTTCGGCGGGCCAATCGGCATCAATCGGCACATAGGCCCCACCCGCACAAAGGATTGCGAGGGCGGCAACGACCTGCTCCCAGCCCTTCTCCATCACCACGGCGATCGGCTCGCCCAGGTGTAGGGCGAGCGGCTTCAGGGCCTGAACCGAGCCGGATGTCCAGGCCAGAAGCTCGCCATAGGTAAAGTCGCGCGTGGTGGTCAACAGGGCGGCGGCATCCGGTGCCTCAGCCGCCTGACGGAGGAATCCCGCCTGCAGGAGATCGTCCGAAATCGGAGAAACCGGCGGCTCGGGTGCCGGCGGCGGCAGAACCGGACGCGCGAACCGGCCCAATGCGCCCGTCTTCGTCGCCAGGGATTCGACCAGCTCGCTATAGGCGGCGAACATCGAATCTAGCATACCCTCCGGAAAGGCGTCTTCCACCGCATCCCAGGCGCAGTGCAAGGCGCCCTGATATTCGATCGCCAGCACATCGAGCAGGACCTGGGGGGTCTGGCTGATGCCGTGAACGATCTTGCCGAAGGGGTTCAGATCCCGCTCGCCGTTCTCCACCCCATCGAGGCCGAGGGCGCTGGTGAAGACGACCGGCATCGCCGCCCGGCCGATCCAGCCGCGGCGCCGGGCCAGCCAGCCCAGAACCTCGACCCCGTCGACCGCCCGGTGGTCCATGTCCTGCCACAACCGCGTCTGCACGGCCCGGGCGCGTTCGACGAAACTGTCCTCGGCCGTCGTGTCGATTTCGAGCAGGGACAGGGTGGTGAAATCGCCCACCACCGAATCGACCTCGGGATGCAGCGGCAGGCGGTTGAACAGGGAGAGGTTGATGGTGAATTTCGGCTCCCGCGCCCAGAGCGCGACGATATCCGCGAAACCCGAGACGAGCAGGGCCGAGGGCGTCAGGCCGGCCTCCCGCGCCTGGGCCTTGACCGCACCCCAGCGATCACGGTCGAGGCGGAAGGCCCGGCGCGTGAAGCGCGGTCTGCCGATGGTCGAAAGCGGCTTCGCCAGGGGCAGGTCAGGCGCGGCGGGAAGGCTGTCCAGCCGATCCTCCCAATAGGCGCGGGCACGGCGGCCTTCGTCGTTTTCCTCCGCCCCGGCCACGGCGAGCACATAGTCGCGGAAATTCAGATCGAGCGGCGGCAGGTCGTCGCGTCCGCTGGAATAGAGGCTCCAGGCCTCCCGTGCGAGCAGCAGGATCGAGGAAGCATCGAAGACCAGCCCGTCGAAACTGACATGCAACAGCACCCGATCTCCAGGCAGGCGGGTGGCGCGAATGACGAAAAGCGGCCAGGCATCGGCCGGCGCGACGTAGTGGGAAAGATCGGCCCGGACCGCTTCGACATGTGCGGCGATCTCTTCCGCGCTTGCCGAGGCCAGATCGGCGATATCGACCCTATAAGCCGGCACCTCGCCCAGAACGCGCTGCATGCCCTCGGCATCGACCACCGCGCGCAGCATCCCATGGCGCTTGATCAGCGTATTCCAGGCCCATTCCAACCGTTCGAGGTCAAGCCTGTCGCCCTCCAACTCGAAATAGACATGGGCGGACACGCCGCCCAGCTCGAAACTGTCGGGGTCGCTGCGACCCATCCAATAGGCGCGCTGGAGATTTGTCAGGGGAAACGGGTCGCCGGCCTTGGCGGGATCCGGCACGGTCGCCGGTGTCGAAGCCTCTTGCTCCACGACCGGGGCGCCCAACAGATCGACCAGCTCGCCCTTGCGCCGGGTCAGTTCCTGGCGCAGTTCGGGGGTCATCGCGCCTTCCGGCGCGTTGAAGCGCAGGCGGCCGTCCTCCACCCACAACCGGATATCGCGGCTGCCGAGATCCGCCAGAAGCGCGTCGACCGGCCTCACAAAACGCCCTCTTCGCGCGCTCCCACCATCGCGCCCGAGGGAACGGGGTTTCGGACCATACCCATGCGGTCCACCGCCCCAGCGAGTTCGCCCAGCCGCGAATGTTCCATCATCAGATGCAGCGGCAAGCGCAGGCCGATCTCCGCCTGCAATTTGGAAATCAGCCGCGAAGCCGAGAGGGAATGGCCGCCGAGGTCGAAGAAATTGTCCTCCAGCCCAACGGCGTTGACATGGAGCAGTTCGCGCCAGATCGCGGCGAGGGTCCGTTCGGTCTCCGTGCTCGGCGCGCGACCGTTGCCGCCCCGTCTTTCGCTGCGCCCGGGGGGCGGCAGCTTGCGGCGGTCGATCTTGCCGTTAGGGGTCAACGGGAACTCGCGCAAGGGCACGAAATGGCTCGGAATCATGGCATCAGGCAGGGACCGGGCCAGCCATTCCTTGAGGCCCACGACCCCTCGCCCGTCGGCGCTGCGGTAATAGGCTACCAGTTCGCGCTCCGGCGCGGAGGCGTCGCTGTCGAGGCCGTAACCGATGCTGGTCAAGATCTTGCGGACCTGGCCCTCGTCAATCGGCGCGTTGAGTTCGGCAATCGCCTCATCGCGACTCTTGAGGCCGAGCCGCACTTCCCAGCTGTTAGGCCAGGCATAGTTATGAAAGCCACGCTTCTTGCCATGCACGAAGATGCCCGCGTCGTTGATGACGCAATTGGTCGAACAGCCGCCGGTTTCCGGCTTCACCCAGTTCACGTTGCGATTGATGTAATCGTAGATCTCGGAAACGCTGGCATCGGAATAGCGGTAGAAATCGACGAACTCGACCTCCTCGAAGGCGGCATCCGAGCGGACATAGGAGACGTCGAGCACCCGGCTGACCGCGTCGTCCTGGGCGTGATAGAGCTGGCGGGCCTTGAGCACGGCGGATTCGATCTGCTCGGGCTCGCGGACTCCCTGGGCGAAGAGATCGGCGAGACGCGTCTCGAAGATCTGACCGCGCGACAGGCCGGTCACGATATGGCGGATGCCGCGCTCGCGCGCCAGATTCACGCCCATCGTGTAGATCGTCTTGAAGCAGCCGTTGCAGACCGTCGCATGCCGCTCGAGGCTATCTCGATAAATCGAGCCGATCTCCGGTGTTGTCCCGGTCACCAGCTCGATGCCGAGATCCTCCACCGCATGGGCGATGTTTTCCTTGGCTTTGTCCGAGATGAAACCGTTGTCGAAGGTGAAGGCCAGGACCTTGAGGCCGTATTCGCGCACGAGTTGATACAGCGCGTAGGTCGAATCCTTGCCGCCCGAATAGAGCATCAAGGCGTCGTAGCCTTCGGCCCCGCCGTCGCCGCTGCGCATCCGCGCGCTGGTGAACAGGTCGACCATATCGACCAGGGAACGGAAATAGCGCTCCATATCCGGCCGGTCGCGCTCGAAGGTTCGGCAGGTCGCGCATTGCCCCGCGCTGTCTAGATCGGCGCCCGGGTAGTTCTCTGGCAGGCCGCAGGCCCGGCAATGGCGCATCTCGCCCGCCGCCACGCCCGGCGCGCGCATCTCGACCAGACAGCCGGCGATTTCCGGATGTTCCAAGAGACGCGCTTCCACCTCGCCGGTCTCGATGCGCATGCCGCGCAGCTTCACCTGCCCGTCGATACGGCCGAGGAATTCCATCACCCCGTCCTCGCGCCAGCGGGCGAGATCGCCGGTGCGGTACATCCGGCCGCCCGCGCGGAAGGGATCGGACAGAAAGCGCTCCGCCGTCAGGTCGGGCCGGCCGAGATAGCCCTGGCCGACGCCGTCTCCGCCGATATGAAGCTCGCCGGCGATGCCGGGCGGCACCGGCAGACCCGCCCCGTCGAGAACATAGAGGGCGGTATTCGCGGCGGGCTTGCCGATCGGCACGGAAGCCGCCTTGTCCGTATCCGGATCGAAGCGATGGATCATGCAGCCGACCGTGGCTTCGGTCGGGCCGTATTCGTTGCACAGGGTCACCCGGTCGCCGAAGGCGTCCCGGGCCTTCGCGGCGAGGCCGCGCGGCAGGTCCTCGCCGCCCAGGATCAGGGTATGGATGCGGCTGGGAACCAGCCCCGCGTCGAGAACCAGGGACAGATGCGCGGGCGTGAGCTTGACCACATCGACCGCGTCCTCCTCGAACACGTCGAGCACGACCGGCCGCGCGCTGGGCCGGTCCTCCGGATAAATCCGCACCGTCCCGCCCATGGTCAGCGGCACGAAGACCGAGGTGACCGTCAGGTCGAAGGCGATGGAGGTGAAAAGCGCGAAGGCATCCTTGGGCGATGCCGGATATTGCCGCGTCGCCCAGTCCACATAATTCACGAGATTGCCGTGGCTGATCGCCACCCCCTTTGGCTTGCCGGTCGAGCCCGAGGTGTAGATGACATAGGCGATATCCGCCGCGCCGAGTGGCACGGAATCGGCCATGGGCGCTTCCCCTGCGCGCGCGGCTTCGGCATCGATCACCGGCACCTTGCCGGCCAGCCGCCGGGCCCGCGCAAGCTGCGAGGGAGACGAAACGATGGCGGCCGCCGCG
>CAUZWC010000218.1:0-5591 GCA_963583595.1 Alphaproteobacteria bacterium | reverse complement strand
GGCCTGGAACTGGTCTGCCGCGACGGGGAACCCGTCGGCCTCGTGACCAGCGGTGGCTATGGGCATCGCACGGTATGCAGCCTCGCCTTCGCACGCATCGACGCGGGTGCGGCCGCACCGGGCACGGCATTGACGGTCGAAATCCTGGGCGAGGATTATCCCGCGCGGATTCTCAACGATCCGCTCTACGATCCCCAGGGAATGCGCCTGGGGATGTAAAGCGGTCGTTAGCCGACCACGGAGAAGCTCGAATCCGGGTTGATCTCCCGGCGCCGCGAGCAGAAGCCCATGTTCACCACCCGGTCGATATGGCGCAGGTGGAAATCCACCGGCTCGGCATCGTGATCGTGGCCGGTTTCGCAGGCGTCGATCAGATGGGCCATCATCTCCCCCACCAGGGGGGCGGTCTTGAACTGGTTTCCGCTGGTGCCGACCGCCATGTAGAAGCCGTCCAGGTCGGAGCGGTCGTAGATCGGCAGCCAGTCGTCCGAAACGTCGTAGAGATCGACCACCGTGCGCACCCGCTGCGGAATGCTGATATCGGGAAAGCGCTGGGCCAGGCGCATGACTTGGATGCGCGACTGCTCGGTCGGATTGCGGTCGAAATCGTCGGGATCTACCCATTCGCGCGGATCGCAATCCGGATCCTCGCTGCCGATCAGGATATGGTCGCCGGATTCCGGCCGGCAGTAGGTCGCCGTATCGGCATCGGAGAAATGGGTGCCGCCCTTGCTTTGCTCCAAGCCCCGCGGCGCGGGCACATGGGCGACCTCGTGGCGCAGGGCGCGGGTCTTGATCTTCATCCCTTCCTCCACCCCGGCCATGACGTTCACCTTGTGCGAATGAGGCCCGGCGACATTGACCACGACCGGCGCGCGCAGGGTTTCGCCGGTCGCAAGGCGGACACCGGCACAGCGTTCGCCCGCGCGAAGGATTTCGGCGACATCGGCGTTGAAGCGAAACTCGGCCCCGGCCCGTCCGGCGGCCTCCAGCAGATCGCGCGCGGCGCGTTGGGGATCGGTGACGTAGCCGCCGGTTGGGAAGAACACGGCGCCGGAAAGCGCCTCGCCGTTCGTCGCGCCGAAATCCGGGTCCTCGGGCCTGCGCGCGGGCAGATAGGAGTCGAGCGAGACCGTTGGCAGGCGTGCGCGCAAGGCGTCCGCCGAGACGAGCTCGTACGGACAACCGACTTCATCCATAATTTTAAGAATATTATTTAAGTATTTATTTTTACTGCAACGAATAACCGTATTTCCGCTGGCGATATAGCGAGTTAGGGCGGCGGGGTCTGGGGCATTGAGATAGCTTGCCCAGCCGTCCCAATAAAAGTGGCACTCCCAGCCCATCGCGACCCCTTCATAGGTCGAATAGAAGGGTCGGACGATGGCGCAGGAACCGGAGGTCGAGCCGTAGCCGACGGCCGGCAGCCTGTCGAGGGCTAGCACCCGGTGGCCGCGCCGGGCCATGGACAGGGCGACGGCCGCCCCGATCACCCCCGCCCCGATCACGATGGCGTCGTAGCTGCTTTCGGCCATGGCGTATTACCCCTTTCACTTGTTCGAGACGCGATCTGACAACGCCTTACGGCTCTCGACAAGGGCCGAATCAAAGACAAGAATCACGTAAGGCATGGAAAACGTGGGCAAGAATGATGTATTTCCTTGCCGCGAGGGCCGTCCAGTGATGGACTTGGAGCCGAGGGGCAGTGGTGCCCCAAGAAGCTGACGCCGAACCGACATCGGCCGAACTGACATTGATTGAGGGGGCGAGGACACGAAATGCGATTCGAATCACCGCAAACGACGAAGGATGCCGTCGCCCTCCTAGCGGGCGCGAAGGGCAAGGGCCGTGTGCTCGCGGGAGGGACCGATCTTCTGGTGCAGATGAAGTCCGGCATGGCTGCGCCGGATGTCATCGTCGACATCAAGCGTATTCCCGCGATGAAATCTATCAAAGCGGAAAAGGGTGGCATGCGCGTGGGCGCCGCCGTCGCGAGCGCTGAAATGGCGGAACATGCCGCTCTCGCCAAGGGCTGGCCCGGTGTGGTCGAGGCTGCCGATCTGATCGGTTCGACCCAGATCCAGGGTCGTGCCACCCTGGCCGGAAATCTGTGCAACGGCTCCCCTGCTGCCGACAGCGTGCCCGCGATGGCCGCGATCGGCGCGAAGGCGCGCGTGGTCGGACCGAAGAAGCGCCGCGACGTGCTGGTCGAGAAGATCGTGACCGGGCCGGGCAAGATCTCGCTCGCCAAGGACGAACTGATCGAATCTATCCTGTTGCCCAAGCGTCCGCCCCGGTCAGGTGACGCCTATCTGCGCTTCATCCCGCGCACCGAGATGGATATCGCCGTCGCCGGCGCCGCGGTCAGCCTGACCCTGGATACCAAGGGCGTCTGCACCAACGCGCTGGTGATTATCGGCGCGGTCGG
This sequence comes from Alphaproteobacteria bacterium, assembly GCA_963583595.1. GTDB lineage: Bacteria > Pseudomonadota > Alphaproteobacteria > CADEGL01 > CADEGL01 > JABIRQ01. The sequence continues at coordinate 3,163 of CAUZWC010000218.1, read as the reverse complement.
TCCCCGTATCATCGACGTGAAGGACGGTGCCAAGGCGCTGATCGGTACGAAGGTGGACAAGGCCGCCCTGAAGGCGATGGAAGCGGCCTGTTCGGCCGCTGCGACCCCCATCGACGACAAGCGCGGCACCAAGGAATTCAGGAAGCATGTGGTCGGCGTTTTGGCGCGGCGCGCCGGGCAGATCGCACTCAAGCGGGCAAAGGGCAGCAAGTGATGAGCCAGATTCACGTTTCCACGACGATCAACGGCGACCAGGCCGAATTTCTTTGCGATGCGGACGAGACCCTGCTCGATGCACTGCGGGACCGCCTGGGCCTGACCGGTTCCAAGGAAGGCTGCGGCACCGGCGATTGCGGGGCCTGTTCCGTCACCGTCGACGGAAGGCTGGTCTGTTCCTGTCTGATGCTGGGCGCCGAGGCCGAGGGCCGCAAGATTGGCACGATCGAAGGCTTGGCCAATGGCGATGAACTGCACCCCCTGCAGACCAAGTTCCTCGAACATGCTGCCCTGCAATGCGGCATCTGCACGCCTGGTTTCCTGGTCGCGGCCAAGTCGCTGCTCGAGCACAACCCGAAGCCGACGGAAACCGAGGTCCGCTACTGGTTGGCGGGCAACCTCTGCCGCTGCACGGGCTACGACAAGATCGTCCGCGCGGTGATGGATGCCGCCAAGCAAATGAGAAAGGCCTAACCCATGAGCCTTCAAACCGAGACCGATACCAAACGAATCTTCAAACAGGTCGGCACCCGGCCGGTGCGACCGGACGGCATCGACAAGGTGACAGGCCGTGCGCGTTTCGGCGCCGATATGGAAATGCCGGGCATGCTGCACGGCCTGGTCTTGCGCTCGCCGCATCCCCACGCGAAGGTCAAGAAGATCGACATTTCGCGCGCGGCGAAGCTGGCCGGCGTGAAGGCCATCGTCACCCGCGACGATTTCAAGATGCCGAAGGACAAGGACCTCGTCGATATCTGCGCGAATATCATGGCGCGCGACAAGGTGTTCTATGACGGACATGCGGTGGCGGCGGTGGCCGCGACCACGAAGGCGATCGCGCGCGAAGCCCTCAAGCGCATCAAGGTGGAATACGAGATTCTGCCCCATGTCACCGATGTCGACGAGGCGATGAAGCCGGGCGCGCCGATCCTGCACAAGGGCATGCGCACGGGCGGCAAGGACACGGTGTCCCGCAAGGATACGAATGTCGCCAAGCGCTACGTGTTCGGTCATGGCGATGTCGAAAAAGGCTTCAAGCAGGCCGATGTCGTCATCGAGCGGAGCTTCAAGACGGCGGCTACCCATCAGGGCTATATCGAGCCCCATGCCTGCCTCGCCAGCATCGGCCCGGACGGCCAGGGCGACCTCTGGGTTTGCACCCAGGGTCACTACATGGTGCGGAATGTCTGCGCGGGGCTGCTCGGTCTCGACGTTTCGCAGCTGCGCGTGACGGCCTCAGAGATTGGCGGCGGTTTCGGTGGCAAGACCACGGTCTTCATCGAGCCCCTGGCCCTGGCGCTGTCGCGCAAGGCCAACCGGCCGGTCAAGATGGTGATGAGTCGCGACGAGGTGTTCCGGGCGACCGGGCCGACCTCGAGCACGAGCATGGACGTCAAGATCGGCGCCACCAAGGACGGGCGGATCACCGCCGCACACGCCGAACTGCGTTTCCAGGGCGGCGCGTTCCCCGGTTCGCCGGTTTCCATGGGCGCGATGACCGCCTTTGCCTGTTATGACCTCAAGAATGTCCAGTCGATCGGTTATGACGTCGTGACCAATCGGCCCAAGCAGGCGGCCTATCGCGCGCCGGGCGCGCCGATGGCGGCCTTCGCCGTCGAAAGCGTGATCGAGGAACTCGCCTCGAAGCTGGGTATGGACGGGCTCGACCTTCGGATTCTGAACGCCGCAGGCGAAGGCACAAAGTCGTCCTACGGCCCGACCTTCGGCCTGATCGGGCTGAAGACCACGCTCGAAAAGGCGAAGAGCCATCCGCACCTCAAGGCCAGGCTGGGCAAAAACCAAGGCCGGGGCGTCGCCTGCGGCTTCTGGTTCAACTTCGCGGGCAATACCTGCGTTTCGCTGAACCTGCAGCTGGACGGCACGATTGCCCTTTCGGTCGGCACGCCGGATATCGGCGGGTCGCGCGCTTCCATGTCGCTGATGGCGGCGGAAGAGCTGGGCGTTCCCTACGACAAGGTCCGCACCATCGTCGCGGACACGGCGTCCCTCGGCTACAACGACGTGACCGATGGCAGCCGCACGACCTTCGCCGCCGGCTTGGCAACGATCGAGGCCGCGCGCGATGCGATCGGCAAGATGTGCGGTCGTGTCGCCAAGGTCTGGGGTATCCCGGCCGATGCGGTGAAATGGGAAAACGGCTACGCCAAGCCGGCCGGCCCCAATGCGGGCGATTTCAAACCCATGTCGATGGCTGAGATTGCGGCGATCGCGCACAAGACCGGCGGTCCCATCGCGGGCCATTACGAGATCAACGCCGACGGCGCCGGGGTCAGTTTCGCGACCCATATCGTCGATTCGGAGGTCGATCCCGAGACCGGGCGTGTCACGATCCTGCGCTACACGGTTCTGCAGGACGCCGGCAAGGCGATCCATCCGGATTATGTCGAAGGGCAGTATCAGGGCGGCGCGGTGCAGGGCATCGGCTGGGCTATCAACGAGGAATACATCTATGGCGAGGACGGCCGGCTGCAGAATGCCGGCTTCCTGGACTACCGCATTCCGGTGGCCTCGGACCTGCCGATGATCGACACGGTGATCCTCGAAATCCCCAATCCGGGGCATCCCTACGGGGTGCGCGGTGTCGGCGAAACCTCGATCGTCCCGCCCCTCGCGGCCATCGCCAATTCGGTGTCGAACGCCGCCGGCGTGCGCCTGACCGAACTGCCGATGTCACCGCCCAAGGTGTTGAAGGCGATCGGCGCGAACGGCCGGGCCTAGGCCCGGCCGGCGAAGAAGACAGGCGCCATGGCAAAGGTCGTTCTTTGGGGTTCGCTGAAGAAGGCGGCCGGAGGAAAGACCGAGCTGGACCTGGACGTCTCGGATGTGCGCGAGCTGCTGGCCGCGCTTGGGGAACGTTACCCTGAGCTCGGCCCGCAACTCGACGCCGGGGTCTCAGTGTCGATCGACGGCACCATGGTCCGCGACA
>CAUZWC010000217.1:0-5641 GCA_963583595.1 Alphaproteobacteria bacterium | reverse complement strand
CGACGACGACGGCCGTCTCCATATATTCGCCAGCGGCGCCGACGAGAAGGATCGGAATATCCTTGACCATGCTGCACTCCCTCAAGCCAGAGTCGCGCGGACAGCTTCGGCGATGCGGCCGGCATTCGGTATGGCCGCCTCCTCGAGCGGTTTCGCGAAAGGTATCGCCAGGTCGTGAATGCCGATCCGGCCGACCGGTGCGTCGAGCCAATCGAAGGCTTCCTCGGCGATCATCGCCGCGACCTCGGCCCCGTAGCCGCCGAAGCGCCAGGCTTCGTTCACGACCACGGCCCGATGGGTCTTCTCGACCGAGGCGACGATGGTGGCGGTATCCAACGGGCGCAGGGTCCGCGGATCGATGACCTCGCAGGAAATCCCGTCCTTGGCCAGAATTTCGGCTGCCGCCAGGGATTCGATCACCATGCGCGAGGTCGCGACGATGGTGACGTCACTGCCCTCGCGCACCACCTCGGCCTTGCCGATGGGCACCAGATGCTCGCCGTCCGGCACTTCGCCCTTCGTGTTGTAGAGCAGCTTGTGTTCGAGAAATACCACCGGGTTGGGATCGCGGATCGCGGATTTCAGCAATCCCTTGGCGTCGGCCGGGGTGGTCGGCATGACCACCTTGATCCCCGGAATCATGGTGACCATCGCCTCCAGGCTCTTGGAGTGCTGGGCCGCCGCGCCGGCGCCCGCGCCGCCCTGGGTGCGCAGCACGAAAGGCAGGGTCACCTGCCCCGCCCAGGAGTAGTTCATCATCGACGCCTGGTTCACCAGCGCATCGACCACGAGCGGCAGAAAATCGGCGAACATGATCTCGGCGACCGGCTTCATGCCCATCATCGAGGCGCCGATGGACAGGCCGGCGATCACCTGTTCGGAGATCGGCGTGTCGCGCACGCGGCTCTTGCCGTATTTGTTCTGCAGATCCTTGGTGACGCGGAAGACGCCGCCATAGATGCCAATATCCTCGCCGATCAGGATGACGTTCTCGTCCCGCGCCATCTCCTCGTCCATTGCTTGGTTGAGGGCCTCGGCATAGCGCAGCTCATCCATGGGTCACCTCCGTCACGGCATATTCCTGGACATAGAGATCCTCCAGCGGTGTGACCGGACTGGTCCTCGCGAAGTCGTAGGCCTCGTCCACGATGCCCTTCGCCTCTTCGTCCATCGCGTCCAGTTCCTCCACCTTCAGATCCTTGCCCAACAGTTCGCGCAGCCGTTTGATCGGGTCACGCTTGGCCCATTCGGCCAATTCCTCTTCCGGCTGATAGCCGCCGATATCGGTCGTCGAGAAGCCGACCATCCGATAGGTCTTGGTTTCCAGAAGGGTCGGCCCGTCGCCCCGGCGCGCGCGCGCGACCGCCTCGGCCGCCGCCTGATAGACAGCGACGACATCGTTGCCGTCGACCTTCACCCCGGGCATGGCGTAACCGGCCGCGCGATCGGAAATATCCGCGATCGGCGACTGGTGCGAGGAATGGACGGTCAGGCCATACATGTTGTGCTCGCACAGAAACACGACCGGCAGCTTCCACAGCCCGGCGACATTCATCGCCTCATGAACCATGCCGATCTGGGCCGCACCGTCGCCGAAGCAGCTCATCGCCACCCGGTCCGAACCCTGGCATTGGAAGGCCAGGGCCTGGCCCACGGCATAGGGCGGACCGCCGCCGACGATCGCGCTGGTGCCAAGCAAGCCGTTCTCCCGGTCGGCCATCAACATATGCCCGGCACGGCCCCGACAGACGCCCGTCTCGCGGCCGTAGATTTCGGCCAGGATGCCCTTGGCCGGAACGCCCTTGCCGATCATATGGCCGTGGCCGCGATGAGTAGTGGAAATCAGGTCGTCCTTGCGCAGCACGGCGGTGGCGCCGATGGCCGAAGCCTCCTGCCCGTTGCAGGTATGAATCGGCCCCCGGATATTGCCGGCACGGTGCTCGGGGAAGAGACCTTCCTCCATCTGCCGGGTGACGACCATCTTGACGTACATCTCCTTGAGTTCGTCCAGGGTCGGCCGGTTCGTCTTCGCCGCTTTCGCCATGCTTCTTTCCTCTCTCAACCGTCGCCGCGGGTGAGCGAATCGCTTGCCCGCTCGACCGCCGTATTGACTGCCTGCCACGGGATGCAGGCGTCGAGCCAGCCATCGAGCCGCCCGACCCAGACGATAACCTCGTCTAACACCGTGCGGGCATCTTCCGAGATCGCCTCGAAATGTCCCGCGATTTTTCCCGCGAAAGCGCCCGCTTCGTGCAGGCCGTAGAAATTCGCCAATTTGTCCTCGGCCGTGCGCAGCAGCACCGCTGCAGCATCGGCCACGAAATCGTCGACGGCGATGGCGCTGTGAAGCGGCCTATCGCCCGCCTCCGCCGCGCGCGTTCTGAGCGACCAGAGGCCCTCGTGCAACTTGCGCGCCTCGCCCTGGGCATTCAACAGCGGGCCGGCCGGCAACATGATGCCGCGCCGGCGCATCATGGTCATGATTTCCGCCGGCGGCGCATCGGCCATCGCCTCCGCCGCCTCGCGCACCGAGCGCCCGAAATGTCCGATGGCATCGACCCCCGGCCGATCCACATAACGCGGATCCGGCGCCATGGCGTGGGCGCGCTTGCGGAAGCCATCAACCCAGCCCCCCTCGCCGCCAACCGATAGGCGGCCATGGATAATGCGGTGCCCTTGATCTGCCTGGACCTTCTCGCCCAGCCGATGGAGAGCGTCGACGTGACCGCTCGCCTCGCCCAGGCAGACCACATCGGCCTCTTCGTCCTGGATCGGGGCGTAGATGATCTCGAGGAACTGGCGGTCCGGATAATAGATGAAGGGCGCATCGGGCAGGGCGTTGATCGAGCGCGTGCCCTCCAGGGGCATGACAACGGTCGTCGGCCAGAGAACCTGATCGCCCGCGAGCTTCGCGCAATGGAGATCGATCGTCATGGGTAGGCGATCAAGCACCGCGAGGAGAATACGCGGCGAGGACTCGGTATCCAGGGCGATGGTAATCGATTCGCCCTCGGCCTCCAGGATCAGGGTCGGTTTATCGCTTCCGCTCATGGCTCTACTTTCCTCGACCGCTGTTGATCCCCGATCAGGCGCAGACCATAAACTAGCGCCAAGTTCCGTCACAACGGCCCTGACCTAGTATGCCCTCTCCGCATCTGCTCGTCGCGATTTCCAGCCATGGTTTCGGCCATGCGACGCAGACTGCGCCGGTGCTCAACGCCTTGCGCCGTCGCTTACCAGATCTGCGCCTGACCGTCGCCACCGGGGTGCCGCGCGCCTTACTGGAAGAACGGATCGAAGGAGACTTCGACCTAATCGAGCGCCGCAGCGATTTCGGCATGGCGATGAAATCGGCCATCGAAATCGATCTCGACGCCAGCGCCCGGCGCTACGAAGCCATCCATCTGGCCTGGCCCGCGACGGTGCAGGCCGAGGCCGGTTGGCTCGAATCTCTGCGCCCAGACCTGGTGCTCTCCAATATCGCCTATTTGCCGCTCGCGGCGGCGCAACTGGCGGATATTCCCGCCATCGCCCTCTCCTCCCTCCATTGGGCGGCGATCCACGGCCACTACCTTCTAGACAGTCCGGGGGGCACCCGGACCCAAAGGCAGATTGAGCGCGCCTATGCTTCGGCCCAAGCCTTCCTCCAAGTTACGCCATGCCTTCCGGCGGCGTTCGGCAATCGGAGCGAGACCGTTGGCCCGATCGCACGGTTGGGCCAATCGCGCCGGAGCGAGATTCTGGCGCGCCTGGGGCGGCCGGAAGACACGCGCATAGTCCTGGTCTCATCGGGGGGAATGGAGTTCCCCGCTGCCGTTGCGCGCCTGCCCCGGATCGACGACACCGTCTGGCTCTACAACCGCGCGGAGGATTACGACCGCCCAGATCTGCATTCGCCCCGGTCCCTCGGCCTGCCCTTCATCGATATTCTGGCGAGCGCGGATGCCATTCTGACCAAGCTCGGCTATTCAACCGTGGTCGAAGCGGGCTGCCTTGGCCTGCCTCTGCTCCACCTGCCGCGCGAGGATTGGCCGGAGGAGAGGCCCATGGTCGACTGGCTGCGGCGTCATGCACCCGTCCAGCCCATCGCCATGGAAGACCTGAAATCCGGCGCATTGGCCGGGTGGCTTGAAACCCTCTGGTCCATGCCCCGCCCGGAGCCCGCCACACCCAGCGGCGCCGAGGAGGCCGCCGAAATTCTGTTGCGCTATATCGCGTAATTCGCCGGGGTTTCCGCTTCCGGCCCTCCCTCTCTGCGTCGCGAGGCAGCAGCATTTCGGCCGGGCGTTGGAGCCGAGACGAACGGAGGGAATGATGGCGGAAATCTTGAACCGATCGATGCGGGAACTGGTGCGCGCGTTGAACGCGAGGGAAACCAGCGCGGAGGCCCTGGCCGACGAGGCGACCGGGCACCATGAACGGTTCGGCGAGGATCTCCATGCCTATACGGATTTCGACGCGGATTACGCCCTGCGCCAGGCGCGCGCTGCTGACGCCGCGTTCCGCAGCGGATTTCCCGGCGACCCGCTTTTCGGCATGCCGGTTTCGGCCAAGGACCTCTGGGGGGTCCAGAGCTATCCGGTCTATGCCGGATCGCCCATGGCGCTGCCGCCGGAATGGGGCAGCGAAGGCTCCCTGATCCGCGGGCTGCGCCGCCAACTCGCCACCATCATGGGCAAGGCCCATACGGTCGAATTCGCCTTTGGCGGGCTGGGGTTGAATCCCAATTGAGGCATGCCGACCAATCCCTGGCACGGCGAAACCCGGCGCGCGCCGGGCGGCTCGTCCTCAGGCGCCGGCGTCAGTCTCTGGGAGGGCTCGGCCGTGATCGCCCTGGGGACCGACACGGCGGGCTCGATCCGCATCCCCGCCGCGCTGACCGGCACGGTCCACCACAAGACCACCTATGGCCGCTGGCCCTTGGATGGCGTGGTGCCGCTGAGCCAGACACTGGACAGCGTCGGCGCCCTGACCCGTTCGGTCGAAGATTCGGCCTGGTTCTTCGCCGCCATCGATCCGGCGCATGGTGATTCCGAGCGTTTCCTGTCGCGCATCGAAACGCGCGGCATCGAGGGCTTGTGCATCGGCATCCCCAAATCCGGCGCCTGGGACGAGGCCCAGCCCGATGTCGCCGAAAGCGTGCGCGACGCCCTGAGCGAATTGGAGAAGGCCGGCGCGAAACTGATCGACCTGGATTTCCCCGAATTCGACGAAGCTCACCGGTTCTATCTCGACGCGGGGATCCTGCCGATCGAACTGGGTGCCTTTCTGGAGCGAGAATTGCCCGAATAGCTCGACCCCCTGGACGAGATCATCGCCGGCCGGGTGCGCAACAAAGCCGCCACCACGGCGCGCGAGCACCTGACCATTCTCGACCGCCGCACCGCGCCTCGCCGGGGTCGATGTCGTCGCCACCCCGGGCTCGCCGGTCACCGCGCCGCGCCACGCGGAATTCGAGGGCGACGTCGAAGCCTATACCCGCCTCAACCGCCCGATCTCCCGCGCGACCAATCCTGTCAATATTCTCAACCTATGCGCCATCGCCTTCCCGGCCGACAATGACAAGGCCAGCCTGCCGACATCCCTGCAGTTCATCGCCCCCAACGGCGCCGACGAGGCCCTGCTGGCGGCCGCCCTCGCC
>CAUZWC010000216.1:0-5669 GCA_963583595.1 Alphaproteobacteria bacterium | reverse complement strand
GCGGTCATCGCCGTCGATCGGAACAGCCGCGCCGAGAAGCTGGGGCTGCGCCCGGGCGATGTCGTCCTGGCCTTCGCCGGCAAGCCGACGCCCAGCCCCGCCCAGTTGGAACAAGCCGCCGGCGCCGCCCATGCCGGCGACCGGTTCACCGTGCAGCGCGGCGATCTCCGCCTCTTCCTGACGGTCCAGGACTAACGTCCGCGAGAGACGAATCCTAAAGCGAGAGAACGAAAGCGATCAGAGCCGCGCGGTCCGCTTCGGGCATCGTGTGAAAAGCCTCGCGCGCGGCCGCACCTTCGCCGCCATGCCACAGGATCGCCTCGGCCACGCCCCGCGCGCGGCCGTCATGCAGCAGCCGGTCATGGCCATTGACCGTCTCGATCAGGCCGAGGCCCCAGAGCGGCGGCGTCCGCCATTCCCGCCCATCCGCCAGAAAATCGGGACGACCATCGGCCAGGCCCTCGCCCATATTGTGCAGCAGCAGATCGGTATAGGGTCGGATGATCTGGCCGGAGAGGGCGGCGACGGAATGCTCGCCGGTCGTCATCGCCGGCTTATGGCAAGCCACACAGCTCGCTGCCGCGAACAGCGTCTCGCCCCGCATCACGGCCGGATCGCCGACGCCGCGCCGATCGGGCACGGCAAGGGTTTGCACATAGAAGGTCATCAGCCGCAGGCGCAGCTCGTCCAATTCCGGCGCACCGCCCCGCGGCGCGGCGCGGCAGGCCGCTTGGATGGGCGGGCAGTTCTCTTCGGGTCGGTCGGGACTGGTGATGCCCAGATCGCCCAGGAAGGCCTCCGCCACCTGATCGCGCAAGCTGGCCGCATTCGCCTTCCAGCCAAAGCGGCCTAATCGGCCGGATTCTCCCGCCACCGCACCGATCCGATTGGCCCGCCCGGAGATGCCGTCGCCATCGACGTCATCGGGATCGGCCAATGCCAGGATGGTCGCTTCGGGCACCGCTTCGAGCAGGCCCAGGCCGACGAGTTGCTGGCCGACACGCGGCGACAGCAGGAGATCGTCCCCCGGCGCGCCGAAACCCGGCGTCTCGAAGGCGTAGACCGGGCGGCGCAACACATAGGCCCGGCCGTCACCATAGCGGCCCTCGACCGCCTCGTAGCGCACCCGCTTGCGCCCTTCCGACGGCACGCCGGGCAGCGCTCTATCGTTAAGCTGAAGGCCATAATTGGGATGCGGCACCGGCGCACCATCCGGTTCACCACCCGAAACGGATAGGCGCACAGGCATGGAGTCGAGCGCCTCCTCCGGCCCATCGGGCGGACGGCCCCGCCCGTCGCGCCGATGACAACCCGCGCAGGACACGGCGTTGAAGGTCGGCCCCAACCCGTCCAGGCTTTCCTCGCCCTTCCCCGCCGGGCGCCATTCCGCATTGAACAGGCGGTTGCCCAGGGCGAAGACCCGCACTTCCTCACTGCTCAGACTGGCGGCGGGCAGCGAAAAAGCGTTTTCGTTGGTCATGGCGCGCGTTGTCGCGCCGCCCGGTGGACCGGCATCGGCGGCGGATGCAGCCGGAGCGGCCGGGCCGAGAGAAAGAGCTAAAAACAGCGCGTGAAGCGCCACGATCGCTCTTGGGGAACGCCTGCTCATCATCCGGACCATGGAGCCATGCGAAAGCCGCGACAAGGGGTGGGACGGACCGATGGAAGACACTATGATCGGCCCCGCCGAAGGCAGGGGAAGACGGGGAGAGCGGCGGTTTTGGTGGCCAAATCCATAGATCTAGAAGCGGGCGCGCGGAAACGGCGCGGAGAACCGGCCGTCGAAACCTCGCGCCCCAGATCCGACGATATCCGCACCACCACCTGCTACATGTGTGCCTGCCGCTGCGGCATCAAGGTTCACCTCAAGGACAACCAGGTCCAGTACATCGAGGGCAACCGCGATCATCCGGTGAACAAGGGCGTGCTCTGCGCCAAGGGTTCCGCCGGCATCATGCAGCACCTGTCCCCCGCGCGGCTGAGTCAGCCGCTACTGCGGGTGGGCGAAAGGGGCGAGGGCAAGTTCAAGCCGATCTCCTGGGACGAGGCCTTGGGCCTCGCCGCCGAATGGCTGGGCAGCATTCGCGCGACCGATCCGCGAAAGCTGGCCTTCTTCACCGGGCGCGACCAGAGCCAGGCTCTGACCGGCTGGTGGGCCAGCCAGTTCGGCACGCCGAACTATGCCGCACACGGGGGATTCTGTTCGGTCAATATGGCGGCGGCCGGGCTATACACTATCGGCGGCTCGTTCTGGGAGTTTGGCGAACCCGATTGGGAACGCTCGCGCTATCTGCTGATGTTCGGCGTGGCCGAGGATCACAATTCCAATCCCATCAAGATGGGCCTGGCCACCCTGCGCGAGCGTGGCGCAAAATTCGTCTCGGTCAATCCGGTCCGCACCGGTTATTCCGCCATCGCCGACGAATGGCTCGGCATCACGCCGGGCACCGACGGCCTTTTCGCCATCGCCCTCATCCATGAACTGCTGCGCGCGGGCAAGGTCGATCTCGACTATCTGATCCGCTACACCAATGCGCCCTGGCTGGTCCTGCGCGACCCCGGCGGCCCGGAGGACGGATTGTTCGCCCGCGACGGCGAAGGCTGCCCCCTGGTCTGGGACCGCGAGCGGGACATGGCGGTCCCCGGCGCCGATCCGAACGCCAAGCCCACCATGACCGGCGAAGTGACCCTGCCCGACGGCCGCCGGGCCGTGCCCGTCTTCGCCCTCATCGCCGAACGCTATCTCGATCCCGCCAACGCGCCCGATGCCGTGGCCGAACGCACGGGCATCCCTGCGGCGACGATCCGGCGCATCGCCGCCGAACTGGCGCGGGCCGCCTTCGAGGAAGAGATCGTGCTGGAGCGGCCCTGGACCGATTGGACCGGCCGCCGCCACGAAACGATGATCGGCCGGCCCGTCGCGATGCACGCCATGCGCGGCATTTCGGCCCATGCCAACGGCTTCCAGACCTGCCGCGCCCTGCATCTGCTGCAGGTCCTGCTGGGCAGCATCGACTGCCCGGGCGGCTTCCGCTTCAAGGCGCCCTTTCCCCGGCCCTGTCCGCCGGGGCCGCGCCCGGCCGGACACGCCCATGAGGTGAACCCGGGCGAGCGCATGCCCGGCCCGCCCCTAGGCTTTCCCGAGGGACCCGAGGACCTTCTGGTCGACCCCGACGGCACGCCGCGCCGGATCGACAAGGCCTTCTCCTGGGAAGCGCCGATCTCGGCCCATGGCATGATGCATGCCGTTATCGGTAATGCCGAGCGGGGCGATCCCTACCGCATCGACACGCTGTTCATGTACATGGCTAACATGGCCTGGAACTCGGCCATGAACACCGCCGAGACGATCCGCATGCTGACCGCGCGGAACGAGGAGACGGGCGAGTACCGCATCCCCCGGATCATCTATTCCGACGCCTATTTCTCCGAAACCGTGGCCTATGCCGACCTCATCCTGCCGGACACCACCTATCTGGAGCGCTGGGACTGCATCTCGTTGCTCGACCGCCCGATCAGCAGCACCGAGGGCCCGGCCGATGCCATTCGCCAGCCTGTCGTCGCCCCGGACCGCGACGTCAGGCCGTTCCAGGACGCCCTGCTCGACCTGGGCGCGCGGCTCGGCCTGCCCGGCATGGTGAACGAGGACGGCGCGGCCAAATATCCCGGCGGCTATGCCGACTATATCGTCAACCACGAACGCCGGCCCGGCATCGGCTCCCTCGCCGGCTGGCGCGGGGAAGCGGGCGACCAGCAGGGCCGCGGCGCGCCGAACAAGGATCAGTTGCAGGCCTATATCGACAACGACTGCTTCTGGTCCCACGAATTGCCGCCCGACCAGCATTTCTTCCGCCATGCCAATCGCGACTATCTGGCCTGGGCCCATGAGATGGGCTTCATCGGCGCGCCGGACCCCATCATCTTCCAGCTCTATTCGGAGCCGATGCAGCGCTTCCGCCTGGCCGCCCAGGGACACGGCAAGATTCAGCCGCCCGAGGAACACCGCGCCCGGGTCGAACGCTATTTCGACCCGCTGCCCGAATGGTATCCGCCCTTCGAGGACAAAGCGGCCAACGAGGAAGGCTTCCCTCTACACGCCGTCACCCAGCGGCCGATGGCGATGTATCATTCCTGGGGCTCGCAGAACGCCTGGCTGCGCCAGATCCACGGCGCCAACCGGCTCTATGTCCCCGCCCTGCTCGCCCGCGAAAAGGGGATCAAGGACGGCGACTGGGTCTGGATCGAAAGCCGCAACGGCCAGGTCAAGGGCCGCGCAAAGATCATGGAAGGGGTCAACCCGCACACGGTCTGGACCTGGAATGCGATCGGCAAGCGCAAGGGCGCCTGGAACCTGTCCCCCGACGCGCCGGAAGCCACCGAAGGCTTCCTGCTCAACCATCTGATCGACGACCTTCTGCCGGCCCGCGACGGCGGTGGGCGCTATTCGAGCGCCGATCCGATCACCGGCCAGGCCGCCTGGTACGATCTGCGCGTGCGCATCCGCAAGGCCGCGCCGGACGAAATCGCCGAGGGCGAACCGCAGTTCCCGGCCCTGCGGCCCGAGCCGCCCCTGCGACAGCGGCCCGGCGAATTGCGGTACGGGGCCAAGGAGAGCCGGTCATGACCAGCCTGCCGCGCGAGGCCCCGCAGACGCGCCTGGGCCTGGTCATCGACCTCGACACCTGCGTCGGCTGCCAGGCCTGCGTCGTTCATTGCAAGGAGTGGAACACGGGCGGCCAGGGCGGCCCGTTATCCGACCTCATGCCTTACGGTCCGCAGCCTGTCGGCGCCTGGCTCAACCGGGTGCATGGATTCGAGGCGGGCGAGGGCGCGGGCGGGCGCACCGTCCATTTCCCGAAATCCTGCCTCCATTGTGAGGACGCGGCCTGCGTCACCGTCTGCCCGACCGGCGCCTCCTTCAAGCGCCAGGCCGACGGCATCGTGCTGGTCGAGGATTCCAAATGCATCGGCTGCGGCCTCTGCGCCTGGGCCTGTCCTTACGGCGCGCGCGAGATGGATCCCGTCGACAAGGTCATGCGAAAATGCACCCTCTGCGTCGATCGCATCTATAACGAGAACCTGCCGGAGGAAGACCGGGTGCCGGTCTGTGTCGCAACCTGCCCGGCCTCGGCCCGACATTTCGGCGATTTCGCCGATCCCGACTCCGATGTCTCGCTTCTAGCCGCCGCGCGCGGCGGCTACGACCTGATGCCCGAGATGGGCTACAAGCCGACCAACAAATACTTGCCGCCGCGCGAGCGAGCGCCGGCGCGGGAGGAAGCCCTGCCCGATATCGTCCCCGAAGGCGGATTCCTGGGCTGGGTCGACCGCATGCTGACGACGATGGGTTGAGGCGCCGATGCATCCCGCCCGCTCCATCGTCCTCTTCACCACCGCCTCGGGCGCGGGCTACGGCCTGCTCGCCCTGCTCGGTCTGCTCGGTCCCACGGGACTGCTCCCGCAGGAGCGCGGCTTCGGCGCGGCGGGGCTGGCCCTCGCCCTCGCGCTGGTGGTCCTCGGCCTGCTTTCCTCGACCTTCCATCTCGGCCATCCCGAACGGGCCTGGCGCGCCCTGACCCAATGGCGCAGTTCCTGGCTGTCGCGCGAAGGCGTCGCGGCCCTTCTGACCTTTCTGCCCGCCGGCCTCTACGGCTTCGGCTGGGTTTTCC
>CAUZWC010000215.1:0-5711 GCA_963583595.1 Alphaproteobacteria bacterium | reverse complement strand
GACCGCGGCGATCGATGCCGAACTTGGCCGCCAGCGTGAACATATCGAACTGATCGCGTCGGAGAACATCGTCTCGCGCGCCGTGCTGGAGGCCCAGGGCTCGGTACTCACGAACAAATATGCCGAGGGCTATCCGGGGCGGCGCTACTACGGCGGTTGCGAATTCGTCGATATCGCGGAAAGCCTGGCCATCGCCCGGGCCAAGGAACTGTTCGGCTGCGCCTTCGCCAATGTCCAACCCCATTCGGGAGCCCAGGCCAATGCCGAGGTTTTCCTGGCGCTGCTCGAGCCGGGCGACACCTTTATGGGATTGTCTCTGGCCGCGGGCGGTCATCTGACCCATGGCTCTCCCGTCAATGTCTCGGGCAAATGGTTCAAGCCGGTGGCCTATACGGTCGATCGCGAGAGCAGCCTGATCGACCATGACGAGGTCGAGCGTCTGGCTTTGGAACATCGGCCCAAGCTGATCATCGCGGGCGGCTCGGCCTATCCGCGGGAGATCGATTTCGTGCGGTTTCGTTCGATCGCCGACAAGATCGGCGCCTATTTCATGGTCGATATGGCGCATTTCGCCGGTCTGGTCGCGGGCGGGGCCCATCCCAGCCCGCTGCCCCATGCCCATGTCGTCACGACGACGACCCACAAGACGCTGCGCGGCCCGCGTGGCGGCATGATCCTGAGCAATGACGAAGCGCTTGGAAAGAAATTTAATTCGGCGGTCTTCCCTGGCATGCAGGGCGGCCCGCTGATGCATGTCATTGCGGCCAAGGCCGTCGCCTTCGGCGAAGCGCTGCGGCCGGAATTCCGCGACTATGCCCGGCGTGTGATCGAGAATGCCCGCGCCATGGCGGCAACTCTGGACGAGCGCGGTTTCGATCTCGTGGCCGACGGCACCGACACGCATCTGATCCTGGTGGATCTGCGCTCGAAGGCGCTGACGGGCAAGGCGGCGGAAGAAAGCATGGGGCGGGCCAATCTGACCTGCAACAAGAACGGCGTGCCGTTCGATCCGGAAAAGGCGGCCGTGACCTCGGGCGTTCGCCTGGGTTCGCCGGCCGGCACGACTCGGGGCTTCGGTGTGGACGAGTTCCGCGCGGTCGGCGGCCTGATCGCCAATGTGCTGGACGCGCTCGTCGAGAACCCGGACGATAACGGCGCCGCCGAGGCCAAGGCGCGGGAGACGGCACTGGGGTTGTGCCATCGCTTCCCGATCTATCCAGCCTGAACGACAAGCGGCCCGAGGGGGAGGACTAAACGATGCATTGCCCGTTCTGCGGTAACGACGATACGCAGGTGAAGGATTCGCGGCCGACCGAGGACGGGGCGGCGATTCGCCGCCGGCGCTATTGCCCCGCCTGCGGATCGCGTTTCACCACCTTCGAGCGGATTCAGCTCCGCGAACTGACGGTGATGAAATCGAACAACCAGCGCGTCCCTTTCGACCGGGACAAGCTCTCCCGCTCGATCGAGATCGCCTGCCGCAAGCGCAGCATCGAGCCGGAACGGATCGAGCGCATGGTCAACGGCATCGTGCGCCGGTTGGAAAGCTCGGGCGAGAACGAGATTCCCTCGCCGGTGATCGGCGAGATGGTGATGGATGCCCTGCGCAGCCTCGACCCGGTGGCCTATGTCCGGTTCGCCTCGGTCTACCGGAATTTCCGGGAGGCCAAGGATTTCGAGGAATTCGTGGGTTCGCTGGACGGCAGCATCGAGGACTGAGGGCGCGGTCATCGCTTCCCCTGCCACCCATTCTCCCGCGTCCCGTGCCGGGGGCGCCCATTTTATGGCTGTCGCGCTGCGTTTGGCGCGGCGCGGGCTTGGCACGGTCTGGCCCAATCCCGCCGTCGGTTGCGTGATCGTCGCCGGCGCGGGCGGCGAGGCGCGCGTCGTCGGGCGCGGCTGGACCCAGCCCGGCGGGCGGCCCCATGCCGAAACCGAAGCCTTGAGAAGGGCAGGCGAGGCGGCGCGCGGCGCGACCGCCTATGTCACGCTCGAACCCTGCTGCCATAGCGGCAAGACGCCGCCCTGCACCGAAGCCTTGAAAGCCGCCGGGATCGTCCGGGTTGTCGCGGCGATGGCCGATCCGGACGAGCGGGTTTCGGGCCAGGGATTCAAGGCCCTGGAGGCAGCAGGGATCGCCGTCGAATGCGGGTTGGGCGGGGCCGAGGCGGCCGAGATCAACGCCGGCTATATCCTCCACCGGACCGAAGGGCGGCCGCTCGTCACCCTCAAGCTCGCGACCAGCCTGGACGGGCGGATCGCGACTCATCGGGGCGAGAGCAAATGGATCACCGGGGATGAGGCCCGGGCCGCCGCCCATCTCCTGCGCGCGCGCCACGATGCGATCATGATCGGCATCGGCACGGCGGCCGAGGACGATCCGATGCTCGACTGCCGGCTGCCCGGGCTTGAGGGGCGTTCGCCCTTGCGCGTCTTGCTCGACGGCCATCTGCGCCTGCCGCTGACCAATCGCATGGTGGCGACGGCGCGCGAATTGCCGGTCTGGCTGATCACCCGCGAGGGCGGGGACGAGGGGCGCAAGGATCTGCTCGCCGAGGCCGGGGTCGAAATTTTCGAAATGCCGGCCGATACCGAGGATCGGCCGCCACTCCCCGAAATCCTGGCCCTGCTGGGCGAGGGCGGTGTGACCCGTCTTCTGGTCGAAGGCGGCAGCCATCTGGCGGCGGCTATCATGGCCGAGGATCTGGTCGACCGGATCGAGTGGTTTCGCGCGCCTATGGTGATGGGCGGGGACGGTGTCTCTGCGATCCAGCCCTTCGGCGTCGACCGTCTGGCCGATGCGCGGCGCTACACGCGGACGAATATTCGGCATCCCG
This sequence comes from Alphaproteobacteria bacterium, assembly GCA_963583595.1. Lineage (GTDB taxonomy): Bacteria > Pseudomonadota > Alphaproteobacteria > CADEGL01 > CADEGL01 > JABIRQ01. Next base: position 2,874 of record CAUZWC010000215.1, on the reverse strand, counting down.
GCGTCGATCTGCTGGAAAGCCTGCGCCGCGGCGACTAGGCTGCCGCCCATGTTCACTGGCATTGTAACGGACCTCGGCCGGGTGCGCCGGATCGACCGGGGCGGCGACACGCGAGTCGAGATCGCCACCGGCTATGACACGGCCGGCATCGCCATTGGTGCGTCCATCGCCTGCAGCGGCGCCTGCCTGACGGCGATCGAGACCGGGCCCGGCTGGTTCGCGGTCGAGATTTCGGCCGAAACCCTGTCGCGCACCAACCTGGGTGCCTGGACCGAGGACTCGCCCGTCAATCTGGAACGCAGCCTCGCCTTGAGCGCGGAATTGGGCGGCCATATCGTCCTGGGCCATGTCGATGGCCTGGCGACGATCGAAAGCATCGAGCCGGAGGGCGACAGCCTGCGCTTCGTCTTCGCCGTGCCGGCCGAACTGGCCCGTTTCATCGCTGCCAAGGGTTCGGTCGCGCTCGACGGAGTTTCGCTGACTGTGAACGAGGTCAAGGACCAGCCGGACGGCCGCGCGCGCTTCGGCGTCAACGTCATTCCGCACACCCAGGCCGTCACAACCTTCGGCGCCATGCGGCCCGGCCATGCCGCCAACCTTGAGATCGATCTACTGGCGCGCTATACGGCGCGCCTTATGGAGCGCGAATGAACGTCGCAGACACATCCTATCTTTCATCGGTCGATGAGGTCGTCGAGGACGCCCGCAACGGGCGTATGGTGATTCTCGTCGACGACGAGGATCGCGAGAACGAGGGCGACCTCTTCATCCCGGCGCAGATGGCGACGCCGACGGCCATCAATTTCATGGCAAAGCACGGCCGCGGCCTGATCTGCCTGACCCTGACCGAGGAGCGGGTGCGCCGCCTCAACCTGCAGCTCATGGCGCAGAACAACCGCACCCGCCATCAGACGGCCTTCACCGTCTCGATCGAGGCGCGCGAGGGCGTCTCGACCGGCATTTCGACTGCCGACCGCGCGCATACTATCGCCGCGGCCATCGATCCGTCGAAAAGCGCCGCCGATATCGTCACTCCCGGCCATGTCTTCCCACTGGTTGCGCGGGACGGCGGTGTGCTGGTCCGCACCGGCCATACCGAGGCTTCGGTCGATATCGCGCGGATGGCCGGCCTGACACCGGCCGGCGTGATCTGCGAGATCATGAACGACGACGGCACGATGGCGCGCATGCCGGACCTGATCGCCTTCAGCCAGCATCACGGCCTCAAGATCGCGACCATCGCCGATCTGATCGCCTATCGCCGGCGCAACGAGCGGATCGTCGACCGCTTGGTCGAAACCCCCTTCGTCAGCCGCTACGGCGGCGATTTCCGCATGATCGTCTATATCAACCGCGTGACCTATGCCGAGCATGTGGCGCTGGTGAAGGGCGATCTGGACGCGCCCGGACCGGTGCTCGTCCGCATGCATGCGCTCAATATCCTCTCCGACGTCCTGGGCGAGGCGACCTCGGACCGGGGCGGCGAGCTCGAGACCGCCATGCGCATGATTGCCGAAGCGGGGCGCGGGGTGATCGTGCTGATCCGCGAGCCGATGCCGACCAGCCTGTCCGACCGAGTCCGGGCCAAGGTTGATTCGGAACGGCACAATGGGCCGCAATTGCGCGATTACGGCGTCGGTGCGCAGATCCTGCTCGATCTCGGCGTGAGCGAGATGGTGCTGCTGTCGAACACCGAACGCACCATCGTCGGTCTCGAGGGCTATGGTTTGAGCGTGGTCGGCCGCGAACCGATCCCGCCCGTGGTATGAGGATCGGCCGGTGAGCGAAATTCCCCATATCATGATCGTCGAGGCGCCGTATTACACGGAGATAGCCGCGGCCCTGCGCAAGGGCGCCCTTCGAGTGCTCGACGCCGCCGGCGCGAGCCATGAAAGCTTTACCGTGCCCGGAGCCTTCGAGATTCCGGCGGCCATCCAGTTCGCCCTGCGCTCTCGCGATTTCTCGACCCGGGGCCGGCGCTTCGACGGCTATGTCGCCCTGGGCTGCGTGATTCGCGGCGAGACCTCGCATTACGACTATGTCTGCGGCGAAAGCGCGCGGGGGCTGCAGGATCTCGCCCTGAATCATACCCTGGCGATCGGCTTCGGCATCCTGACCGTGGAGAACGAGGAACAGGCCTGGGCCCGGGTTGATCCCGAGCGGCGCGACAAGGGCGGCGAGGCGGCGCGCGCTTGTCTCGAGATGATCGCGTTGAAGAAGGCTTTCGGGCTCTTCCCGCGCTGATCGCCCAGATGGATCAAAAAGACGACAGTTCCGAGAATTCGCCCAAAACCGTCCGGCGCGATACCCGCCGTGCCGCCCGTCTGGCGGCCGTGCAGGCGCTATACGAGATCGATCTGATCGGCGTGACCCCCAAGGAGGTCCTGGCGGAATTCGACCGCCGAGGCAGCGGCGGGATGTTGGAGGACGGTGCACTTCTTGCGGCCGACCGGCCGCTCTTCGCCCGCATCGTGAAGGGTGTGTTTGGCCGCAGCAAGGACCTGGACGAGATGCTCGACCGGGTCCTCTCCGAGGGCTGGACGGTGGCGCGTCTCGAGGTGGTGCTGCGGGCGATCCTTCGCTCCGGCGCCTTCGAGCTGCTGGCCCGTCAGGATGTGCCGGTGCGGGTCGTCGTCTCCGAATATGTCGGCATCGCCCATGCCTTCCTCAGCGACAAGGAAACCGGGCTGGTCAACGGCGTGCTCGACTGTCTTGCCCGCCACCTTCGCCCTGCGGAAATGGGCCTGGGCGATCCGGAGGCAGAATCGGGCGAGGAAGAGTCGGGCAATGGCCAATCCACACCGACCGTGTGAGTTCGATCTCATCGCGCGCTATTTCGCGCCTCTCGCGGCAGGCGAGGCGGGCGCCTTCGGC
>CAUZWC010000214.1:0-5712 GCA_963583595.1 Alphaproteobacteria bacterium | reverse complement strand
CGGGCGCCTCAGCGGCGGCCGCGACCAGAGTTTCCGGCGCGCCGACCGGGGCTTCCGGGGCGCTCTCGGGTGCCGCCTCGTCGAGCTGCTCCGCGGGCGCCTCAACGGCGGCACCGACATCGACGCCAGCCACACGCATCTCCTCCTGCAACCCGTCGAGCACCGATTCGACGGCGAGATCGCAATAGAGGTTAATGGCGCGCAGGGAGTCGTCGTTGCCCGGAATCGGATAGGTGATGCCTTCCGGGTTCGAATTGCTGTCGATCACCGCGATGATCGGAATGCCCAGCTTGCGGGCTTCGGCTACGGCAATGTCCTCCTTGTTCGTGTCGACCACGAAGAGGATATCGGGCAGGCCGCCCATTTCCTTGATCCCACCCAGGGCGCGCTCCAGGCGATCTTTCTCTCGAGTCAGGGTCAGCAGTTCTTTCTTGGTCAGGAGGGAAGTCGCCTCCTCCGAACTGAGCTGCTCCTCGACCTGGCGCAGACGCCGGATCGAGTTCGAAACCGTCTTCCAGTTGGTCAGCATGCCGCCGAGCCAACGGTGGTTCACATAATACTGGCCGCAGCGCCCGGCCGCTTCCGCGACGATCGAGGAGGCCTGGCGCTTGGTGCCGACGAAGAGCACACGCCCGCCGCCTGCCGCAACGGCGCGCAGCGACTGCAGCGCGGCGTGCAGCATCGGCACGGTCTGCTGAAGATCGATGATATGGATGTTGTTCCGCACACCGAAGATGTATGGCTCCATGCGCGGGTTCCAGCGCCTGGTCACGTGGCCGAAATGCACGCCAGCTTCCAAGAGCTGACGCATGGTGAATGTTGGCATCGCCATGGTTCGTTTCCTTTTCCGGTTAAGCCTCCGCGAGCGTGTCGTCCGTCGGTCTTTAGCCGACGGACACCGGAGCGAAGGACCTGATGTCTCCAGGCCCACCGCATGCCCGCGTGTGGATTTGCGCCTATGCGCGGCGTGGTGATACCGCTCCTGAGCGGTAAATTCAAGGCGAAACGCCCTGATCTAAAACCGGACAGCCGGCGCGACTGTTCCCTAGTGCCCCGCCCATAGGCTGTCATCCGGAAAGTATCACAGGCTCGTCCTGGGCTCGGCGGTGAACTGCTGCGAGAGCCTGGCGACAATATCGACGGGTTTTCATCAGGAGGTAACCGATGCGTAAGTTTACAACGGCACTCATGGCAGCCGCGTTCTTCAGCGGCGCTGCGGCGGCACAAGGACGTCAAGGTCGGCATGTTGCAGCGCTTCACGGGTCCCACGGAATCGCTGGTGAAGCCGATGGTGGCCGGCGGCAAGATGGCGATCGAGGAGATTTCCGATAGCGGATTGTTCCGGGGCGGTTTCGTGATCTGGACCCTATGGGTCGAGGCCGAACCGTTGGGCAACTGGTTCATGCAGGCCGCCACACGATGCCGCTTGCCGGAAGGCTCCTATCCTGTCGGAACACCTGGTCGCCGGTGAGCCCTTCACCCGGTACATCCTGATGGGCGCGATCCTGCTCTTCGTCATGCGTTTCGCGCCGAAAGGGCTGATACCGGAGAGGTAGCGCGGCTAGGTGCGAGATCTGTTGGCAGGCTGATTGGCAGGCTGCGACGTCTTCGAAAGCCCGCTATATCTCCCGCACGTCGATCACGCCGGGAATCGCCTTGATCGCAGCGCGGGTCGGCGGGGCGACGGTGAAGCGGCCGGGCAGCATGATCTCGGCTTCGCGCCCGCCCTCGACGGGCACCACGACCACTACATTGCCCCGGCCCTGGCGCTCGCGCGCCAGGACGCTGGACAGGCTGCGCACAGGCTCGGCGGCGGCGAGCCAGACGCGCAGGCCGGTATCCGTCGTCGCGGCTGCCTCGTCCAGGGGCGAGACTTTCTGGGCCATGATCTTGACCGTGTCGTCGTCCAGCCGCGCCTCGCCTTGAATCAGCAGGGGCGCACCGGATTCGAGCAGCTCGCGCGACTGGGCCAGGACCTCGGCGAACATCACGGTCTCGAACACGCCGGTGGCGTCGGAAAGCTGGACGAAGGCGAAGCGGTTGCCGCGCGCGCTGGTCCGCTCCTGCTTGCCGATCATCGTGCCGGCCAGCTTGATCCGCGCCGCGCCGCCGGAGGCCGCGAGATGGGCGGGCAAGGCGCGCGCGGATTGCACACCCAGCCGGTCCAGGGTGGTGCCATAGGCGTCGAGCGGATGGGCCGAGAGGTAGAAGCCGACAGCGTCGAACTCGTGCTGCAGCTTGTCGGCAGCCGGCCAATCGGGCCGGTCGGGCAAGGCGAAGGCCGGGCCGGTGGGCACGGTCTCGGCCCCGAACAGGCTTTGCTGGTTGCTGCCCCGCTCGCTCGCCGAAAGCTGGGCGAAGCGCAGCAGCGGTTCGACCGCCGCATGGGCCTGGGCCCGGTTGGGCAGCAACCCGTCGAAAGCGCCCGCGCAGACCAGGTTTTCGAGCTGCCGCTTGTTGATCAGATGGGGTTCGACGCGCTGGGCGAAGTCGAAGATATCGCGGTATTCGCCCTGCTCCTGGCGGTCGGCCACCAGGGTTTCCATCGCCATCCGACCGACATTCTTGATCGCGGCGAGGGCATAGCGGATGGCGCCTTTATCCTCCTTGTCCGCGGGCTTCTCGCGGTCGACCGAGAAAACGGCGGTGGAGCGGTTGATGTCGGGCGGCAGCAGAGGCACTTCGAGCCGGTCCAACTCCTGGCGGAAGACGCCGAGCTTGTCGGTGTTGCCCATGTCCAGGGTCATCGAGGCGGCCAGGAACTCGACCGGATAGTTCGCTTTCAGATAGGCCGTCTGATAGGCGACCATAGCATAGGCGGCGGCATGGGATTTGTTGAAGCCGTAGCCGGCGAATTTCGAAACCTGGTCGAAGATGCGCGACGCCTTGTCCTTGGGCACGCCGCGCGCGACAGCGCCGTCCGTGAAAGTCTGGCGCTGGGCGTCCATCTCGGATTGGATTTTCTTGCCCATGGCCCGGCGCAGCAGATCCGCGCCGCCCAGGGTATAACCCGCCAGGATCTGGGCGATCTGCATCACCTGTTCCTGGTAGACCATGATCCCGGCGGTCTCGCGCAGGGTGTCCTCCAGGGACGGATGGAGGTAGCCAGGCTCCTCCTCGCCATGGCGGCAGGCGATGAAGCGCGGGATATTGTCCATCGGGCCTGGCCGGTAGAGCGCGACTAGGGCGATGATGTCCTCGAAGCGGTCCGGGCGCAGGCGGCGCAGCACGTCGCGCATGCCCGAGCTTTCCAGTTGGAACACCCCGGTCACCTCGGCCCGGCCCATCATGGCGTAGACCTCGGCATCGTCGAGCGGCAGGTTGGAGAGGTCGATGCTCTCGCCGCGTTGCTCGATCAACTCCTTGGCGCGGGCCAGGACGGTCAGGGTTTTCAGGCCCAGGAAATCGAACTTCACCAGCCCGGCCTTCTCGACCCATTTCATGCTGAACTGGGTTACAGGCATGTCGGAGCGCGGATCGCGGTAGAGCGGCACGATCTCGTCGAGCGGCTGGTCGCCGATCACCACCCCCGCCGCATGGGTCGAAGCATGGCGGTACAAACCCTCGAGCCGGATCGCGATATCGATAAGCTTGGCGACCGTCGGGTCTTCGGCCCGCATCGACTTGAGCGCGGGCTCGTCGCGCACGGCGACGGAGAGGGGCGTCGGGTTGGCCGGGTTGTTCGGCACCAGCTTGCAGATGCGGTCGACCTGGCCGTAGGGCATCTGGAGCACCCGGCCGACATCGCGCAAGGCGGCGCGGGCCTGCAGGGTACCGAAGGTGATGATCTGCGCGACCCGGTCGCGGCCGTATTTCTGCTGGACGTAGTGGATGACTTCGTCGCGCCGGTCCTGGCAGAAATCGATATCGAAATCGGGCATCGACACGCGTTCGGGGTTCAGGAACCGCTCGAACAGCAAGCCGAAGCGCAGGGGGTCGAGATCGGTGATGGTCAGCGCCCAGGCGACGACCGAGCCGGCGCCGGAGCCGCGCCCCGGCCCCACCGGAATGTCCTGCTCCTTCGCCCAGTGGATGAAATCCGCGACGATCAGGAAATAGCCCGGGAAGCCCATGTCTATGATAGTTTTCAGCTCGAAATCGAGCCGCTCGCAGTATCGCTTGGCCGTGGCTTCGCGCTCGGCCGCATCCATCTCTTCGGTATAGACCTGCTTCTCCAGCCGCTCTGCCAGACCTTCGGCGGCCTGACCGCGCAGTTCCTCCGCTTCGTCGCCCACCGCGCCGGTGGTAAAGGCCGGCAGCATGGGGTCGCGCGGCTCGGGCATATAGGCGCAGCGCCGGGCGACGGTCAGGGTGTTGTCGACCGCCTCGGGCAGGTCGGCGAAGAGGGCGCGCATATCCTTGGCGTTCTTGAAGCGATGCTCCGGGGTGACGCGGCGGCGCTCGGCCTCACCGACATAGGTGCCGCCGGCGATGCAGAGCAGCGCGTCATGGGCCTCGTACATGTCGCCGGTGGCGAAGAAGGGCTCGTTGGTCGCGACCAGGGGAAGGTCATGGGCATAAGCCAGGTCGATCAGGCCCGGCTCGATCGCTTCCTCGACCGGCATGCCGTGGCGCTGCAATTCGACATAAAGCCGGCCCGGAAACAGATCGGCGAGATGCTTGAGAACTGCCTCTGCCGCCAGGGTGTTGCCCTCGGCCAGAAGCCGCCCGACCGGTCCCGCTGGTCCGCCGGTCAGGGCGATCAAGCCGTCTGTTCTGCCGTCCAGATCGGCGTAGTCGATATGGGGCTGCTGGGCCGCGTCCGTCTCCAGGAAGGACTTGCTGACCAGCTTCAGCAGGTTGCGGTAGCCCGCCTCGTTCTGCGCCAGCAAGACGAGCTGATCGGTGACCATCCTGTGCGCCGGGCCGGGCGCCGAAGCGCCATTGCCGTTCGGCCCCTCGCCCTCCGCCGCTTTCGCGCTATCCGGGCGCAGGGCAAGCTGGCAGCCGATGATCGGCTGAACTCCCGCGGCCGAGGCCGCCTGGGCGAATTCCAGCGCGCCGAACAGATTGCCCGAATCGGCGATCGCCACGGCCGGCATAGCGTCGTTCCGGCACAGCCCGACCAACTGGTCGATCTTGATCGCCCCTTCGGAGAGCGAATAGGCGCTATGGACGCGAAGATGGACGAAATCGGCGTGGGGCATGGCGAGCACTTCAATTGGTGCGGATCGACAGGATTCCACACCGGCGCGAAGGAGTCATGCATCTAGTCGGTATGGGGTGAGTTATCCACAGGATGTTGTAGGAAATCTCCGGCGGTCGCGTCCCTTTGCCGAAAGCGCATAACTCGGCTTCTCAGCCGCACTGTCCTCCCGGGACGACAAAATATGTGTCGGAAGAACACCATGTTGGATTTGTGAGTATCGTAAACGTTTCGCCGGCGCATGGTGGACGAAAAACCGCCGGCAGCACTTACGTCTCGACCGCCCTGCCCTCGCTCAAGGTCAGGATCCGGTCCATGCGGCGTGCCAGTTCCGGGTTGTGGGTCGCGATGAGAGCGGCGAGGCCGGCGTTGCGTACCAGGTCCATCAGCATGTCGAAGACGCGGCCGGCGGTTTCCGGGTCCAAATTGCCCGTCGGCTCGTCGGCCAGCAGGACGGCGGGACCGTTGGCCAGGGCACGGGCGATGGCCACGCGCTGCTGCTCGCCGCCCGACAGGCGGCCGGGCCGATGGCTCAGGCGGTCGGCCAGGCCGACCCGTTCAAGGAT
>CAUZWC010000213.1:0-5740 GCA_963583595.1 Alphaproteobacteria bacterium | reverse complement strand
GAAGGCCTGGCAGATCTGCCAGGCCGTCGGTGTGCCGGAAGAGCGGCGGGTCAACGAGATGACGGATGACGAGGTCATCCGCATCCGCGAGGCGATCGATCGCGACTATATGGTCGAGGGCGATCTGCGGCGCGAGGTGGCGATGAACATCAAGCGTCTGCTCGACCTCGGTTGCTATCGCGGCCTGCGTCACCGTAAGGGGCTGCCGGTCCACGGCCAGCGGACCCATTCAAACGCCCGCACTCGGAAGGGCCGTGCCCGTCCGATTACCGGCAAGAAAAAAGCCTAGGGCGGAGATAGTCGGTAATGGCAAAGAACACCACACAGCGCGTGCGCCGTCGCGAGCGGAAGAACATCACCTCCGGCATCGCGCATGTGAATGCTAGCTTCAACAACACGATGATCACAATCACCGACGTGCAGGGCAACACGATTGCCTGGTCGTCGGCCGGCGGTCAAGGCTTCAAGGGCTCGCGCAAGTCGACCCCCTTCGCCGCGCAGGTCGCGGCCGAGGATGCTGGTCGCAAGGCACAGGAGCATGGCGTAAAGACCCTGGAAGTACTGGTGAAGGGCCCGGGTTCCGGGCGCGAATCGGCCCTGCGCGCGCTTCAGGCTGTGGGCTTCACGGTTACCACCATCAAGGACGTCACGCCAGTTCCCCATAACGGTTGCCGTCCGCCGAAGCGTCGCCGCGTTTAGCGGCGGCGACGGTCTGCGTTTTCGCCGTTTTGCATCGGCCCAGGGCCGGCGCCCCCTATTGGGAGCGCGGCCCGAACAGAGTTTGAAAGGGTGCTGCTTTGCTTCAAAAAAATTGGACCGAACTGATTAAGCCGAACAAGTTGCAGATCGATTCCGGAAACGAGCCGGCACGCATGGCCATGATCGTTGCGGCGCCGCTCGAGCGCGGCTTCGGCCTGACTCTGGGCAATGCACTGCGGCGGATTCTGCTGTCTTCCCTTCAGGGCGCCGCGGTCACCTCGATCCAGGTCGACGGGGTGCTGCATGAATTCTCCTCGATCCCTGGCGTGCGCGAGGATCTGACCGACATCGTCCTCAACGTGAAGTCGATGGCGCTGCGTATGCATGGCGAAGGCCCCAAGCGCATGCTGCTGAAGGCCGAGGGGCCAGGCGAAATCACCGCCGGCATGATCGAGACGGGCCACGATATCGAGATCCTGGATCCCGAGCTCGTCATCCTGACGCTCGACAGCGCGGCCAAGATCTCCATGGAACTGACGGTCGAGAACGGCAAGGGCTACGTGCCCGCGACTCAGAGCCGCGCGGTCGATGCGCCGATCGGCCTGATTCCGGTCGATGCCCTGTTCAGCCCCGTGCGCAAGGTTGCCTACAAGGTCGACAACACCCGCGTCGGCCAGGTCACGGATTACGACAAGCTGTCGATCACGGTGGAGACGAACGGCGCGGTGACGCCGGAGGATTCGGTGGCCCTGGCCGCGCGCATCCTTCAGGAACAGCTCAAGCTCTTCGTTAATTTCGACGAGCCCGAGACGGTCGTGCCTTCCGAGCCGGAGAGCGAGCTGCCGTTCAGCAAGCATCTGCTGCGCAAGGTGGACGAGTTGGAGCTGTCGGTTCGCTCGGCCAATTGCCTCAAGAACGACAACATCATCTATATCGGCGATCTGGTGCAGAAGACCGAGGCGGAAATGCTCCGCACGCCGAACTTTGGCCGCAAGTCGCTTAACGAAATCAAGGAAGTGCTGTCCCAGATGGGTCTCCATCTCGGCATGGAGGTCATCGGTTGGCCGCCGGAGAATATCGAGGAGCTTGCCAAGCGCCTTGAGGAACCTTACTGAGCGACCGAGCTTTACCGACCCGACAGGGCACTGACGAAGAATAGACGGGAACCGAGGCAATGCGTCATCGCGTAGCGGGGCGAAAGCTCAACCGCACCAGCAGTCACCGAAAGGCCATGTTCGCCAACATGGCGGCGGCGCTGATCAAGCACGAGCAGATCAAGACGACTCTGCCCAAGGCGAAGGAATTGCGGCCGGTGGTCGATCGCCTCATCACCCTGGGAAAGCGGGGCAATCTGCATGCCCGGCGCCAGGCGATGACCGTCCTCCGCGACCGCGACTTGACCTCGAAGCTGTTCGACGGTTTGGCTGATCGCTACAAGGCGCGGCCGGGCGGTTACACCCGCGTTCTCAAGGCCGGCTTTCGCTATGGCGATGCCGCGCCGATGGCGGTGATCGAACTGGTCGACCGGGATGTGGATGCGAAGGGCCAGGATTCGGGTCCGATCCTCGGTGTCGACGAGGATGACGGCGAGGAATAGCCGCCCGACGGGCCGATGCCTCGGGCGAAACCATCGGGGGCAGCCGTCGAGGCTGCCCTCTTTGCTTTTCGCCCTGGCGATCGCGATTGCCGTTTCGGCGCCCGCCGCGGCGCAACAGCGCGTGGTGCCGCAAAGCGAGGCGGAAATCACGCTGTCCTATGCCCCGCTGGTGCGCCGGGTCGCACCCGCCGTGGTCAATGTCTACGCCAAATCCTATCGCAAGGCCGAGCGCTCGCCCTTGTTCGCCGATCCGCTCTTCGAACGGTATTTCGGCGACATCTTCCCCGAAAGCGCCAGGCCGCCGCGCAATTCCCTCGGGTCGGGGGTGATCGTCCGCATGGACGGGCTGATAGTCACCAACAACCATGTGATCGAGGGCGCCGATGAGATCATCGTCATCCTGAGCGATCGCCGCGAGTTCGCCGCCAAGGTCCTGCGCACGGACGAGCGCACAGATCTTGCCGTCCTGCAGATCGAACCGCCGGCAGGGGAGCGGTTGCCGTTTCTGGAACTCGGCGATTCCGATGCCTTGGAAGTCGGCGACCTCGTCCTCGCCATCGGCAACCCCTTCGGCGTCGGCCAGACCGTGACCAGCGGCATCGTCTCGGCCCTGGGACGAAGCTCGGTCGATGTCAGCGACTTCCAGTCCTTCATCCAGACCGATGCGGCGATCAACCCGGGCAATTCGGGCGGCCCCCTGGTCTCGATGGACGGCCGCCTGGCCGGTATCAACACCATGATCTTCACCCGGACCGGGGGCTCCAGCGGCGTCGGCTTCGCGATCCCCGCCAATCTGGTGGCGACGGTCGTCTCGGGCGTCACCACCGGCGACCGCCTGGTGCGGCCCTGGCTCGGTGCGACAGGGCAGAACCTGACGGCCGAACTGGCCCAGACCCTGGGCATGGCGCGCCCGGTCGGGGTGCTGATCAACAGCGTCTATCCGTCGGGGCCGGCGGCCCAGGCCGGGGTCAAGCTGGGCGATGTGATCTTCGCCGTGGACGGCCATGAAGTGGTGGACGCCCAGGCCCTGCGCTACCGCATTGCGACCCGTGCGGTGGGGGAGGAGGCGCGCCTTTCCGTCTTTCGCAAGGGCAAGGAACTGACCTTCGTCGCACCGCTCTCCCCGGCGCCGGAAGATCCACCACGGCACGAGACGGAACTGACCGGGCGCCATCCCATGGCGGGTGCGACGATCGCCAATCTGTCGCCCGCCCTGGCCGAGGAACTGTCGGGCATGGGCGTGCCCGATTCCGGCGTCATCGTCATGGCCATCCGGCGCGCGAGCGCGGCCGCGCTGGTGCGTTTTCGCCCGGGCGACGTCGTCGTGGCGATCAACGGCGAGGAGGTGTCGCGTGTCCGCGAGGTCCAGCGCCTGCTCGACCGGCAGCACCGGGAATGGCGCATCACGGTCCGGCGCAGCGACCAGCTCGTCAATATCCTGGCGCGCCAGTAATGAGCCTGTTCGAGGGCCAGGCGCCCCGCCCGCTCGCCGACCGCCTGCGCCCTCAGCGCCTGAACGAGGTTATCGGCCAGGACCATCTGTTGAAGCCCGAAGGGCCGATCGGCCGGATGGTCGAGGGCGGGCGTTTCGCGTCGATCATCCTCTGGGGGCCGCCGGGCACGGGCAAGACGACCATCGCGCGCCTGCTGGCCCAGACGACGAATCTGTATTTCGAACCGATCTCCGCCGTCTTTTCGGGCGTGGCCGATCTGCGCAGGGTCTTCGAGGCCGCCAAGGGCCGGCGCATGGCCGGGCAGGGGACCCTGCTGTTCGTGGATGAGATCCACCGCTTCAACCGCGCCCAGCAGGACGGCTTCCTGCCCTATGTCGAGGACGGCACGGTGATCTTGGTCGGGGCGACGACCGAGAACCCCTCCTTCGAGCTGAACGGCGCCCTGCTCTCGCGCTGCCAGGTGCTGGTGCTCCACCGGCTGAGCGATTCGGCGCTGGAAGAACTGCTGCGCCGGGCCGAGGACGAAGAGGGGCGGCAACTGCCGCTGATCCCCGAGGCGCGCCAGGCCCTGCGCGCGATGGCCGATGGGGATGGGCGCTATCTGCTGAATCTGACCGAGGAACTCTTCGCCCTGCGGGTGGAGGCGCCGCTCGATACCGCCAGCCTGTCGGAGACCATTCAGCGCCGCGCGCCGCTCTACGACAAGAGCCAGGAGGGGCATTACAACCTCATCAGCGCCCTGCACAAATCGCTGCGAGGCTCGGATGCGGATGCGTCCCTCTATTGGCTGGCGCGCATGCTGGCCGGCGGCGAGGACCCGGTCTATATCGCGCGCCGGCTGACCCGTTTCGCCTCGGAGGATATCGGTTTGGCCGATCCCCAGGCCCTGCCGCAGTCGATCGCGGCCTGGGAGGCCTATGACCGGCTGGGCTCACCCGAGGGGGAACTGGCCCTGGCCCAATGCGTGCTCTACCTGGCGACCGCGCCCAAATCGAACGCGGCCTACAAGGCCATGGGGCAGGCCATGGGCGCGGCCAAGGAAACCGGCTCCCTGATGCCGCCCAAGCATATTCTCAACGCGCCCACGCGCATGATGAAGGATATGAGCTACGGCAAGGGTTATGCCTACGACCACAACACGGATGAGGGTTTTTCGGGGCAGAACTACTTTCCCGACGAGATGCCGCGCCGGGCCTTCTATCGCCCCGTCGAGCGCGGTTTCGAGCGCGATATAGCCAAACGCCTGGCCTATTGGGACAAGCTGCGCGCCAAGACGGCACGCGGCGGCGCCGACGAAGGGGATGAGGGATGAGTGGAGTCCGCATGATGGCCGTAGCGGCGGCCGAGGCGGATCTGCGTCTGGACAAGTGGTTCCAGCGCCATTTTCCCGAACTGCCCCATGGCCAACTGCAGAAACTGCTGCGCAAGGGCCAGGTCCGGGTCGACGGACGGCGGGCAAAGGCGGGCGATCGCTTGGAGGAGGGTCAGGAGGTGCGGGTGCCGCCGCTGGCCTCGCCGCCGGCCGCGAATGAGAAGCGTCCGGTCATGCCGCGCAAAGTGCCGGAAAGCGAGGCGTGGGAGTTGCGCGAGCGCGTGCTGTATCGCGACGAGGCGGTGATCGCCCTCGACAAGCCCGCCGGACTGGCCGTCCAGGGCGGTACCAAGACGGCGCATCACCTGGACGGCATGCTCGATGCCCTGCGCTTCGGTTCGGCCGAGCGGCCGCGTCTGGTCCATCGCCTGGACCGGGATACCAGCGGCGTGTTGCTGCTGGCGCGGACCGCGGCGGCGGCCAAGGCGCTGACCGCGTCCTTCCGCGCGCGCGACACGGTGAAGCTCTATTGGGCGATCGTGATCGGCCTGCCCGAGCCCGATATGGGCGAGATCGACCTGCCCCTCGCCAAGGGCGGGCGGCCCGGGGGCGAAAAGGTGCGGCCCGACGAGGAGAATGGTCAACGAGCGGTGACACGCTATGCCGTTATCGAGGCGG
>CAUZWC010000212.1:0-5833 GCA_963583595.1 Alphaproteobacteria bacterium | reverse complement strand
TGCGGGCTTGGGCCGGAAGAAGGTGACGGTCAGAAAGGCCCGCGCCGCCGCGCCGCGCACCAGCCCGGTGTCGCCATCCAGCCCGCTCGGCACATCCACCGCCATACAGTCGAGACCGCGCGCGGCGATGGCTTCGATCGCGGCGCGCGCGGCGCCCTCCAGATGGCGGGTCAGCCCGGACCCGAACAGGGCGTCGACCACCAGGCCGGCCTTGCCCAGATGGGCCTCGTCGAGTGCGACGGTCGGACCCTGCCAGCACGTCGCATGGGCCTTCGCGTCGCCTTTCAGACTTTCCCGCGGCACCATCGCCGCAACGGTGACCGGCCAGCCCCATTCGGCCAGCAGCCGGGCGATCACATAGCCGTCCCCGCCGTTGTTGCCGGGACCGCAGAGCACCAGCGTCGGGCATCGTTTGCGGCGCGCGCGGATCGCCTCGGCGCAGGCCCGCCCGGCATTCGCTATCAGGGTCTCGCTGGCTATCCCGCTATCCGCCGCGGCCACGTCGGCGCGGTACATCTCGGCATTGGTCAAGATGGCCAAGCGTCCATCATTTCTTTCGTTCATCGCCTGCCTCGCAACGCTTTCACCCGGATACTAGCCCGCTTCCTCCACTTCGCTACCCACAACGCTTGACCGGCCTTCGGCGAACCCCGCATTCTCCCCCTCAACGCGCCAATCCAATAGAGGGGACCGCCATGTCCGTGACCCAACTTCATCCCGAGGCCGATGGGCCGGACTTGAGCGCCGGTTGCGCCTTCATGGACGGCCAATTCGTGCCCATCGCAGAGGCCAAGATATCGATCCTGGATTGGGGCATGGTGCGGTCTGACTGCACCTATGACGTGGCCCATGTCTGGAAGGGTCGCTTCTTCCGGCTGGAAAAGCATCTCGACCGGTTCGAAAGCGGCATCGGTCGGCTGCGCATGGAACTGCCAATGAGCCGGGACGAACTCGAGACCGTTCTCCATACCTGCGTCGCCAAGACCGGGCTGGAAGACGCCTATGTCTCGATGACCCTGACCCGGGGCCGGCCCCTCAAGGGCATCCGCGACCCTCGCCTCTGCACCAACAATTTCTATGCCTTCGCCGTGCCCTTCATCTGGCTCGCCACGCCCGAGCAGCAGGAGGACGGCGTTCATCTGCATATCAGCTCGATCCCGCGCATCGACAAGGCCTCCGTCGATCCCAAGATCAAGAACTACCACTGGATCGATATGGAAATGAGCCTCTTCGAGGCCTATGAGGCAGGCGCCAATTTCGTCGTCCTCAAGGATCTGGAAGGCAACCTGACCGAGGGACCGGGCTACAACCTCTTCACCTATCGAGACGGCACCTGGAAGACCCCCGGCGAAGGCGTGCTCGAAGGCATCACCCGGGGCGCGGTCCTCGATCTATGCTCGGAACTAAATGTCGGCGCGCGCCAGACCGTCGTGACGGCCGACGACCTGCATGACGCGGAGGAGATCCTGGTGACCTCCACCGCCGGCGGCGTCATGCCCGTGACCCAGCTCGACGGCAAGCCGGTGGGCGACGGCAAGCCTGGCCCGGCGACCACCCGGATTCGCCAGCTCTATTGGGACAAGCACGCCGCCGGCGACTGGTCCAAGCCCGTCCGCTACGACCTGGCCGAGGGCTGATCCCGAAAGTGGTTAGTAGCGGCTAGTAAGGATCGTCCTGCGAATCCTCGGCCCGCTCGACCAGGCGGCGGACTTCGCCGCGCACCATGCTTTCCGTGATTCGCGGCAGGTTCGCCTCGACCCATTGGTGCAGCACCGACGCCAGACGCTCGCGCAAGCGGTATTCCACGGTCAGGTAGAGCGCCGCCTCGGCGAAAGGATCGGCCGCCGATTGCGCCTCGTCGCGCTCGGCCCGGCGCAGGGCATAGGCCAGCGCGCTGTTCATGTTTGATCGTGGCGGCGTCCTGTCTCCCGCCGCGGCGGGCAACGGAGGTTCGGGCAAGGCGGATCGCCGGCCCGCCGCGGGCAATCCGGCCACCGCCGCTCGCCGCTCGCTGCGCCGCCGCCGGGCATCGCGGATGCTGACGACGGTGAAGGCGAGAACGGCCGCCAGGACGATGGAGCCGCCCAACAACGTGTTGTTGTCCACCGTCTCGCCGACGAAGATCTCGACCCAGATCGGACCGAGCAGCACCTCCATCAGCGACAGCAGCGCGACCTCGGCCGCCGGAATGTATTTCGCGCCGAAGGTCAGCAGGGCGAAGCCGAGCGCGGCCTGCAACCCCATGCTCAGGCAGAGGATCAGATCGAACTCGATGACCGCGATTGCGCCCGAGATTGGGACGAAGGCGACCAGGGCGGAAATCAGACCGGCGATAATCAAGGCCGGCGACATGTCGGACCCTGGGCGGAAACGCAGCGCCACGGTGAAGGCGCCCAAGCCCAGCGCAGCCAGCACGGCCATCACG
This sequence comes from Alphaproteobacteria bacterium, assembly GCA_963583595.1. Taxonomy (GTDB): domain Bacteria; phylum Pseudomonadota; class Alphaproteobacteria; order CADEGL01; family CADEGL01; genus JABIRQ01. The sequence continues at coordinate 3,408 of CAUZWC010000212.1, read as the reverse complement.
TTGCCGAACAGCAAGGTGTCGTCGAGACCCGCCGTCACCTCTCTGGTGAAAGCGTCGTACATCATCACGCTGACACCGATCAGCGCGAGACCGGCCGCGAACCAGGTGATCGACTTGACCTTCTCGCGCAGCACGATCAACCCGACGATCGCGGCGAAGAGCGGCGAGGTGCTGACCACGAACAGGGCGTTGGCGACAGTCACGCTCAGGATCGCCAGGGTGTAGCAGGGAATCGACAGGCCCAGGATCACGCTGGCGGCGATGCCCGCCCGGCCGATGCCCCGGAACGCCGAGATGAGGCGCCCACGCCGATTGATCAGGACGAAGATCAGCATGCCGAGCGCGAAGCCGGCACCCCGGTAAAACAGAACCTGCCAATCGTCGGCCTCGCGGACCGTGCGGAACAGCGCGCCGCCGAAGCTCAAGGTCACGCCGCCCATCATGGCGAGCATGATCCCCGTTACATAAAGCGACCGCGTTTTCTGCAGGATGCCCCCTCCGTCTATTGCCCCGACCGGCCCCCGTCGGTCACCGGGGGCGCCATCTTAGTGGCGACCGGGAATCCGGCAAAGCACGAAGCGGAGCCGTCCATCGCAGACCCGTATCACACCGTGACGAAGTCGCGCAGTACGTCGGTCAATATCTCGTTGCCGCCCTCGGTCACCAGCACGGTTTCGCTGAAGCCCATGGAGCCGAATTCGGGGACGACCATGTTCGGCACCAGGTGGAAGGCCATGCCAGGTTCGAGCGGCCTTTCATTGCCCTCGGCGATATCCATGACAAGCCCCTCGCCCCAGCCCGGCGGAAAGGCGATGCCCATGGAATAGCCGAAGCGGTGATGGAAGAACTGGCCCAGACCGGCGCGTTCGATCACGCCCCGTCCCGCGCGGTCCACATCCTGGGAAATCGCGCCCGGCCGGATCGCGTCGATCGCCGCCTGCAGCGCGCCAAGCGAGGCCTCCGCCAGCCGCTTGGCCTGGTCCGAGGGCGGGCCGACCGAGACCATGCGCATGACCGAGCCGCTATAGCGCTTGAAGCAGCCGCCGACCTCGAAATAGACGCAATGCCTGGTCTCGACCTTGTGGCGCTCGGCAGTCATATGCGCCAGGGCGCCGCGCGGGCCGGTCACGACATAGGGCTGGCCCGAGGGAAATTCGCAACCCTCGTCGAACATCGCCTTGTAGATCGTGCCGGCGATGGCGTTCTCCGTCACGCCGGGCGCGACCTCGGCGATGCCTGCCCGCGTGCCCAGCGAGGCGAGCCGCGCGGCTTCCCGGATACAGGCGATTTCCGCCGGGGATTTGATGCGCCGAGCATCCTCCAGGACCCCGCTTGCCGGGACGCTCCTGGCGTTCGGGAAGGCCGCGCGCACGCCATCGAGGATCTGCGGTGGCATCCAGAAGCCGCGCTCCTCGTAACCGATGCCCTTGGCGCTTTCCGCCCCCGCCTCGCGCGCGGCGCGCAGGGTGACTTCGACGGGGTCGTCCGCCATGGAAACCCATAAGCCGCGCGGCGTCTGGGCCAAGCCGCGAACATTGGAATGCTCGAGCTTGCTGGTGACGAAGATTCCGTCACCCTCGAGTGGCAGCAGGAAGAGCTGATAGACGTAGTAGCCCGTGGTGCGATAGCCGGTGAGGAAATAGACGCTCTCCGGCGAAGCGACGAGCAGCAGGTCGATGCCGCGCGCGGCCATCCCAGCCCGCACCTTGGCGACGCGCGCCGCGAATTCCGCGGCGTCGAACGGCGGATCTATCGGCAACACCCGCTGCCATGCAAAAGGATCGTCGCTCATCCTGTCCCTCTTTTCCGTTTTCCTTTCAGGCCGGCCCCGGACTCGATCCGAGGGCCTTGCACGACCGGGCGGGCGCGGCGATCATGCGCGACCGTCGGTCCACTCTAGCGGGCTAACGCGCCCGGGATAAGGACGGCCATGCGCCATTTAGCCATATTCGCAATTCTCGTTCTTTCCTCGATCGGCCCGGCCCAGGCCTTCGATGAAAACCATCTCGCCAAGGCCAAGAGCGGTCAGGGCTGCGACCGCTGCGACCTGACCCGCGCCAGCCTGTCCGGCGCCGACCTCAAGGGCGGCAATTTCGAATGGTCCGATTTCAGCAAATCGAACATGAGCGGCGCCGATCTGTCCGGCCCCAATCTGAGCGAAGCGGTCTTGACCGGCGCCCTGCTCTGCGGTGCGAACCTCACCGATGCCCGCGTCGATCAAGGCCAGATCGGGGCCGCCAACGGCGACGATGCCACGAAGCTGCGGGCGGGCCTTACCAAGCCCGCGCAATGGAAAGGATGCTGAGGAAAGATGACGTCGTGGTGTACCGGATGCTGAGGGCATTTCCATGATGAGCGCGCGCCTGCTGCGCCAAGCGGGACTGTTCGCCACGGTGTTCCTGACCGTCGCCTGTTCCGAGCCCTTCGAGAACTACCAGCCGCCGGACGCGGTCAAAGCCGAGCTTTGTTCCTTCGACCTGGAACCGTCCAGCAATTTCGCCCTCACCCATATCAAGTACACGGGCGCGCTGCTCAACGGCGACATCAGCCGCCAGGATTATTTCGACAAGGGCATCGACACGATCGCATCGGCCATCGCCGTGCCCAACAATGACCGCTACCACGCGGAAGTTCGGACGGATTGCTACGACCCGAACCGGAAAGTCTATTTCCCCTGCCTCGTGACGGCCGACGTGGATCTCAAGGACATTCGCGGGATGGCCCGCGCCTCCACCCTGATCGATGCCCAGAGAACCGCGGTCTACAACTGCCAGTCTCTCACGATCACTCGTTCGGCCGAGGCGATGAAACGCAGGCTCACCGAATCCGGCGAACTGCTCTGCCGCGTCGAGACGAGCGGCTTCTGCGACATTCCCCCGCCCGCCGGGGCCGTCGTGAAGATCGAGGAATAGCAAGGCGCACGGGCGGATGAACAACAAGATTCACAACCCGCCCGGCGTGCCGCCGCCCTTCGGCTCCTATAGCCACGGCATCGAAACCGACCCCGGCAAGCGCGTGCTGTGCATCTCAGGCCAGCTCGCAGTGCGCGAGGATGGCAGCGCGCCGGCGGATTTCGCGGCGCAGGCGGAACTGGCCTTCAGCAATATGCTGACCGTGCTGAAAGGCGGCGGCATGGCGCCCGAGGATATCGTCCGCCTGGGGGTTGTTCCTGGTCGGTGGCGTCGATCTCGAGGTCTATCGCGAGGTGCGCCACCGCATGATCCCCGCCTCCGTGAAGCCCTGATCGACCCTAATCTACGTGCCGTGCCGGGCCTTTCCCGAATGGCAGATCGAAATCGAGGTCTGGGCCGCGCAAGCCGTTTAGGCGGTCAGCGGCACGCTCTCAACGCAGCCGGTTCGGCTACATCCCTCAGGCATCGCGCCTCGATGAAGGCGCGGTCGTGCAAC
>CAUZWC010000211.1:0-5833 GCA_963583595.1 Alphaproteobacteria bacterium | reverse complement strand
GACCGTGATCTCGATGTCGTCCTCGGCGAATCCGGCGACGGCCATGGAAATCCGGTACTCGTCCTCGCCCAGCTTCTCGATGTTATAGGGCGGGTAGGACACCTGCTTGGAATCGAATTGGTTGGCCGATTCCGTCAGTCGGGAGAGGTTGTCGAAGCCGATCGTGGATCGGAAAAGGGGGGTCAGGTCGAACGTCATGGTTTGGGTCCTCCAATTGAAGCGACGTTTGCGGCGGACCCACAAAAATGTCTGATCCGCCATTTTACCATCAGGTCCCGGAACCCGAATTTGGCATCCCGGAACAACTATCGATGTGGTGATGGTGCTACGCGATTCAAGAGGGCGGTTTGGTCCTCCCGCGCAAAACAAAAAGCGGCACCTTTCGGCGCCGCCCGGTCGCTCCGACCTTTGGAGAGGACCCTTATTTCAGGCCGAACTGCTCGAAACGCTTGTTGAATCGGGCGAGCTGACCGCCGGTGTCGAGCAGGCGATGGTTGCCGCCCGTCCAGGCCGGATGAGACGTCGGATCGATATCCAGACGCAGGGAATCGCCCTCTTTCCCGTAGGTCGAGCGGGTCTTGTATTCGGTTCCGTCCGTCATGATCACGTTAATCTCGTGATAGTCGGGGTGGATTTCCTTCTTCATGGCACTGCTCCGGGGGCTCCTGCGCTTCGGCCGTGGCTTATACAGCAAGGCATGCCGGGCGGGCAAGGGATACCGGGTGTTGGCGCAAAGCTGCCTGTGCGCTAGGGATAGACCGGAAATCGGGCGGCCCTTTCCCAGGGCCGTCCGCACCGGTTCTGGGCGGCCCTGCCGCCGGTTCCGGGGTTTGGACAGGAGACCTTGCCCGGTGAGTCGCAGACGCGGAAGCGAGACGGAGAGTTTTGGCGGCCGAACCGCGGGCAGCGGGCGCGCCGGTTCGCGCGATCTGGGGAAAATTCGCCAGCTTTGGCCTTTCCTGGCGCCTTATCGCGGCCGTGTTCTGGGCGCGGTTCTCGCGCTGACCGCCGCGGCGGGCACGGTCCTGGCCTTCGGCATGGGCCTGCGCTGGCTGGTCGACGCGGGATTCGCGGGGGGCGAGACGGCGCTGCTGGACCGGGCCTTGATCGGCATGCTGGCGATCGTCGCGATTCTCGCGCTTGCCTCCTGGTTCCGCTCCTATCTGGTCGCCTGGCTGGGAGAGCGCCTCGCCGCCGATATCCGCAAGGCGGTCTACAACAATGTCATCGGGCTGAGCCCGGGCTTCTTCGAGGTCACCCGCACGGGAGAGGTGCTGTCGCGCCTGACCACCGATACGAGCCTGTTGCAGACCGTGATCGCCACATCCGTCTCGATGGCCTTGCGCAACGTCATCCTCCTGTTCGGCGGCGCGATCATGATGGCGGTGACCAGCCCCAAGCTGACGGCGCTGGCCTTCCTCGTCGTGCCCCTGGTGGTCGTTCCCATCCTCGTCTTCGGTCGTCGCGTCCGCCGTCTTTCGCGCGACAGCCAGGATCGCATCGCCGAGGTCGGCGGCCAGATCGACGAATCGATCAACGCGGTCCGTACGGTCCAGGCTTTCGGGCATGAGGAACTGGACCGCGCGACCATGGCCGATCGGGTCGAAACGGCCTTCGACATAGCCGTGCGGCGCACCGTCGCCCGCTCCAATCTCGCGGCCACCGTCATCCTGCTGATCTTCGGCGCGGTCGGCACGATCCTGTGGATCGGCGGCTATGACATGATGGCCGGGCGGATTTCGGCGGGCGAATTATCGGCCTTCGTTTTCTATGCCGTCGTCGTCGCCGGATCGGTGGGTTCGCTCAGCGAATTCTTCGCCGATATCCAGCGCGCAGCCGGTGCGTCCGAACGTCTGCTCGAATTGCTCTCGACGAAGCCGGAGATCGCGGCGCCGGCGGTGCCGCGCGTTCTGGCCCTGCCGACTGAGGGGCGGATTGCCTTCGAAGGCGTCACCTTCCGCTATCCCTCGCGGCCCGATCGCGCGGCCCTGGAAGACCTGTCCTTTGAGGTCGCAGCCGGCGAGCGGGTGGCGCTGGTCGGTCCCTCCGGCGCGGGCAAGACGACGGTCTTCCAGCTCCTGCTGCGCTTCTACGATCCGGAGGCGGGCATCGTGCGCTTCGATGGTGCGGATCTGCGCGAACTCGATCCCACGGCCCTGCGGGTTCGGATCGGCCTGGTTTCTCAGGAGCCTGTGATCTTCTCGGCAGATGCGCTGGAAAACATCCGCTATGGCCGTCCGGAAGCGAGCGATGCCGAGGTGCGGGCGGCAGCCGAGGCGGCGGCCGCGACCGAATTCCTCGACCGCCTGCCCGAAGGCCTCGAGACCTTCCTGGGCGAAAAGGGTTTGCGGCTTTCCGGTGGGCAGCGCCAGCGCCTGGCCATCGCCCGGGCGATCCTGCGCGACCCGGCGCTGCTGCTTCTCGACGAGGCGACCAGCGCCCTCGACGCGGAGAGCGAGCGGCTGGTGCAGGACGCCATCGCCCGTCTGTCCGAAGGGCGGACCTCCATCGTTATCGCCCATCGTCTGGCGACCGTGCAGCAGGCCGACCGAATATTGGTTCTCGATCAGGGGCGTATCGTGGCGACCGGCCGCCATGAGGAACTGATCGCCGAAGGCGGCCTCTATGCCCGCCTCGCCGCCCTGCAGTTCGACCGCGTCGATCCGGCCGCGGGTGATCTCGAGGCCGATCTCGCGGTGCTGTGACCCAACCGCCCTCATGCTGAGCCTGTCGAAGTATGAGGGCGTGGCACAGTGTTGCGTCATGCCATCCTCACCCTTCGACCGGCTCAGGGTGAGGAGGCGAGAATTCCGGATGAGAACCGCCCGCGACTAACGCTGGTCGAAACGCAACTCGATGCGGCGGTTGCGGCGGAGATCTTCGGGGGAGATGCCGGCGGTGAGCGGTTGGAATTCGCCGAAGCCGGTCGCGGCAAGGCGCTCCGGCGGAACACCGAGTTCAATCATATACTTGACCACCGAGACGGCGCGCGCCGTGGACAATTCCCAGTTCGAGCCGAATTGCCGCGTGGCGATCGGCACGACGTCGGTATGGCCGTCGACCCGCAGGATCCAGTTGATCTCCGGCGGAATTTCGGCGGAGATCCCGATCAGCGCGGTGGCGAGATGGGCAATCTGCGTCCGACCGGCATCGTCGAGTTCCGCCGCGCCGGAGGCGAAGAGCACGTCGGATTGGAAAACGAAGCGGTCGCCGACAATCTGAATATCGTCGCGCTGACCCAGGATTTCGCGCAGGCGACCGAAGAATTCGGATCGGTAGCGCGCCAGTTCTTGCACCTTGGAGGCCAGGGCCGCGTTCAGACGCTGGCCCAGATTGGCGATTTGGACCCTCTGCTCCTTGGTGTTCGCCTCCGAGGCTTCCAGGGCGACGGACAGGCGAGCGATCTGCTGGCGCAGGGCGGCGAGTTGCAGGTTCAGAATCTCGACCCGCGCCATGGCCTCCTCGCTGATCGCCTCCTGGGAGGTCAGGCGCCGGCGGGTGTCGTCGAGATCCGATTCGGCCTCGATCAACGAAGATTCGGTGGAGGAAAAGCGGGCGCGCAAGGTCGATATCTCGATCTCGCGCTCGGAGATCGCATCCTCCGAATTGGCGGTCTTTTCCCGGAGGGCGGCCAGGGCCACGGTCAGGGAATCGACTTCCTTGTCCTTTGCGTCCAGCGCTTCCTTCGCACCGGACGTTTCGGCCTGGAGTTCGGCAAGGGCGGCGGCGAGGGCGTCGCGTTCGCTCGACGTGCTCAACAGGCGTTCGTTCAGATGATCACGGGTCTTGATCGAAGTCTGAAGCTGGGCGGATAACTGGGCCACGGAGTCGCGCATATCGGCGCCGGCTTCGCGTTCGAGCGCCAGCATGTCGGCCAATTCTATGATCTGCGCGTTGAGCCGGTCCAAGGTCTTGTCGCGACCGGACAGCACCTCGCTCAGATAGAACTGGGCGACCACGAAGATCATCAGCAGGAAAATGATGAGGATGAGCAGAGTGGCCAGGGCATCGACGAAGCCAGGCCAGATATCGAAACTGCGACGGCGGCGGAGCCCGGAAACCATCGCCGCGCCCTAGCGCTGCTCTTCTTCGGCTATCGCGGCGATGGTGCGGGCCAGCAATTTGATTTCGTTGCGGACCTCGCGCACCGCGTCCGCTCGACCGCGCGCCTGATCGTCCAGCAGGCGCTGGGTGCCCAGATCCAGGTTGCGGATATGGTTGCGGGTCGATTCGTCCATGCCGAAACCGGCCTCGGCGGCCTCGGCGAGGCGCGCCAGGATGGGCGCCAGATCGCGCTGGTTCTCCGCCAGCCGGACCATCAGGGCCTGCTCGGTCCGCATCTGGTCGGTCAGGGTCGATAGACGGTCGGTCAGGGATGCCAGATTGCGGCTGGTCTGATAGCGATCCTCCTCGCCCCGGGTCAGGGTGCGCTGCAGCTCATCCAGATTGTCAGCATTCTGTTCGAGCAGGGCCTGGATATAGGCGGGGACGGATGCATCGCCCTCGCCGCTGCCGGGCCCGCCGGAGGACAGGCGCGTCGCGCTCGCCAGCCATTCCTCGAGCTCGTTGTAGAAGCGGTTCTGCGCCTGGCCCGCCTGGAGGTCGAGAAAGCCGAGGACGAGCGATCCGGCGAGGCCGAAGAGCGACGAACTGAAGGCCGTGCCCATGCCCGAAAGCGGCGCCTGCAGCCCTGCCTTCAACGAGCCGAACATGCCCGGCAGATCGTCCGATGTGACCGACAGGGTGCCGATCACGTCGGCCACTGAATCCACTGTCTTCAGCAGGCCCCAAAAAGTACCGAGCAGGCCGAGGAAAATCAGCAGGCCGATGAAATAGCGGGATATCTCGCGCTGTTCGTCGAGCCGTGCCGCGATACCGTCGAGCAGGGAGCGCAGGGACAAGGTGGAGAGGCTGAGGCGCCCGCGCCGCTCGCCCAGCATGACTGCCATGGGCGCGAGCAGTTCGGGCGGGGCTTCGACTCCTTGCGCTTCCCGGTTGTCCCGGAATTTGGCGATCCAGCCGATCACGGGATAGAGCATCAGGACTTGGCGCAGGGAATAGCCGATGCCGAGCAGGAGCACGCCCAAAATTAGGCCATTGAGATAGGGATTGGCCTGGAACGCCCCGATCAAGGTGGATGCGAGCGGTATGCAGATGGCCAGCACGATAGCCAGGAAGACGGCCATCCAGAGAAGGTGACGTTGCGGTCGGGTCATCGGACTCGGCTCCCTCGCCCAGCGTCCAACCAGCGGCGACCGTTCAGCGTCGGTCGATCAGAAGGTCGACGCGGTCGGCCGGTTCGGCTTCGGTTTTGTTGCCCAGGGCCCGGACATCGATCCGCGTGCTGCGCACGCCCTCGGCGATCAGATAGGAACGCACGGCCAGTGCGCGCGACAGCGACAGGCGTCGGGCCATGCTCGCCTCGTTCTCGGCGCCGGCGGCAAAGGCCATAAGTTGTAGCCGGGCATTGTCGTCGGCTTTCAATGTTTGCGCCACGCCCGACAGGGTTTTCTTGGCGTCCTCGGTCAGATCGGCCTCGCCCGATCCGAACAGAAGCTGGATCGTTCCGGCGCTCGGCGCCGCCGGGGCGGGTGCCGTCGGTGCGCTGGCAACCTGTGGCTTGGCTGCGGGCGCCGGCGCAGGGGCCGGCTTGGGCGTGGGCACCGGTTTGGCCGGCGCGGCTGGGGCGGGCGGCGGCGGTGGCTTGGCAGCGGCAGCGGCAGCGGGTGCAGGCGCTGGCTTCGGCGGAGCGGCAGGCGCGGGCTTCGCGGCGGCCTGGGTCGCGGGCTTGGGCTTGGCCGCCGTCGGCGAGCGCAGAGTCACAGGGGATCGC
>CAUZWC010000210.1:0-5837 GCA_963583595.1 Alphaproteobacteria bacterium | reverse complement strand
CTTCGTCGCCCGTGCGGACGACGGCGGGTCGATTCGCGTCGTCGGGATCGGCCATCAGATGTCGCGCGGTGTGCGCAACGGCGCGATCGTCGACATGGAGGCCGCCGAGACGGCGATTCGCAACACCGTTCATGCCGCCGAGCATATGGCGGATGAAACGATTCGTCAGATTCTGGTCAATATCTCCTGCGGCAGCCCTGCCTCCAGCACGGTCGGCGTCGAAGTCTCCATCGCCGGCCATGAGGTCGGCGATTCCGACGTCCGGCGTGTGCTCCACCAGGGCCTGCACCATTTCGAGCCGGCGGAGCGCAATCTCCTGCACATGATCCCCGTCGGCTTCTCGATCGACGGCTGCAACGGCGTCCGCGACCCGCGCGGGATGTTCGGCGAGCGTCTGGGCGTCGACATGCATGTCGTCACCGCGGGATCGAGCGCCCTGCGCAACCTTTCGGCCACGATCGGGCGCTGCCATCTCGACATCGAAGGCTGCGTCGTTGCGCCCTATGCCGCCGGCTTGGCGGCCCTGGTGCCGGACGAAACCGATCTCGGCGCCACCATCATCGATATGGGCGGCGGTACGACGTCGATCGCCGTCTTCTACGGCGGCGAGGTCGTTTTCGTCGACAGCGTGCCGATCGGCGGCAATCACGTGACCAACGATATCGCCCGCGGCCTCACCACGCCGCTGGCCGATGCCGAACGGATCAAGACCCTGTATGGCTGCGCCGTGCCCACGCCCAGCGACGAACGCGAGGTCATCGACGTTCCGCAGATCGGCGAGGAAGAGCACGCCCACGCCAATCACGTGCCCAAGTCGATCCTGGTCAGCATCATCCAGCCGCGCCTGGAAGAGACTTTCGAACTGGTGCGCTCGCGCCTGGAGGCCAGCGGTTTCGACCGCTTGGCCGGCCGGCGCGTCGTCCTGACCGGCGGCGCCAGCCAGCTTCAGGGCGTCTCGGACCTGGCCGGTCTGGTGCTCGACAAACAGGTCCGGCTCGGCCGGCCCATGCGCGTCAACGGTATCGCCGAAGCCACCGGCGGGCCGGCCTTCGCCACCTGCGCCGGCTTGCTGATCTACGGCGTTCACAAACAACCCGACGCGATCGTCGATCGCATGCCCGATCCGGAACCCATGCCCGCGGGCGTGTTCGGCCGGATCGGCGGTTGGTTACGAGAGAATTTCTGATGCCACGAAGGAGACCAGGGCGATGAACCCATACCCAGATGCTCGGCCGGGTTCTGTCCCCGGCTCGGACAACCATCCCGACACCCTGTTTAGAAGCGCAAAGAGCGGAGGTCGAAATGACAATTAATATTTCCATGCCCCAGGTCGAGGCCGAACTGAAGCCGCGCATCCTGGTCATCGGCGTCGGCGGTGCCGGCGGCAATGCCGTCGAGAACATGATTCGGTCCTCGCTCGGCGGGGTCGAGTTCCTGGTCGCCAATACCGACGCCCAGTCCCTCGCCCATTCCAGCGCCGACCGTAAGTGCCAGCTCGGCCTCGGCGTGACCCAGGGCCTCGGCGCCGGTTCGCGTCCCGATATCGGCCGCGCCGCGGCCGAAGAGGCCATGGACCAGCTGATGGAGCACATGCAGGCAGCCCATATGGTCTTTATCACCGCCGGCATGGGCGGCGGCACCGGCACGGGCGCGGCCCCCGTCATCGCCCGCGCAGCGCGCGAAATGGGTGTTCTGACCGTCGGCGTCGTGACCCGTCCCTTCCATTTCGAGGGTGCGCATCGCATGCGCATCGCCGAACAGGGGATCGAGGAGCTGACCCAGTATGTCGACACCCTGATCATCATCCCGAACCAGAACCTGTTCCGGGTCGCCAACGAAAAGACGACCTTCGCCGATGCCTTCGCGATGGCGGACGACGTCCTCCATTCCGGCGTGCGCGGGGTCACCGACCTGATGGTGATGCCGGGCCTGATCAACCTCGACTTCGCCGATATCCGCACGGTGATGAGCGAGATGGGCAAGGCGATGATGGGCACGGGCGAGGCCGAGGGCGAAAAGCGCGCCCTCGACGCGGCCGAAGCCGCCATCTCCAACCCCCTGCTCGAGGATATCTCGATGAAGGGCGCTAATGGCGTGCTCATCAACATCACGGGCGGTCTGGACATGACGCTGTTCGAGGTCGACGAGGCCGCGAACCGGATCCGCGACGAGGTCGATCCCGAGGCCAATATCATCTTCGGCTCGACCTTCGATGAGGCCATGGAAGGCAAGATGCGGGTCTCCGTGGTCGCCACCGGCATCGACGTCGCCGAGGCAGGCATGCCCCGCCCGGCGCCCTTGAGCTTGGTCATCGACCGCACCGGCCGCCGTCAGGCGCATGCCCCGGCACCGGCCGCACCGGCCAGCGAGGTCCAGGAGGTCATGGCGCAGATCGAGCGCATGGCGGAACCAGGCTTCGGCAATACCGGCGCGTCCGCCGTCGCGAAGCCCTCGGCGCGACCTGCCGCGATGGCCGCGCCCTCGGCCCATGCCGTGGCCCGTGCCATCCGCGAGGAGGTCGAGGATGGCGAAATCGAGACGACCGCCGAGACCAAGCCCGTCGAAGAGGCGCGCGAATCCGGCTTCCCCGGCCTCGGCGCGCTTCTGGGCCGCGGCGAAGCCAACCGCAAAACGGCAACGGAGGCGCCATTCATCGCCCCCAGGCCCGTTGAGCCGCCGCGACAGTCGGAGGAAGTCTCCCGTCCGGCGGATCCCTTCGCCGAGGCTGCCATGACCAATGCGAGCGGCGAGCAGCATCGGCCCAAGAAGCGGGGCCGGAGCCTGTTCGGGCGGGTAACTGCCGCGGCCCGCACCCGAGACCCCGAAACGGCACCGGAACCGTCTGCCGCCCCCCCGGCCCAGGAACGGCCGGCCGAGCGTTCGACGGCGGCCCAACGCCCGGCCCCGGCCGAACGGCCGGACCAGCAGCGGCTGGGACCCCTTGACCCCGAGGAGAGGATCAGGACGTCACGAGTCGATGAGGACGATCTGCTCGAGATCCCTGCTTTCCTACGCCGTCAGGCCAATTGACGAACTCGGAAAGCGCATACGGAACTGTGCGTAACACTATGTAACATTTAGTGATTTGAGTGCTCCAGGGGGCCTTGTTACGCTTTACTGGAGCACTCGACGCACAGAGGTGCTGAGAGTATGTGAGAACGAGGGCGCAAAGACGCTCGAAAGCGGTCGGACGCGGAAAACCGGGACGGCCTATAAAAGAGGGTAATCGGGGAATTATGGCAACGAATCGAATCGGTCCGGGCGGGGTTGCGCAGACCACGCTCAAGAATTCGATCGGGTGCAGGGGAATTGGCCTGCATTCCGGTGTCAAAGTTTCCCTGACCCTTCATCCCGCCGAAGCCGATACCGGCATCGTCTTCGAACGGACCGATCTTCCTCTCCAGTCGCGCGTCGTCCAGGCAACCTGGGACAAGGTCGTCGACACCCGCCTTTGCACCGCGATCGGCAACGAGCATGGCGCCACGATCGGAACGATCGAGCATCTAATGGCCGCCTTGGCCGGCTGCCATCTGGACAATGCCCGGATCGAAATCGACGGCCCGGAAGTGCCGGCGATGGACGGCAGTTCGGCACCCTTCGTCTTTCTCGTGGAATGCGGAGGCCTCGCGGAACTCAACGCGCCGCGCCGCGCGATTGAAGTCCTGAAGCCGATTTCGGTCAGCGATAGGGGCCGGACCGCGACCCTGCTGCCTCATGATTGCTTCGCGGTGAGCTGCGAGATCGAGTTCGACGATCCCGCCGTCGCCCATCAGATTTTGAACGTCTCCTTGCGCAACGGCACCTTCAAGTCCGAGGTCTGCCGGGCCCGAACCTTCGGATTTGCCGAGGATGTCGACCGCCTGCGCGCCGCCGGCCTCGCCCTGGGCGGCTCGATGGACAATGCGATCGTGATCCGCGACGGCGTCATCCTCAACGAAGAGGGACTCCGCTACGACGACGAATTTGTCCGCCACAAGGTGCTCGACAGCATCGGCGATCTGTACTTGGCCGGCGGCCCAATCCTGGGCCAGTTCAGCGGCCATCGAAGCGGACATGAGATTAACAATCTTGTGCTGCGCACGCTTTTCGCCGACGAGACGGCGTGGCGCTCGGTCGAAATGACCCTCGACCAGGTTGGCCACGCCCCGGCCCCCTGGGGCGGCGAAGCCATCGCCGCCAGCGCCTGAGCGCGGCCCCAGACCGCTGACGAGGCGCCTATCACGCCGCAGTCCACCCGGGAATCCGGCGGAACGTCAGCACGTGTGCCCTTCGCTATTTGATCCCCTCGACTGGTGCTATAGTTATCCCTCACGGTAGCGTCGCCCGCCCATGCGGCCCAACACTGTTCGCGCACCAGAATTCGAGCCTCATGAACCTCCGGCCGTTCCTTTCCCTTCTCTTTGCCGCCACCTTTGCCCTCGGCCTAGCCGCTTGCGGCTCCGATGATGAGGAGGAAGATCCCGTCGACACGAGCTATGTCGAAGGCAGCGTCGAGTCCCTCTACAACGAGGGTATGGATCTCCTGCTGCAGGAGCGCCAGAAAGAGGCTGCCGACATGTTCGCCGAGGTGGAACGGCAGCACCCCTATTCGGTCTGGGCAACGAAGTCCCAGATCATGGCGGGCTACGCCTACTATCAGGCCAGCGAATACGACGACGCGATCAACTCGCTCGACCGCTTCATCTCGCTCCATCCGGGCAACCGCGACACCGGCTACGCGTATTATCTTCGCGCGCTCAGCTACTACGAGCAGATCTCGGATGTGAAGCGCGACCAGCGCATCACCGAACTCGCGCTGAACGCCTTCGAGGAAGTCGTCCGCAGGTTCCCCCATACGAAATACGCGTCGGATGCCGCCGAGAAGACCGACCTCACACGCGACCATCTGGCCGGCAAGGAAATGGATATCGGCCGCTATTACCTGCGCCAGCAGCAATACCTCGCCGCCATCAATCGCTTTCGTACGGTGATCGAGCAGTTCCAGACTTCGACTCATACGCCGGAGGCTCTCCATCGCCTCGTCGAATCCTACATGGCGCTTGGCCTGACCGGAGAAGCCCAGCGCACGGCCGCCGTGCTGGGCTACAACTTCCCAGAAAGCCCTTGGTATGCCGACAGCTACCAGCTTGTCGAAGGTGTCGAGATTCGGCGTGAGCCTGGCCAAGACGAAGGCTCATTCTGGTCCTGGTTGTTCTGAACCGATTGCCATGCTGCTCGGTCTGTCCATCCGAGACGTTGTTCTGATCGAGCGGGTCGATCTTTCCTTCCGCCGCAGCCTGGGTGTGTTGACCGGGGAAACCGGCGCCGGCAAATCCATCCTGCTCGATGCTCTCGGCCTGGCGCTCGGCGCGCGGGGCGAAACCGCCCTGGTTCGCCATGGCGCCGAACGGGCCATCGTCACCGCCGAATTTGCCATTCCCACCGATCATCCGGTCCGCGCACTCCTGGCGGAACAGGGCATCGAAGAGCCAGACGGGCCGGTTCTGCGCCGCATGATGGGCGCCGACGGGCGCAGCCGTGCCTTCATCAACGACCAGCCGGTCAGCGTCGGCCTGTTACGCGAAGTCGGCGAATCCCTGGTCGAGATCCAAGGTCAGCAATCCGCGCGCGGATTGCTCGAAACCGCCACCCATCGCGCCGCCCTCGACGATCACGCCGCGCTCGGGGCTTTGCTGGAGGCGACGGCGGAGGACCATCGCGCCTGGCGGGCCGCAGCAACGGCGGAGCGAGAGGCCGCCGCCGAGTTGGAGGTCGCCCGGACCGAGGAGGAGTTCCTCCACCATTCGCTGGCCGAACTCGACGCCCTCGAGCCGGAGGCGGACGAGGAAGCCGCCCTG
>CAUZWC010000209.1:0-5872 GCA_963583595.1 Alphaproteobacteria bacterium | reverse complement strand
CTAGAGCGCGCGCAGTTCCCGGGGATAGGGCGTCAATTCCTCGATCCCGTTCTCGATCACCAGGACCGTATCGCCGATGCGCGCGGCAAAATCCAATTCGGGGACCAGGATGCCGCCGTCGATGCCCAGCACCATGCCCGCGCGCAGGGGCATGCGCTCGCCTCGCTTAAGCTCGGGGGTCTCGACCAGGGAGCAGCCGATGCTGCGCCCGATGCGGTAGGACGCGCCGAACCCCGCCGAGCGATAAACCTCCTCGGCCGCGAGATGTGGCTCCTCGGCCGGAACGCCGGGCCGGATCGCCGCCATGGCCGCCTTCTGCGCCGCGATCGCCACCTCGTAGATGCGCGCCTGCTCGTCCGTGGCGCTGCCGACGAAAACCTGGCGGTCGAAGGCGGTGCGGTAGTTCCTGAAACGCACCATCTCGCAGAAGCAGTAGAGGATGGGATCGCCCGGCCGAAGCACCCGGCCCGTGACCCGGCGATTAGCCAGGCACATGTCATGGCCCGACTGCACGATGGGCAAGGCCCCGCAATGCGGCGTGTGCAGGCTATCTGTGCCGTCGCGCGCCAGAAGCTCCGCCGCCTTGCGCGTGCCCGCGTCCACGGCTGCCAGGGTCATTTCGTATTCCGGCACGCCCGGCGCGACCACGGCCTCCGCCGCCCGGGCCATCGCCATGGCGATCTGGCCGCCGTCGCGAAAGGCCTGGATCTCCTCCCGGTCCTTGATCATGCGCATATCGCCCAGGATGGGCGCCAAATCGACCAGCCCGGCACGCGGCAATGCGTCCCGGACCGGTGCTGCGACGAGGCCCGGCATGCGCGCCATCTCGACGCCGACGGTCCTGGGCCTTTCCTTGCCGAGCAGCTTCTCGAGCAGGATCGGCCATTCGCCGTCCACCCCATCGACCCAAGTCCGAATCTCGGCAACATCCGTCATGCGCCGCGCCATCGCCAATTCGATAGCCGGGCAGATCAGGACCGGATCGCCCGCGCGCGGCACGGCAAGCAGCATGGGCCGATTGTTCTCGACGCCCAGATAGCCCCACAGATGGGCGAAATAGAAAATCGAATCGGGTTCAGTCAGGAGCGCGAGGTCGATGCCCTCCGCGGCCATCCGCCCCGCCAGATCCCACCTTCGCCTTGCGCCGGCCTCTTTCATCACCCGCCCCTCCCTTCTAAAGCCAGCGCCCCTCGACCCGGTCGTAGGACCCGGCGCGCAGATCGGCGACCCCGGCGGTGAGGACCTTCTTCTCGACCCGGTCGCTGATGGTCTTGGAGAAGCCGTCGACATAGGCGATGTAGCGGGGCAGCTTGAAACGGGCCAGACCGGCGGCGCAATGGGCCAGGATGCGCTCGGGCGAGGCCGCCTCGCGCGCCACGCCGGACATCAACGAGACATAGGCCTTCACCTCCTCGCCATGGTCCGGGTCGGGCACGGGCACGATGGCCGCCTCCTCGATTTCGGGCATGGCGCGCAGCACGGCCTCGACCTCGCGCGCCGCGATATTCTCGCCGCTGCGCCGGACCATATCCTTGAGCCGCCCGACGATGCGGTGATAGCCGGCCTCGTTCCGGGTGAACAGGTCGCCCGTGCGGAACCAGCCGTCGCGGAAGGACTCGGCATTCGCTTCGGGCTTGTTGTAGTAGCCCAGCATCATGCCGGGGCCGTGCACCCAGAGCTCGCCCACCTCCCCCGGCGCGGCTTCGGCGCCGTCCTCGCGCGTGACGCGCAACTCGCGGAACGGCACCGCGATGCCGCAAAGGCCGGAGCCGACCATATGGTCGTGATCGGCCGGCATGTAGCAGCCGTCCCCGATCTCGGTCATGCCGAACAACTCGCGTGCGCGGATGCCGAAGCGGCGCTCGAGATCCCCATGGCTTTCGGGGGTCAGACCGAAGAGCCAGGCATGAACCAGCTTGTTCTCGGCATCGCGCGGATCGGGTGGCTTCTTGTAGACGAATTCGAAGAGCAGGCAGAGCTCGATATCGTATTCCGCGATCCAGCGCATGAAGCGCGAGGTGCTGGGCCGCGTGCAGATGTAATAGGCCGCGCCCTGCTCCAATGCGATGACCAGCAGAAAGAGCGGGTCCATGTAATAGAAATACTGCCCCATCAGCAGGCGTTTGGGCGTGAAGCCGGCGGTGTAACAGGAAACCCGACCGCACATCAGCCAATAGAGATGGGTCAGCATGCAGCCCTTGGGGAAGCCCGTCGTGCCCGAGGTGTATTGGATGTTGAGAAGGTCGTCCTGGCCGACCGGCTCGCTCGGCGCGAACACCGGCGAGGCGGAAGCCAGCATCGCGTTCCAGCGGTTCTGAAAGCGCGGATCGACGGCATTGACGAGAATCACCCGGTCGTCGGGCAGCAGGGCGGTGCGGGCCTCGATGCCGTCGAGCACAGGCAGATAGTCGGGATGGATGACGAGGGCATCCGCCTCCGAATCCTCGATCAGGTAGCGCAACTCGCGCGCGGTGTAGCGGTTGTTGACCGGCACCAGGACAGCGCCCAGCTTCGCCAGGGCAAGCCAAGCGGTCGGGAAGGCCGGGCCATTGGGCAGCATCACGGCGACCTTGTCGCCCTTCGCAATGCCGAGACTGCGCAGGGCATTGGCCGCGCGGTTCGCCTGGTCGCGCAATTCGATGAAGGAGAGGGCCAGGCCCTCCTCGAAAAAAACCAGACAGGCCGCATCGCCGAAGCGCGCGGCCGCCTCATCCAGCAGCGCCCCGAGACTGGCGGGGAAGGGCTGCGCTTCCAACGCCCTGTGTTCCGCCTGCCGCTCCTCGAGACCCAGCATCGCGTATTCCCCTCAACGATGACCTCGCCGAGTCTTGCCCCGGATCGTGGTCTACGCAAGCCTCTGGCGCGCGACGCCGAGGCTGCTAGCATGGGCCGGCAACGGAGGAGGAGCGCGCCATGGACTTCACGACCGAGACGGCCGCCGGATTGATCGGCCAGGAATTGATCGTCAGCGACTGGGTGACCCTGACCCAGGACATGGTCGACAAATTCGCCGATGCGACCAAGGACCCGGACTGGATGCATGTCGATGCCGCGCGGTCGGAGCGGGAAAGCCCCTATGGCAGCACGATCGTCCAGGGCTTTCTCAACATGTCCCTGGTGATCTATTTCAGCCATACCCTGGATTTCCAGCCCAGGGACACGGTCTACGGCCTCAACTACGGCATCGACCGGGCGCGTTTCCTGACCCCCGTGCTGACCAGCACGCGGGTGCGCGACCATGTCGCCATGACCGGCTTCACGCCGCGCGGCGAAGGCCGCTATCTGATGAAATCGACCCATACGATCGAGGCCGAGGGCGAGGAGAAACCCGCCGCCGTGGTCGACTGGCTGGTCCTCTGGTTCCGCGACCTGGAGTCCTGACGGCCGTTCGCTTCCCGACTACTGATTATTGAGGCGTCGCATTATGATAAATCAGAGACGGGACTCACCGAGCATCACCGCCCAAATGAGCCAAATGTACTCGTCCTTGGGCGAGGGCATGGCGACATGGCAAAATGTAGATCCAGACTGTTCCACATCTTTCTCGCCGTCAGCACATGCACCGATGCGCGAGCGGCTTCCGCTATCTTCTATACGCCCCGCGACGTTAATCAGAAACTTGGCCTCATCCACAACGCCGCGCGATTTGTCCTGAAAGGCGACACCGAGAGCCTTGAAAAGTGGTTTGCGCTACGAAAGCGCGTCATAGACGCATCTCAGGTGCGGAATGCACTGGCCCACTTTCACCTAGAGTACGACACCAAGCTCGATGATAACTGGAAGGCTGAAAGCGCAAAGCCGGTTTTAAACCCCAACTATCAGGACGTCACCGTCGAGTTTAAGAAACGAAAGTCGGCAGTGCAGAACCTCGACGCAAAGGCCATCGCTCGTCACATCGGCGATTTTAATACCTTGTCAGCTGATCTGGGAGAATTCGCACGCGATATCCGCCATACTTAAATGCCGTTTCGAGCACGTTCTCTAGATCTATAAACGCTGAAAGCCCGCCTGGCGCATCGCAACGGCTGGACGCCTATTTTTTCTTCGAAAACCCGATGCTGCTACCGGCTTGGTCGGGCCAGGGCAGGTCCTTGTGCTCCGCCCAGAGGGCGTCGAGCGCGGCGGCGCGGTCTGGCGGCAGGGGCGAGGAGCGCCGGATATCGAGGTCGATATGGACGTAGATGACCTCGTTGGTCGCGGCCAGATAGCCCTCATCTGCGTGGAACATGCGGTAGAAGGCGCGGATCCGCTTGGCGTCATGGCCCAGCAGCTGGCCCTCGAAGCGCAGAAACGCGCCCTCGCGGACCTCACGCAGGAAAGCGATATGGCTCTCGAGGGCGAAGACCGCGTTGTTGGTGCGTTCGCGATAGGCACGAGAAAGGTCCATCGGTTCGAACAGGGCCCAAGCCCTCAGCTCGAAGGCAAGCTGGTAATAGCCGATGTTCATATGGCCCGAGTAGTCAATCCATTCGGGCCGGACGGCCAGTTCGCCGAGATCCGTTGGAGCATTGGGGGGTGTGCTCATGGGGCGGGACTTTATCCACGCATGACCGCCGTGCAAGCGGGGCCGTTGTCGGCGCGGCCCGGGCCGTGCAGACTCCGCCGCCAGGCAACGAAACGGGAGCGGAGACACAGGTGCGAACGAACAGCGACAGGGTCGCGCATGGCGGCAAAGGGGTCTACGGGGCCAGCGTCGGCATCCTGATGCTGCAAACCCATTTCCCCCGCATTCCGGGCGATATGGGCAATGCCACAACCTGGCCCTTTCCGGTGCATTACAAGATCGTGCGCGGCGCCACACCGGAACAGGTGGTCCTCAAGGGCTCGCCCGGCCTGCTCGACGTCTTTCTTGAGGCTGCGGCCGAACTGGTCGCCATGGGCGCCGACGGGTTGACCACCAATTGCGGCTTCCTCAGCTTGTTCCAGGACCAGATCGCCGCCCATTGCGACGTGCCCGTCGCGACCTCCAGCATGATGCAGGTGCCTTCGGTCCAGGCCCTGCTGCCGCCGGGCAAGCGGGTCGGTGTGCTGACGGTGAGCGCGAACACCCTGACCGAGGCCCATCTGAAGGCCGCCCGGGTGCCGCTGGACACGCCGATCGAAGGCACCGATGGCGGCCGCGTATTCACCCGTGTCTTGATGCAGAACGAAATGACACTCGACTGCGCCGCCGCCGAACAGGATATCCTGGAGGCCGGCGACCGGCTGATGGCCAAGGCCCCGGATATCGGCGCCATCGTCCTCGAATGCACCAATATGGTGCCCTATGCCCGCGCCTTGCGCGCCCGGCTCGGGGTGCCGGTCTTCGATATCTACAGTTTCGTCACCTGGTTCCAGGCCTCGCTGCAGCCGCGCGATTTCGGGCCTCCCGGCTCGCCATCCTCGGCCATCCCGACGATGTAGCCGATCCCACAGATCAGATTGGAAGACGCCATGCCGCCCATCGAAATGCCGCGCAACCCGCCCGAAGACCCGATCCGCAGCCATCCGACCCGAGCCGAACAACTCGACATCCTGTCCGATCTGGTCGCCGACCGCGCGGGCGAGGGCGACCGGGTGCTTGATCTCGGCATCGGCACCGGCTATGTCGCCGGGCTGATCC
This sequence comes from Alphaproteobacteria bacterium, assembly GCA_963583595.1. Taxonomy (GTDB): domain Bacteria; phylum Pseudomonadota; class Alphaproteobacteria; order CADEGL01; family CADEGL01; genus JABIRQ01. Next base: position 270 of record CAUZWC010000209.1, on the reverse strand, counting down.
TGGACAAGACGCCCCTTATCAACCTGACCGGAATCGACCTGAAGGCCGAGTCGCTGGACGCGGCGCGCGAGACCCTGGCCGGACGGGTGAAGGCGCTCGACCTGGTCGAAGGCAATCTCGAAGACCTCGCCGACCTGGACGTGCCTGCGGGACCCTACCGGGCGATCTACACCGTGCTGACCTTCCACGACCTGCCGGACGAGGCCAAAATCGCGGCGATCCGCTGGTCCGCCGAGCGCCTCGCCCCGGGCGGCGCCCTGTTCATTCTCG
>CAUZWC010000208.1:0-5926 GCA_963583595.1 Alphaproteobacteria bacterium | reverse complement strand
CGACGATGCCGGTCTTGGACACGACATAGGCCAGGCGCTCGGGCGCGGCCGCCAGGCCCCTGATCGAGGCATTGTTGACGATCACACCCCCTCGCCCTGGGCGCACATCCGCCTTCCCGCCTCATCGGCGCAGAGAAAGGCGCCGCGCAGATTGACGTTCATCGTGCCGTCCCAGTCCTCGGCCGTCATCTCGAGGGTCGGCTTGTTGTCGGACAGGCCCGCATTGTTGAACAAGATGTCGATGCCGCCGAAATCGCGGTCCATATGCTCGAAACCCGCGCGCAGATCGTCTTCCTCGGCGGCCCAGCCGGCCTTGCCGCCCCCGGCCTGGATGCGCTCGGCCAGATCGGCCGCGCCCTCGCGATCGGTGTCGAAGATGAAGACCTTGGCCCCCTCGCGCGCGAAGGTTTCGGCGGCCAGATAGCCGATCCCGCTCGCCCCACCGGTCACGAAGACACGACGCCCATCAAGTTCCGCCACGGCAGCCTCCTCAAATTCCGACCGACCCTCAGCTCTCATCCCTCCCCCGGATACGGGGGAGGGGAGGTTTTTCTAAGCCTCGTGCCGGCGCTCCCTATCTCTCGGCCAGCCAGCCGTCGGCGTAGCCGTAAGCCGTCCAGCCGCCGTCCACCGCGATTACCTGGCCCGTGACATAGGCCGCTTCCGGCGAGCAGAGGAACAGGGCCATCTCGGCGATCTCCTCGGGTTGACCGAGACGACCCATGGGCGTGCGGTTCTCGATCTGGGCGGCATCGAAGCGGCCGGCATCGCGGTTGAGCCTGGTCATCCGGGTTTCGGTATAACCCGGCCCGATGGCGTTCACCCGCACCCCGTCGCGCGCCCATTCGGCGGCCAGGGCCTTGGTCATGCCCGAGACGGCGTGTTTAGTGGCGATATAGGGCAGGCGCGCGGGCGCGGCGACGATGCCGTAGATCGAGGTGATGTTGAGGATCGTGCCGGATTTGCGCGGCACCATGCGGCGGCCCGCCGCGCGGGCGCAGAGGAAGACGCCGCGCATGTTGATCGCAACCATGCGGTCCCAGGCCTCGTCGGTCAGGTCCAGGGTCGGGCAGGGTACCGAGATGCCCGCATTGTTGACCAGGATATCAACCGGGCCGAGTGCCGCGTCCATGGCCACGAAGGCCGCCTCGACATCCTCGGTCGCGGACACGTCGCCCGCCATGGTCGCGACCTCGGCCCCGTCCGCGCGCAGGGCATCGGCCGCCTTGGCCAGCCCCTCAGCGTCGATATCGAACAGAAACAATCTGGCCCCGTCCCGCGCGAAGCGCGCCGCCATGGCATAGCCGAGCCCATCGGCCCCCCCGGTGACAAAGGCGCATTGGCCCTTCAAGCGTTCCGTCATTGCTTCCCCTCCCCCCACAAGGCAGCGATTCAGCGGCGGCCGAACAAGCGCTCGATATCCGCCAGCTTCAATTCGACATAGGTCGGACGCCCGTGGTTGCACTGGCCGGAATGGGGCGTCGCCTCCATCTGGCGCAGCAGGGCGTCCATCTCGACCACCCCCAGGCGGCGGCCGGCGCGGACGCTGCCATGACAAGCCATGGTGCCGCAGACCTCCTCAATGCGTTCCTTGAGGCCCAGCGCCTCGCCCAGCTCCTCCAGCTCGTCGACCAAATCGCGCACCAGACCCTGAACATTGGCTTCACCCAGCATCGCCGGCGTCTCGCGGACCACGACCGCGCCATTGCCGAAGGCCTCGAGCACCAGCCCGAAATGGGCCAGCTCCTCGGCCCGGGCGGCCAGGCGTTCGACCGCGCTCTCGTCCAGTTCCACCACCTCGGGCAGCAGCAGGACCTGGCCCTGCACGCGCCCCTCGGCGAGGGCCGCTTTCATCCGTTCATGGACCAGGCGTTCATGGGCGGCATGCTGGTCGACGATGACGATGCCGTCGGCGGTCTGGGCGACGATATAGGTTTCGTGGAGCTGGGCCCGCGCCGCGCCCAGGGGATAGGCGCCGGCATCGGCCTGCTCTCCCTCGCCCCCATCCGGCCCAGAATCGCCATAGGATTCGACCCGGCCCGAGGGCGCGCTGAAACCCGCGAAGCTGCCGGACGGGGCCTGGAAGGCCGCGCCCCTTTCGGCCAGGCCGCGCGGGATATAGGCCGGGGCATGGCCATAGGGCAGGTTCTGTCCGCCCGCCGGTCGCGCCGCGCCGAGAGCGGCGGCGGCGACCGTGGTCGAGGCCCGGTGGCCCGCCTCGGCCAGGGCATGGCGCAGGGCCCCGACGATCAGCCCGCGGACAAGGCCGGCATCGCGGAAGCGCACCTCGGCCTTGGCCGGATGGACGTTCACATCGACCAGATCGGGCGGCACATCGAGGAACAGCGCGACCAGGGGATGGCGGGCGCGGGCGAGGAAATCCTGATAGGCACCGCGCACCGCGCCTTGGAGCAGGCGGTCGCGCACCGGGCGGCCGTTGACGAAGAGGTATTGGGCCTGGGCATTGGCCCGGTTGAGGGTGGGCAGGCCGGCATAGCCGGTGAGGCGCAGCCCCTCGCGCTCGGCATCCACCGCCACGGCATTATCGGCGAAATCCCGCCCCATGATCGCGCCGAGCCGGTCGAGCCGGGCGCCGAACATATCGCCCTGGGCCGCGCCCAGACGCAGGCGCATCCGCCCCTCGGCCAGGAGCGAGAAGGCGATATGGGGATGGGCCATGGCGAGACGGTTGAGCGCATCGATCATATGGCTGGTTTCGGTCCGCTCGACCTTAAGGAATTTGAGCCGGGCCGGGGTGGCATAGAAGAGATCCCGCACTTCGATCCGGGTGCCGGCGGTCAGGGCCGCGGGTTCCGGACCCTCCACGATTCCGCCCTCGACCGTGATGCGCCAGGCCGAATCCGCGCCCGCCGCGCGGCTGACGATCGCCATGCGGCTGACCGCGCCGATCGAGGGCAGCGCCTCGCCCCTGAAGCCGAGGGTCGAAATATGGGTCAGGTCGTCATCGGGCAGTTTGGAGGTGGCGTGGCGCTCTATCGCGAGGGAGATTTCCGCCATCGTCATGCCGCAACCATCGTCGACCACGGCGATCAGGCCGCGCCCACCGCCCTCGGCCGTCACCTCAATATGGATCGCACCCGCGTCAATGGCGTTCTCGACCAATTCCTTCACCGCCGAGGCCGGGCGCTCAACGACCTCCCCCGCCGCGATGCGGTTGACGAGACCCTCGGGCAGGCGGCGAATGGTCAAATCGGGCTTGGTCCCTGGTCCGGTGCTTGGCCTGCGCTCGGCCCCAGAATGCGCCTCAATCACCGAGACGGGGGGTGAGCTTGGTCATGTAGCGACGGGTCAGGGTCTTGCCCTGCTCAACCGCCGGCTGGTCGAAGGGATCGACCCCGAGAAGATGGGCGGCGATCACCGTTTCCAGCATGAAGTGCATCATCATCGCTCCCATCGCCCTGGCGTCAAGCACGGGCAGAACGAAACGGCGCACCGGCCGGCCGGCCGCGACCAATGTGTCCGAGGTCGCGCGGTAGGAGGCTTCCAGAAGTTCGCCCAGGGAACGGCCGATCAGCCAATCCAGCTCGCTTTCCGACTGGCTTTCCGGCGAGATCAGGCGGTCCTCCTCGCCCGGGCCGGCGTAAAGCATCGTGAAGAGCTTGTCGTTGGGGCCGTCGAGATAGAGCTGAAGCTGGCTGTGCTGGTCGACCGTGCCGAGCGCCCGGATCGGCACCGTGCCCAGACCGTTCTTGCCCAGGCTTTCGGCCCAGAGCTGGCGGAACCACATGCCGAAGGGGGCGAAGCGGTCGCCATAGCTCATGATCGCGGTCGCCGAGATGGCCCTTTCGCGCATCAGGCCGACCTGAAGCGCCGCGCCCGCCGCCGGCCCGTTCTCGGCATCGGGTTTGCCTTCGAGACAGGCATCCAGCACGACGGCGGCGCCCTCGCGGGCGACGATCGGATCGAGGCCGACGATCATCGCGGGCAGCAGCCCGACGACGGACAGGGCGGAATAGCGCCCTCCCAGATCGGGGTCGTGTTCGAGAACGCGCATCCGACGGAATTCGGCGTAGCGGCGCAGCGGGCTCGATTCGGCGCGGGTGACGATGGTGAAATGATTGCCCAGGCAATCGGCGTCCACCGCCTGGCGCATGGCATCGAGGCAGACCAGGAACTGGGCCAGGGTTTCGGCCGTGCCGCCGGACTTGGAAACGACGATGAAGCCGGTGCGCGGTAGATCGAGGGATCTGAACAATTCGTTGAAGCCGGTCGGATCGACGTTTTCCATGAAGATCACGCGCGGATCGCTCTGGATTCCGGGCAAGTGGGGCTGCTTCAGAGCCGTCAGGCATTGCCCGCCCAGGCTGGAGCCGCCCGTGCCGAGCACGACCACGGTGTCGAAGGCCTCATGATAGCGGCGCGCGGCCGTCTCGATCATGTCCAGATCGTCGCGCCGCGCGGGCAGGCCCAGAAAGGGCCGCTCGCCCGAGCGATGCCAGTCCCGCAACCGATCGAGGGCCGGCGCCGTCTCGGCCAGGCAGGATTCGAAGCCGGCAGCCGTGAGGCGGCCGTTCCCGCCATCGCCCAGGCAATCGGCGATATCCAACTCGTACGGCAGTGAACCAGTCATCGAACCGTGCTCCCAGCCGCGCGCGGCGGCCAAATCCGCATGTCGGCGAGTCTATTCGGCATTTCGTAGGATCGCTCCCTCCGGCAGCGGATCCGGTGCGCCGACCACCGTGACGGTCAGGGTCTCGGGATCGAGCAGCCGGCGCGCGACCCGGCGCACATCCTCGACCGTGACCGTATCGATCAAGGCGTTGCGCCGATCGAGATAGTCGATGCCCAGGTCCTGGATCTGCATGGCGGTGACGATGCCCGCGACCCCATCCGTGCTGCCGAAGCGCAGCGGGAACGACCCTGTGATGAAGGCCTTGGCCTCGTCCAGTTCCTTTTCGCCGACCCCCTCCTCGGCAAGGCGGCCCCATTGCTCGCGCAGCACGGCAATGGTTTCGGCCAGCCGCGCGCTCTGGGTCGCGACGCTGCCCATGAGCAGGGAGGCGTGATCGAGAGGATAGAGATAGGAATAGATGCCGTAAGCCAAACCGCGCTTTTCGCGCACTTCCTCATAAAGGCGCGAATTGAAGCTGCCGCCGCCGAGGATGTGGTTCATCACATGGGCGGCGTAGAAATCCGGATCGTCCCGCGCGATGCCCAGATCGCCGAAGACCACGACGCTCTGCGGGATCGCGCGCTCGACCACGGTCACGCTGCCCGGATTCTCGAGCATGGCGGGCGGCACCTCCCAGGAGGAAGCCTGCGCCGGAAGCATGCCGAAGGTCCTGTCGAGCAGCGGGCCCAGGGCCTCCGGCGTGATATCGCCGACCACGGAGACGACCAGATTGTCGCGCGCGAAGCGCCGGTCGACGAAACCGCGTAGGTCCGCGACATCGAGCGCCGCCAGACTTTCCGGCGTGCCACTGACCGGGCGGCCGTAGGGGTGATTGGGGAAAGCCGCCGCCCACCAGGCCTGCGCGGCGATCCGGTCCGGATCCTCCAGGCTGCGGGACAGCGAGGATAGCAGGGCGGCGCGCATGCGTTCGACCGGATCGGCATCGAAATGCGCCTCGGCCAGGGACAGATGCAAGAGATCGAAAGCGAGATCGCGGTTCTTGGTCAGGGTCTTGAGCCGGCCGCTGAAATTGTCCTGCCCGGCATCGAAGCCGAGCTGGATCGAATTGTCCTCGAGGGTGCGCTGGAAAGCCTGAGAATCGTAGTCCCCCGCGCCCTCATCGAGGAGGACGGAGGCGAACTCGGCCAGGCCTTCCTTGCCTGCCGGATCGAGCGCCGCGCCGCCGCGAAAGACGAAATAGACCGCGATCAGCGGGATGGAATGGTCCTCGACCAACCAGCCCGTGATGCCGCCGGGACTGACCACCTCGCGCACTTCGGCGGTGTGCGCGGG
>CAUZWC010000207.1:0-5930 GCA_963583595.1 Alphaproteobacteria bacterium | reverse complement strand
CGGATTCTTGACCTTGCCCGCCAGGATCGCCGCCACGCCGACCGCGCCGCCGCCCTCGACGACGAAATGCTCGCGGTCGAGCAGGAAGGCCATGGCGCGGGCGATCTCCTCCTCGGTCACCAGAATCAGGTCGTCGACCAGACCGCGCACCAGGCGGAAGGTCCATTTGTTGTCGAGAAAGATGCCGCCGCCCAGGCTGTCGGCCAGGCTTTCGACCTCCTCCACCAGGATCGGCTTGCCCGCCTTCTGGCTTTCATACATCGCGGCGCCCCGGTCCATCGACACGCCGATCACCCGGGCCCAGGGATTGGCCGCCTTGATCGCCATCGCGACGCCGCCGATCAGCCCGCCGCCGGAGACGGGCACCAGCACGGTGTCGACCCGGGGCAGATCCTCGACGATCTCGAGTCCCACCGTGCCCTGGCCGGCGACGATGGCGGGATCATCGAAGGGGTTGATCAGGGTCATGCCCTCGTCTCGCTCCAGGGCGAAGGCGATTTCGGCCGCCTCGTCCTGGCTGCGGCCATGGACCTTGACCTCGCCGCCCACCGCGCGGATCGCCGCCTTCTTGTTCTCGGGCACCAGCTCCGACAGGCAGACCACCGCCCGGCAGCCCGCCGCCCGCGCGACATAGGCGACCGCGCGGCCGTGATTGCCGGTCGAGACGGTGGTCACGCCCCGCGCGCGCACCTCTTCGGGCAGGGAGAGAATCTTGTTGGCGGCGCCGCGGGTCTTGAAGGCGCCGGTCGCCTGGAGGGTCTCCAGCTTGTAATGCACCGCCGTTCCGGCCAGGGGCGAGAGCGCCTCGGCCGGCACCAGCGGGGTGCGCCGGACGATCCCGGCGATCCGCTGCCTTGCGGCATAGAGATCGCCGAGATTGATGGCGTCCGGCATCTAGCCCTTCCAGTCGCCGCTGCGCACCAGGGCGTCGGCCACCGCATCGACCCCGCGCTTGGTGCGCGCAATCATGTCGTCGACCTCGGCCGTCGTCATGATCAGCGGCGGGGCGAAGCCCAGGATATCGCCGCCGGGCATGGCGCGGGCGATCAGCCCTTCCTTAAGGCAAGCAGCCGAGACCTTGGCGCCGACCTTGAGGGAGGGATCGAACCGCTCCTTGCCGTCCTTGTCGGCGACGAATTCGAGGGCGCCGAGCATGGCCACGCCGCGCGCCTCGCCGACCAGCGGATGGTCGTCGAAGACCTCGTGCAGCTTGGTCTGGAAATAGGCGCCGGTGCGCCTAGCGTTCCCCATCAGGTCCTCGCGCTCGATGATGTCGAGGTTGGTGTTGGCCGCCGCCGCGCCGATCGGATGGCCGGAATAGGTATAGCCATGGCCGAGCGGGCCGATTTCAGCCGATTTCTCGAGGATCACATCGCAGACCCGCTTGGAGACGATGGAGCCCGAAATCGGCTGATAGGCCGAGGACAGGCCCTTGGCGATGGTCATGAAGTCCGGCTCGAAATCGTAATGGGTGGCGCCGAAATTGGAGCCCAGCCGGCCGAAGCCGCAGACGACCTCGTCGGAAATGATGCAGACGTCATGCTTGAGGCAGACCTTCTGGATTTCCTGCCAATAGCCTTCCGGCGGGGGCAGGATGCCGCCCGTGCCCATGACCGGCTCGCCGATGAATCCGGCCACTGTCTCGGGCCCTTCCTTCTCGATCATCACATCCAGCTCGGCGGCGAGCTGCTGGCTGAATTCGAGCTCGCTCTGGCCGGGCTCGGCGCCCCAGTAGTGATGGGCCGTGCGGGCATGCAGCACCGGGCCGAGCGGCAGGTTGAAATGGTTGTGGAAGAGCGGAAGGCCGGTCAGCGACCCGGAAAAGACGGTCGAGCCGTGATAGCCGCGCAGGCGCGAGATGATCTTCTTCTTCTCGGGCTTGCCGCGCAGGTTGTTGTAGTACCAGAGCAGCTTGGAATTGGTCTCGTTGGCATCCGAGCCGGAGAGGCCGAAATAGACCTTCTGCATATTGGCCGGCGCCATGCGCACGACCCGGTCGGCGAGACGGATCAGCGGCTCGTTCGAATGGGAGGCATAGACATGATAGTAGGCCAGCTTCTTGGCCTGCTCATAGATCGCCTCGGCCATCTCCTCGCGGCCATAGCCGATATTGACGCAATAGAGACCGCCGAAGCCGTCCATCAGCTCCACGCCCTTGGAGTCCTTGATGAACACGCCCTTGGCCGTCTCGATGATGCGCGGCGTGCCCTTGGCGTGGTCCGCGAAGGAGGTCGAGGGATGAAGGAGGGACTGCTTGTCCATTTCCTCGAGGCTCAAATTATGCGTGGTCTCGGCCATGGATGTCCCCTTTCAAGGAATGCGGCGTTTTACCAGTTATGCGCCTCCCAACGGCAAACGCGACCCCGAAAGGCCGCGCGGCGGGAGCGGTGTATCATCCGAGACTACTGTGCCGCGCGTGCGCTTTGAACCCCCTGCGGCCTGGATTCGTATCGCCGGATGGAGTAGCATTTCAGTTTGAAGGAAGTGGAGAGGGGTCGCGCTCATGCCCACCTATCGCAAGCGGCTCCGGGCTTATTCATACGGACATGGCATCGGACTCCTGCTGCTCGACGCCCGCGCGCCCTTCGTGCCCGGCGATGTCGGCAACGCCTCCAGTTACGATTATCCCGCGCTCTACAAAACCGTCCCCGGCCTGACCACCAATGCCTGCCTGGGCGGCGAGGCGGGCTGGGAGGACGCGGTCGTCAAGGCAGCCCGCGGGCTGGAGAAGGAGGGCGCCAAGGGCCTGTCCAGCGATTGCGGTTTCATGATCCAGTTCCAGGAGGTCGTCGCCGACGCGGTCGATATCCCGGTCGCCCTGTCGAGCCTGCTGCAACTGCCCATGATGGCGCGCTGCCTGGACCCGGACGCGACCATCGGCATCCTGACCGCCGACGATTCGATCCTGACCCGCGACATTCTCGACCGCTACGGCCTTCGGGTGCCCAACCCGATCGTCATCCGCGGCCCCCAGAACGAACCCGAGTTCAACGAGGCGATCATGCTGGCCGGACCCCAGGGTTCGCCCTCGATGTCGCTCGATTCCGACAAGATCCGCGAGGAGGTCGTGGGCACCGCCCACGCGATGCAGGACGAACATCCGGAAATGGCGGCCATCCTGATCGAATGCTCGATCATGCCGCCCTATGCCAAGGCCCTGCAGGAGGCCGTGGACCTGCCCTGCTTCAATTTCATCGATATGATCGACTATATGCATGCCGGCACCCGCCAGCGCGCCTATCAGGGCGGCTATTAGGGGCCGGAGCAGCGAGAGAGGGACGGATCCAATCATGACCACATACCAGACGCGCCGCGGCGCCTATACCTACGGCCAGGCCGTGGGCATCCTGTTGCTCGACGCCAAGGCCCCGTTCATCCCGGGCGACGTCGCCAACGCCACGAGTTACGACTATCCGGTGATCTACAAGACGGTGGAGGGACTTTCGACCTCGGTCTGCCTGAACGGCGCGCCCGAGTTCCACGAGAAGCTGGCCGCCGCCGCCAAGGAACTGGCGCGCGAGGGGGTCAAGGGCATCTCCAGCGATTGCGGCTTCATGCTGCAGTTCCAGGAGGCCGTGGCCGAGGCGGTCGATATTCCGGTCTGCATGTCGAGCCTGCTGCAGCTTCCCTTCATCGCGCGCAGCCTGGACCCGAGCCAGCCGATCGGCGTGATCACCGCCGATTCGACCAATCTGGACGAAGGCTTCCTGACCCGCGGTGGCATCAAGCTGCCGCCCAACCCGCTGATCATCCGCGGGATGCAGGACGAGCCGGAATTCAAGACCGCCGTGCTGGAGGAGAAGGGCACCCTCGATTCCGACCTGATCACGGCGGAGACTGTAGCCTGCGCCGAGAAGCTGCTGGCCGAATATCCGACCATGGGCGCGATCCTGCTCGAATGCTCCATGCTGCCGCCCTATGCCAAGGCGGTGCAGGACGCGGTCGGCCTGCCGGTCTACGACTTCATCAGCGCCATCGACTATCTCAGCGCGGGCATGCGGCCGCGCGCCTATACCGGCGGCTACTGAGCCCGCGCCAAGATCACGGAGAGAGAACCATGCCCGTCTACAAGACACGCCCCGCCGCCGAGGCCTACGGCTATTGCGTCGGCATCCTGCTGCTCGACTACCAGGTGCCCTTCGTGCCCGGCGATGTCGGCAACGCCGATACCTACGACTATCCGGTGCTGTTCAAGGTGGTCGAGGGCGCGACCTATCCCCGCGTCTTCGTCGGCGATCCGGAGCTCGAGCCCGCCGTCATCGAGGCGGCCCAGGCGCTCGAAGCCCAGGGGGTCAAGGCTATCAGTTCGGATTGCGGCTTCTTCCTGAACTACCAGGATGTCATCGCCAAGGCCGTGAACATCCCGGTCTGCGCCTCGAGCCTGCTGCAGGTGCCCTTCGTCGCCTCCTTCCTGGGCAAGAGCAAGTCGATCGGCGTCATCACGGCCGATTCGAGCGCGCTGTCCAACCACATGATCGCTAAGATCGGCCTGGACAACGACCGCAAGCTGGTCATCAAGGGCATGCAGGAGAAGCCCTGCTTCGACAAGCAGATCATGAAGGAAGGCGACGAGCTGGTGACCGAGGATATAGAGCGCGAGACCGTGGAGGTCGCCCTCGAGATGCAGCGCGAGAATCCGGACCTGGGCGCCATCCTCCTCGAATGCTCCATGCTGCCGCCCTATTCCAAGGCGGTGCAGGAGGCGACGGACCTGCCGGTCTACGATTTCATCACGATGATCGACTATTTCCAGCGCGGCACCCACCAAAAGGCCTACGACACGCCGCGCCACTACTACTAGGCGCCCCGCGCCGGACGAGAATCAGGCGCCGGCCCCGCAAGAGGACCGGCGCCTTTTCTTTGCCCTACCTAACGCGCGGCCGCCTGTTCCCGCTCCCGCCGGCGGGCCCAGGCATAGAGCGGGGCGGGGACCAGATGGTCGTAGGCCCAGGCGGCGCAGCCATGCACTCCCGGCAGACGCAGAAGCCGCGCATAGAAAGCGAAGCCCGGCAGACGGTCCCATAGAACCGCGAAGGCATCGACCCCGACATGGACCCGGCCCGTCTCGTCGGCGACATGCAGACGGCGCTTGGCGCCGCGCAGGGTCAGCCCGGCGGGGCGAGGCGCGCTACTTCGCGATGACCTCGCGCGGGACGTGGTTGATGCGCTCGGGAGCGCCCTCGGTGACGATGGCGCTCTCGCCGATGCACATGGCCAGGCCGGCCCCGCGGTCGAACAGGATCATGTGCAGGAAGTAGACCATGCCCGGCGCGATGACCTGGGGGTTGCCGGTCCAGAACATCGGCCAGTCCATCCAGGTCGGCGGGTACATGGCGCCCATCGTATAGCCGCAGGCTGTCAGGGCGGCATGGCCGTAGCCCGCCTTCTCGAAGGTCCGCTTATGGGCGTCGTAGACCTCGCCCACCGTATGGCCGGGGCGCATGACCTCGTGGCAGGCGTCGATGGCGTCGGCGCAGGCCTTGTTCATGTCGGTGAGGCGCGGATCGACCTTGCCGAGAACGATGTTGTACATCGAGGCGGCGTGGTAGTGGCGGTAGTTTCCCGCCGGCTCGAAGGTGACGTTGTCCTCTTCGCCAACGATATTGTCGCCAGTGAAATACCGGCCGAAATACCGGGCCGGGCCAGCGCCGATGGGCCAGCGGCTGGCGGAGGGATCGCCGCCCGCCTCCATCATCGCTGCGAACATGCGGCCATAGACCGCCTTGCAATTCACCCCCGGCTTGGTCTCGGCGATGCTGACCTCGATGACCTTGTCGCAAAGTTCGCCGGCCTTGCGCACATAGATCAGCTCGGCCGGGCTTTTCACCAGGCGCAGCAGGCGCACCAGGTCCGAGGCGTCGACCGTCTCGCAGAAGCCGTCGAAGGCGGCATCGACCATCTTGCCGCGCTGCGCCGTGAGGCCGTAGGCA
>CAUZWC010000206.1:0-5993 GCA_963583595.1 Alphaproteobacteria bacterium | reverse complement strand
GGCGTTCACCCTTCGAGACGCGGGCTGCGGCCGCTCCTCAGGGTGAGGTTGTGCGGGTGGGGGCGCTTGGGTTGCCGGATGGAGACATGGGGTCGCTGGATGACGATGGTTGTTGCCTGTAGTCTCTCCCTCTCCTTCGCCTCACCCTGAGGAGGCCGCGCCGCGGCGGTCTCGAAGGGCGAGGCGTTGGCACATTGGCGAGGGCCGCCTGACATGACCATGCCGCGCCCTTATTGGGCCGAAATGACAACGGACGAGATCGCCGGGCTGGAGGGCGTGGGGCTGGTCGCCGTGCTGCCCTTGGGCGCGATCGAGCAGCACGGACCGCATCTGCCGCTCTCGACCGATGCCGATATCTGCGCGGGCATCCTGGCCGAGGCGATGGCGCGCCGGCCCGAGGGCCGGCCCGCGACCGCCCTGCCGCCGATCTTGGTGAGCAAGAGCGACGAGCATCTGGGCTTTCCCGGCACCTTGAGCCTCTCGGCCGAAACCCTGGTCGCCGCGATCTGCGAGACGATGGCCGGTCCGGCCCGGCTCGGGCTGCGCAAGCTGGTCCTGCTCAACGGCCATGGCGGCAACCGCGATATCCTGAACCTGGCCGCCGGACGGCTGCGCGCCGAGCACGGCATGCTGGTGGCCAAGGCCAACACGTCAGACCTCTACGACGCGGCGGCCGCCGTGGGTGGGGAGGAGGTCAAGCTGGGCATCCATGGCGGCGCGGTTGAGACCGCCCTGATGCAGCATCTGAAGCCCGATCTGGTGCGCAAGGACAGAATCGCGCGTTTCGAGTCCCTGACTGCTGCCATGCGCGCGGAGGGTTTCGAAAAACTCTCGCCCCAGGGGCCGCACGGCTTCTACTGGCATGCCGGGGATCTCAACCCGGCGGGGGTGGTGGGCGATGCCACGGCGGCGACGGCCGCGATGGGCAAGGCCCTGACCGCCCAGGCCGCCGAGTCGCTGCTCGCCCTGCTGGGCGAGGTCCATCGCTTCGATCTCTCGCGCTTGGCGTAGTTTCTCGGTGGGGCGGCGGGCACCTGCCGTCGCACCCCCTCACCCAGCTCCGGCTAAGCTCGGCTATGCCGCGCCAAGGCGTAGCTGGGTGAGGGGACTGGGGCTGGGGAGCCGCCCCCTCGCTCGCGCAACAGTGAGCGCCGGGAGTCGAGACAGGCGGGGAGCTTGCGGCGTATAAGAGCGATCACCGTTTCCCCGATATTCGCCGGAGTCGCCATGCGTTTTGCCGCAACTATGCTCGCCGCCTGCCTGGTTTCGCTGCCCCTCGCCACGGGCGCGCTGGCCCAGGGGGCGAGCCTTCAGGACCAGTTCACGGCGATCGATTCGGATGGCGACGGCAGCCTGACCGCCGCGGAGACCATCGCCTTCCAGCGCAAGGTCTTCGATCTGCTGGACGAGGACGGCGACGGCGCCTTCAGCCGGGCGGAGTTCATCGCGATCCTGGAACGTCAGGCGGCGGAGGCGGAGGCCGATGCCGCCCAGGCGGATCAGCGCAAGGCGATCTGGACCCAGCGTTTCGACGGGGTCGACTACGACCAGGGCGGCATCGTCACCACGGCCGAGTTCGACCAGGCCCACGAATTCCGCTTCGAGTCCAAGGACACGGATGGCGACGGCCGCCTGTCTTTCGCCGAATTCGGCGCGGTCGCCCTGCCTAGGCTGGCGGAATAGGGCGGTTCGGGCGCCCATTATAGCGTGTTGCTCACACCGGGGCTTTTTATCCCCTCACCCCAACCTCTCCCCTCGGGGAGGGTGAGGGGAGAACAGCCGGCGGCTATCGCGGGGCGCCGCGACCCTGCTACCCGACATGCTTGGCGAAGAAGGCGAGGGTCCGTTCCAGGGCTTTTTCCGCGCAGCCTTCGTCGTAGTCGCCGCGCTGGTCGCAGTTGAAGCCGTGACCGGCGTCGTAGACATGGACGATGGCCTCGGGCCGGGCGGCTTTGACCGCTTCGACATCGGTCATGGGGATGCCGCCGTCCTTCTCGCCGAAATGCATCATCACCGGACAGTTCGGCGTTTCGTTCTTGTACTGGGCGATCTGGCCGCCGTAGTAGCAGACCGCCGCCGCCGGGCTCAGCCGGGTCGCGCTGAGAAAGGTCACGGAGCCGCCCCAGCAATAGCCGACCGTGCCGACCTTGCCGGCCTCGGCCGCGGCCTTCATCGCCGCCGCGACATCCATCAGCGGGCTGTCCCAGCCGACCGCGGCGCGGTGGTCGCGCCCCTTGGCGATATCCTCCGGGGTATAGCCCAGTTCGATGCCGGGCCGGTCGCGGTCAAACAGGGCCGGGGCGATGGCAAGATAGCCGGCTTGGGCGAAGCCGTCCGCGACCCCGCGCATATGGTCGTTGACCCCGAAGATCTCCTGGATCACCACCAGCCCGCCCTTCGGCGCCCCCGAGGGCTCGGCCCTGTAGGCGTTGAATTCGAAACCGTCCTCGACCTTCAGCGTGATCGTGGTGCCCATCGCGACTCTCTCCCTAGCGTGCCGGATTTCATCTTGACGCGATCCTAGAGGGGGCTACCCGTGCGACGCAACGAACATGCGGCCGACTCTATTGTTCGATTGATTGATTTTTCGAAAGAACAACTGAGGCGGGAAGAGGCCATGCTCGGGACGGGCGGTTTGGTTTGGATTATGGCGGGTCGCATGCTGATGGTGGCGGTTGCCGCCTGTAGCGGTCTGCGCACGGCGCCGATCGCGGTCGGCTCGCAGCCAGCTGGCGAAGGAGCAGATGCGGCAGCGGGAGGTTGCGCTGCGTATCTGGGTGGAAGACCAGAACCGGCTGTACGACGTGGGCTGGAGGGTCCTCGGCGGCGGCCCGAGCCTGTGCTCGGGCCGCTAGCGCTGGGAATACGGTTTCACCTTGTGGAATGCGCAGAGCGCGAAGGAGGGTCTGGACCATCCCGATTGGGTGCAGGCGGCCATGAGTGCGTTCCAACTCTCGGACCGGGTCTGGGTGCCTATGTCCATTCCGGTTTTCCCGCCGCGCAGGCCGGCCTGCAAGCCGGCGACGAACTGGAGACGATCGAGGGACAAGCGGTGGGCAGCGGAGTCGGGGTCGTGGACGCGGTCTCGGAGCGGCTCGACGCCTTGGCGGCCGAGAGCGGCGGGCGATCGATCTTGATTCGCGTCCGGCGCGCCGCTCGGTTTCTCGGTGCAACCCCTCGCCGTTTGCGACTACAATTTGATTGTCGAGCGCTTAGGCGAGCTCAATGCCTATGCCGACGGCGAGACGGTCTTCGTCTCCCAGCGCATGATGGAATTCTCTCGCAGCGACAACGAATTGGCCGTCGTGGTCGGGCATGAGTTCGCGCACAACGCACTGGGCCATGTGGACAGCCAGCAGGACAACCGGAGGGCCGGCGCCATCGTCGGCCTGATTTTGGATATGGCGGCGATCGCGGCCGGGGCGAGCACCGGGGGCGAATTCGCCAAGTTGGGCGGCGATATTGGCAGCGACGTCTTTTCCCAGGAATTCGAGGCCGAGGCTGACTACGTGGGTCTCTATGCGACCGCACGGGCCGGTTACGATATCGATGTGGGCGCCGATTTCTGGCGTCGGATGGCGGCCGAGAACCCGGACGCGATCACCTATGCCTCGAGCCATCCGACCACGATCTATCGGGCAGCGGCCCTGGACCAGGTGGTCATGGAAATATCCGATAAGAAGCGGGTAGGCCTGCCCATGGAGCCCGAGTTCCTGCCATAGCCTAGATCGAATCCGGCGGGTCTCAGACGTTGAAGCGGAAGAGGATGACGTCGCCGTCCTGGACCGTGTAGTCGCGGCCCTCGAGGCGCATCTTGCCGGCGGACTTGGCGCCCTGCTCGCCGCCGCAGGCGATGAAATCCTCGTAGCCGATGGTCTCGGCGGCGATGAAGCCGCGCTCGAAATCCGTGTGGATCGCTCCGGCCGCGCCTGGCGCCTTGGTGCCGCGCGGGATGGTCCAGGCGCGGCTCTCCTTGGGCCCGGCGGTGAAATAGGTGATGAGGTCGAGCAGCCCGTAGCCGGTCCCGATGAAGCTGTGCAGACCCGGCTCCTTCAGCCCCATGGAGGAGAGATATTCCGAGCGTTCCGCCGGGTCGGAGAGAAGGGAGAGTTCGGCCTCGATGGCGGCGGAGATGACGACATATTCCGCGCCCTCTTGGGCGGCGCGGGCGGCCACGGCCTGGGTATGGCGGTTGCCGGTCGCGGCTTCCTCCTCCGAGACATTGGCGACGTAGAGGACGGGTTTGGCGGTCAGCAGCTGCAGGGCGCGGAACTCGCGCCGGTCTGCCGGGTCGATCTTGGCGGTCCGCGCGGGCCTGCCTTCGCGCAGCACCGCGAGCGCGGCGTTCATCAGGCCGGCGGCGCGCTTGGCCTCCTTGTCGCCCGATTTGGCGCGTTTCTCGGCCTGATCCGCGCGCCGCTCCAGGCTTTCCAGATCGGCTAGCATCAGTTCGGTGTCCACGGTCTCGGCGTCGCGGACCGGATCGACCTCGCCATCGATATGGGTGACGTTGTCGTCCTCGAAACAGCGCAGCACATGGGCCACCGCCTCGACCGCGCGGATATGGCCGAGAAACTGGTTGCCCAGCCCCTCGCCCTTGCTGGCGCCGCGCACCAGACCGGCGATATCGGTGAATTCGATCTGGGTCGGCACGATCGCTTTGGATTTGGAGAGGGTGGCGATCTTGGCGAGGCGCGGGTCGGGCACGGGCACCCGGCCGACATTTGGCTCGATGGTGCAGAAGGGATAGTTCGCGGCTTCGGCCGCGGCGCTGGCCGTGAGGGCGTTGAACAGGGTCGATTTGCCGACATTGGGCAGGCCGACGATACCGCAGTTGAAGCCCATTTCAGTTCCCTGCGCCTTCGTCCGTTTCTTTCGATTTTTTCTCGTCCGGCGTCGCTTTCGGCGGCCGGGGCGGTTTCGGCGGTTTGGGCGGTGCGGTCAGCATGGCCACCCGGCTCATGAAATCCGAATCCCGCCGCTCGGCGAGCAGCGGAAAGCTGTCGGCGACCGCATCGAGCAGGGGGTCGAGCCAGATCTGCTCGACCTTGGCGAAATCGCCCAGCACGTGGCCGTGAACCCGGGCCTTATCGCCGGGATGGCCAACGCCCATCCGCACGCGCCAGAAGTCCGCGCCGATATGGCTCATGATGCTGCGGATGCCGTTATGGCCGGCGGCGCCGCCGCCCAGCTTCACCTTCACCTTGCCCGGCCGCAGGTCGATCTCGTCGCAGAAGACATGGGCATCGCCCGCCGCCATCTTGAAGAAGCGCAGGGCCGCGCCGACGGAGCGGCCGGATTCGTTCATGAAGGTCTGGGGCTTGAGAGCGAGGATCTTCTCGCCGCCTACCGTGCCTTCGGCCGCCAGGGCCTCGTGACGCACCCGCCAGGGACCGAAGCCGTGGCGGCGATGAATCGCATCCACGGCCATGAAGCCGATGTTGTGGCGGTTGCGTTCGTAGCCTGGACCCGGATTGCCCAGCCCGACGAGCAGAAACATGAGCGCGGTGCGGCGCGTACGGGAGGATTACTCCTCCGCGCCGCCGTCCTCCTCGCCTTCGCCCTTGGTCTCTTCGCCCTCGGCGGCCTCGCCTTCCTCGGTCTCCTCGGGCTCGACCTCGATGGTCGGTGCGGCGATGGTGGCGATGGTGAAGTCGCGATCGCCCTCGACGGGGGTGACGCCGTTGGGCAGGGCCACGGCGCTGATAAGGATCGAATCGCCGATATCGGTGCCGGTCAGATCCACGATCAGGCTTTCGGGAATGCTGCCGGCACGGCAGAAGACCTCGACCTCGAAGCGGACGACGTTGAGCACGCCGCCCCTGGTCAGGCCCGGGCTCTCCTCTTCATTGATGAAGTGGACCGCCACGTCGACGTTGATCCGGGTGTTCTCGGTCACGCGCAGGAAATCGACATGCAGGGGAAAATCCGTGACCGGATGCTGCTGCACGTCACGCGGCAGAACGCGGGTCTTCGCCCCGTCGATCTCCATG
>CAUZWC010000205.1:0-5996 GCA_963583595.1 Alphaproteobacteria bacterium | reverse complement strand
TCCTCCAGAGTGTCGTAGGGCAGGGTCTTGTCGAGCGTGGCGGACAGCGCGCGCAGGATCTTCCAATCCTCGCGGGCTTCGCCCGGTGGGAAATGCGACAGGCGCGCGCGCTGGGCGCGGCCCTCGGTATTGACGTAGAGGGCGTGCTTTTCGGTATAGGCGGCCCCGGGCAGGATCACATCGGCGCAATCCGCGCCCCGGTCGCCGTGATGCCCCTGGTAAATCACGAAGGGCTTCTCTAGCCGAGCCGTGTCGATCTCGTCGGCGGCGAGCAGATAAACAGCCTCGATCTGGCCGCTCTCCGCCCCGGCCAGGATGCCCTCGACGTCGCGCCCGCCCTCGCCCGGCACGAAGCCGAGTTCCATGCCGCCGACACGGGCGGCGGCGGTGTGTAGCAGGTTGAAGCCATTCCAACCCTCGGCGACCATACCCGTCTGGTCCGCGATCTTGCGCGCCATGGCTAGCACGGCGGCGCCGTCGGACCGGGTCAGGGCGCCCATGCCCAGCACGACCATCGGCCGCTCGGTATCCTTCAGAACCTTGGCGAAATCGTGCGAGCCATCGGCCACCGCGCGCAGGGCATCGCCCCCCTCGCCCAGATGGTCGTAGCGGTAGGTCAGGTCATGCGCCTCTCCGATCACGCCGATCAGGAAGCCGCCGCGCAGCCAGCGCTTGCGGATGCGGGCATTGACCAACGCGCCCTCCCAACGCGGATTCGTGCCGACCATCAGCAGGGCGTCAGCCTGCTCGATCCCGGCGATTGTGGTGTTGAAACGCCAGCCGGCCGGGTTGGCTGGGTCCAGCTTCGCGCCGTCCTGCCGGCAATCGATATGGGGCGAGCCGAGACCCGTCATCAGATCCTTGAGCGCGGCCATGGCCTCGCAATCGGCCTGATCGCCGGCGACCGCCGCGATCTTCTTCCCGTCCAAGCCCTGCAGGCGAAACGCGATGGTCTCGAAAGCCTCCTGCCAGCTGGCCTCTTCCAGCCTGCCGTCGCGCCGGACATAGGGCCGGTCGAGGCGCCGGAGGCGCAGCCCGTCGCAGGCATAGCGCGTCTTGTCCGAAATCCATTCCTCGTTGATCTCTTCGTTCAGGCGCGGCAACACGCGCAGCACTTCCGACCCGCGCGAATCGACCCGGATATTGCTGCCGACCGCGTCCATCACGTCGATCGATTCGGTCTTCTTCAATTCCCAGGGCCGCGCGACATAGGCGTAGGGCGCGCTGGTCAGAGCGCCGACCGGGCAGAGATCGATGATATTCGCGCTCAATTCGGAATGCAGCGCGCCTTCGAGATGGGTCGTGATCTCCATATGCTCGCCGCGGCCGAGCGCGCCCATCTCCGGCACGCCGGCGATCTCGGTCGCGAAACGGATGCAGCGCGTGCAATGGATGCAACGCGTCATATAGGTCCGGATCAGCGGCCCCATGGTCTTCGCCGGGATCGCGCGTTTGTGCTCGCCGTAACGGCTGAAGCCGCGGCCATAGGCCATGGCCTGGTCCTGCAGATCGCATTCGCCGCCCTGGTCGCAGATCGGGCAGTCGAGCGGATGGTTGATCAGCAGGAATTCCATCACCCCGTTGCGCGCCTTCGTGGCGATCTCGGACCGGGTGCGGACCACCATGCCGTCGGCGACCGGCCAGGCGCAGGACGCGATCGGCTTGGGCGCCTTCTCGACATCGACCAGACACATGCGGCAATTGCCCGCGATCGACAGGCGGTCGTGATAGCAGAAGCGCGGAATCTCGATGCCCAGCCGCTCCGCCGCCTGGAGGATCGTCAGCCCGGCTTCGACTTCGATCTCGCGTCCGTCGATCGTGACCTTCGGCATCGCTGTCTCCTAGGCCGCGGCGGCGGACGCGCCGCCCTTGCGTTCGATGATCCGGCGCTCCATCTCGGGCCGGAAATGACGGATCAGGCCCTGGATTGGCCAGGCCGCGGCGTCGCCATGGGCGCAGATCGTGTGACCCTCGACCTGATAGGTTACCTTCTCCAGCAGGTCGATATCCTCGAGTTCCGCCTCGCCCGACTGGATCCGTTTCATCATGCGCCAGAGCCAGCCGGTGCCCTCGCGGCAGGGCGTGCACTGGCCGCAGCTCTCATCCATGTAGAAATAGGACAGCCGGGTGATCGCGCGGACGATATCCGTGGACTTGTCCATCACGATGACCGCCGCGGTGCCCAGCCCGCTCTTCATAGCGCGCAGGGAATCGAAATCCATCAGGACTTCGCCGCAGGAATTCTTCGGCAGGCAAGGCGTCGACGACCCGCCCGGAATGACGGCCAACAGGTTGTCCCAGCCGCCATGCACGCCACCGGCATGCCGCTCGATCAATTCGCGCAGCGGGATGCTCATCGACTCTTCGACATTGCACGGATTGTTCACATGGCCCGAGATGCAGAAGACCTTGGTGCCAGTGTTGTTCTCGCGCCCGAAGCCCGCGAACCATGAGCCGCCGCGGCGCAGGATGGTGGGTGCGACCGAGATCGTTTCGACATTGTTGATCGTCGTCGGACAACCATAGAGCCCCGCCGCCGCGGGAAAGGGCGGCTTCAGACGCGGTTGGCCCTTGCGACCCTCCAGGCTTTCGAGCAGGCCAGTCTCCTCGCCGCAGATATAGGCGCCCGCGCCGCGATGCAGGTAGAGATCGAAATCCCAGCCCGAACCGCAGGCGTTCTTGCCGATCAGACCGGCGTCATAGGCTTCGTCGATCGCCCTCTGCAAGGCCTCGGCCTCGCGGAAGAACTCGCCCCGGATATAGATGTAGGACGCATGCGCCCCCATCGCGAAGGAAGCCAGCAACGCGCCCTCGACCAGCTTGTGGGGCTCGTTGCGCATGATCTCCCGGTCCTTGCAGGTGCCGGGTTCGCTCTCGTCCGCGTTGATCACTAGGAAATGGGGCCGCGGCCCCGGTTCCTTCGGCATGAAGGACCACTTGACGCCGGCGGGAAAGCCCGCGCCGCCGCGTCCGCGTAGCCCGGAGCCCTTCATCTCGTTGATGATCCAATCGCGGCCCTTGGCCAGGATCTCCTTGGTGCCGTCCCAGTCGCCACGCGACCGGGCGCCGGCCAGCCCCATTTCCTTGAGGCCGTACAAATTCTGGAAGATGCGGTCCTTGTCCTGCAGTGCCATCAGGGGTCTCCGCCCTCCGCCGATACCGGCGTGTCCTTGAGTGTGGTCAGGCCGCCCGCCGGCTCAGACGTGTGCCGGCCCGTCTGCGAACTCGGCTTAGGCGTTTCGCCCCGTTTGAAGGCGTCCAGGACCGCCGTCGTGGTCTCGGCCGTCAGGTCCTCGTAGAAATCGTCGTCGATCTGCACCATCGGCGCGTTGCAGCAGGCGCCCAGGCATTCCTGTTCGCGCAGGGTGAACAGGCCGTCTTCGGTGGTCTGACCCAGCTTCACGCCGGTGACGGCCTCGCAGGCCGCTAGCACATCGTCGCTACCGCGCAACATGCAGGCGATATTCGTGCAGACCCAGACGACATGTTTACCGACCGGCTTGTCGTGCAGCATCGTGTAGAAAGACACGACCTCCTGGACCTGGATCGGGGGCATGCCCAAAACCTCGGCGACATGTTCGATCGCCACGCGGGGCAGCCAGCCGCCGGCCTGACGCTGGGCCAGATCGAGCAGCGGCAGGACCGCGCTGGCCTGACGGCCATCGGGATATTTGGCGACGATTTTCTCGATCTTCGCCTTGTTCTCGTCCGAGAAGACGAAACTCTCGGGCTCGGCGCGCCAGTCGCTCGTTGCCGTCACCGGTCGATCTCCCCGAACACGATATCCATCGAGCCGATGATCGCCACGACATCGGCCAGCATATGGCCTTTCCCCAGAAAATCCGTCGCCTGGAGAAAGGCGAAGCCCGGCGCGCGGATTTTGCAGCGATAGGGCCGATTGCTCCCGTCGGAGACGAGATAGACGCCGAATTCGCCCTTGGGCGCCTCGACCGCCGTATAGGTCTCGCCCGCCGGCACGTGATAGCCTTCAGTATAGAGCTTGAAGTGATGGATCAGGGCTTCCATCGACTGCTTCATCTCGGCCCGCGGCGGCGGCGTGACCTTGCGGTCGTCGACCGCAACCGGGCCCTCCGGCATCTTCGCGATGGCCTGGCGGATTATCGAGAGGCTCTGGCGCATCTCCTCGATACGCACGAGATAGCGGTCGAAGCAATCGCCGTTCTTGCCAACCGGAATATCGAAATCCATTTCGGCATAGGCATCGTAGGGCTGGGCCTTGCGCAGATCCCAGGCCACGTTCGAACCGCGCAGCATCGGCCCGCTCATGCCCCAGTCCATCGCCTCTTCCGAGGTCATAATGCCGATATCGACCGTGCGCTGCTTGAAGATACGATTCCCGGTCAGGAGGGTTTCGACATCGTCGATGATCTTCGGAAAGGTATCGGCCCAGGCAAGGATATCGTCGGCCAGCCCGCCCGGCAGGTCCTGATGCACCCCGCCCGGCCGGAAATAGGCCGAATGCAGGCGCGCGCCGCAGACCCGCTCGTAGAATTCCATCAGATATTCGCGATGTTCGAACATCCACAGGAAGGGCGTCATTGCGCCGACATCCAGGGCGAAGGCGCCGACGTTCAGGATGTGATTCAGGATCCGCGTGATCTCGGCATAGAGGACGCGGATATATTGGGCGCGCGGCGGCGCCACGACTCCGAGCAAGGTCTCGACCGCCAGGGCGTAGGCGTGCTCCTGGCACATGGGTGAGACGTAATCGAGCCGGTCGAAATACGGCACGGCCTGGAGATAGGTCTTGTATTCGATCAGCTTCTCAGTGCCGCGATGCAGCAGACCGATATGCGGGTCCGCGCGCTCCACCGTCTCGCCATCGAGTTCGAGGACGAGGCGCAGCACGCCATGGGCCGCCGGATGCTGGGGGCCGAAATTGATCGAGTAATTTTTGATCTGGACTTCCGAGGGGGTCATGACGCGTCCTCCTCGGCCGTGGCCTTTTCGTCGCCCGGCAATTCGCGGGTCATGCCTTCCCACGGGCTCATGAAATCGAAGGTCCGAAAATCCTGGACCAGCTTCACCGGCTCGTAGATCACCCGCTTCTGCTCATCGTCATAGCGGACCTCGACATAACCGGTCAGCGGAAAGTCCTTGCGCAGGGGATGGCCCTCGAAGCCGTAATCAGTCAGCAGGCGGCGCAGATCAGGATGGTCGGAGAAGAACACACCGTAGAGATCCCAGGCCTCGCGCTCGAACCATCCGGCGGTGCTGAAAACCGACACGACGGACGGCACGGGAGCCTCTTCGTCGGTCGTGACCTTGACCCGGATGCGCTGGTTGTGGGTCATCGAGAGCAGGTTATAGACCACGTCGAACCGCTCGGGGCGGTCCGGATAATCGGCGCCGCAGAGATCGGCCAGAACCTTGAACTGGCAATTGCTGTCGTCGCGAAGATAGGTCAGTACGCGCAGGATCTCGTCCCGCCTGGCGTGGAGAATGAGTTGGCCGTTGCGCTGCTCCGTCTCCGTCACTGCTTCGGGCAATGACGCCTGAACGTACTCGCCCAAATCTATGAGAGCTTCGATCATCGCGTTCGCCGCTGGCCCTAGCGCTGGATCGTGCCGGTACGGCGAATCTTCTTCTGGAGCTGCAGCACTCCGTACAGAAGCGCCTCCGCCGTCGGCGGGCAGCCCGGAACGTAGATATCGACCGGAACGACCCGGTCGCACCCGCGCACGACCGAATAGGAATAGTGGTAATAGCCCCCGCCATTGGCGCAGGAACCCATGGAGATGACCCAGCGCGGCTCGGCCATCTGGTCGTAGACCTTGCGCAGGGCCGGGGCCATCTTGTTGCACAGGGTGCCGGCCACGATCATCACGTCGGACTGGCGCGGACTCGGGCGGAATACAACGCCGAAGCGGTCGAGGTCATAGCGGCTGGCCGCCGTGTGCATCATCTCGACGGCGCAACACGCCAGACCGAAAGTCATGGGCCAGAGCGATCCCGTGCGCGCCCAGTTGACCAGT